>JBLHGN010000049.1:0-17313 GCA_047616325.1 Lentisphaeria bacterium
CATTCACTGGCGCTGCAAACCTTTGGCAATACAAGTGTTGTTTGATGAAACGCATGCAGGCTTTTATACAACTCGCCCGTTGGCTTAGTTTGCTTCGGCGCTGCTTTCTGTATTGTTTCGGGTGTTGTTTCGAGAGTTGCTTCGTGTGTTGATTCAAGAGTTGTTTCGCGCTTGTCCTGCCCGGCTTTTTTTACGCCAAAGTCACCCGCCCGAGTGCGAAGGTGCGACATTCTTATTTTCAATGCTTGCTCGCGCAACTCGTGTTCAAGTTGCGCGCGCGCGGGCAACTCACTTAAGCAACTAATAAACGGAGAGTGAAGAAAATGACTAATCTCTTCAATATCTAGCTCGCGAAAATTAAGTCTTAGTGCCCGCAATGCAGCGGCCACTGGCGGCGTTGTGGCGAGCGGTTGTGCGGCCGAAATATTAAAACCACTGGCGTGGCATTGGCGGTCGGGAAGAATATATTGCGGCTCAAACACCGAAGTAAAAATGCCTTCGACCTTGGCGCGACTGGCAGCGAGATTTTCGATCACAATACCCACACTCGCATCGGGTTCACGCTCAATAATATTGGCCGCCCAGCGCGCCGCTGAGTTCACTTCACTATCGAAATCCCCCAGAGCAATACGCGCTACCTTCGTTCGCGCAATGCCGGTATCACATTGTTGAATTGTGCTGCCCTGCCCTGTAACGACCTTAAGCAAACGTGTGGTTTGCGGCGTGAGTTCATCGAAGGCCAGCAATACAAGATTTGCAGGGATGGACAGCACACCGCTTTCGATGGACGTACACAGGTAATTGACCATCCGTGCCGAATCAGTCAACGAACGCCCCTCGCAATAAGACTGATACTGCTGCGCCCACAGCGTGTACTTAGCGTCGTTATCTTGCAGCGAACAGGGGTCGTGTTGCCACTCCACCAGCGTATTCCAGGCAGAACGCGCCACCGAAGCGGCCGCCGAAATATTGAACAGCTCCAGCGCGTCGCTATTGGCTTCTATAATTTTCTGCCAGATACCCTTTTCGTGACTGGCACTCATTACTCGAAGACGTGCGGCTGAGCTATCGACAAACTGCAGCTTGTCCCAAAGATCGTAATACCAGCCAGAGAGTGAATAGCAGGGTAAGGTTGGCCATGCACTCACACCCTTTGCCGCCATAAAATTTGCGTATTGGCTCTGCACAAAACGACTGAGGCGTTTATTGGGTGTGATTATCACGGTGCCCGCGTTCAGGCTTTCAAATAATTCTGTCAGGCATTCGGTACTTTTCATGGTGGGTATTGCTGATTCTCGTGTGGACGGAAGGGTCATACTATAGCTGGAATGGCGGCTTTGAAAGCTGGTTTGTTAGGTTTTTGGAGAATAGCGAAAAACGCTACCTTGGGGCGAAGCCATGGCATGTTCACGTAGACAGTTCACCCCGTGATTTTTGTGTACTAGAGGCGCAACTCCATCCTTGGAGCTTCCCTAAAAAAAGGGGAGGGAAAAGGGGAAGAAAAGGTGAGGAAAAAGACATTAGGTTAATAACATTGCCGCCATTTCCGATCAGACTTAAATCTCCCCCGTGTTAATTCGGGTGCACATCTATTCACAGTTTTGCATAGCGTCCAGTAATCCTTTCTCTTTAAAGGGTGAAAGTAGGTCAACATCGCGCTGAATCAGCAAAAAATCGTCTAGTCGATCCAATTGAATATAAATATTTGCTTTAAGCGATTCGGGAAGTTTAGCCCCAATATAGCCAAAACGAGTTGCGACACTCAGCATACCTTGCCCTTCAATACCACTTTGTTTCCACGCAATTATTTTACCTTGGGCGAGGCGCATGGCTTCAGCGTTCTGACTGTCTAAATAAAACAAGGTAATGGCTGCGTTCGATTTTTTCGGCAGAGAATGAATATCCTCCAAAGTATGTGAATCAATTTTGGCCTGAAATGTAGATAACAACGATGTTGCCTCAGAACCACTGTCGAACCCCAGAGTTAATGTGACTGAGATATTCTCAAAAGTGAGCAATTTATCTACCACCATTGCAAGACGTAAGTTTGCAGGATCGCTGTAGACCGGGTCGAGATTGCGAAGCTTTAACTTGGTGATTAATGGCACGCTAGAACATGACATAAGTAAAGCGACACTTATCAGAATGATGATGCGTTTGATGGTGTTAGCCATTGTATAGTCCTTTTCCAAAATCATAGTAAGAGAGTACTTGCGTTCGATCTGTTATTGTTTTACAGTAATTCTTATCGTTTAACAATAACTTTTGCCTGGCAAAGGCTTTTTAGCGTAATGTAACTATCGGTGGCAATATGGGCAAAACATCCAAAATACTGAGTCTGAGCGGATTGTTAGTACACCTGTGCAGCTTTGCTATGGTGTTCGTTCTTGCAAGCGTTGCCTTTTCGTGGCTTGTCTTGATAAACGAAGGCCCTTCGAGCGCTTTCAACATGCCAGTGTCGTTTTCGCTGGAACGCACCGAAATCTGGCAATGGATTGTAGGTGGGGTAGTGACGTTAATTCCGGCGGCAACTCGAATTTATGGTCTGTTGCACCTAAGACGATTAATGCGGCTCTATAGTGAAGGACAGTACTTCACGGCGCATGCAATTAATCACCTATACCGATTTTGTTTCTATATGTTCGCAAGCGCCCTTGCAAATTTGGTATTACACCCGGTATTGAGTGTTGTTCTCACTATTAGTAATCCACCCGGTCAGCGAGCGCTTTCTTTTCAACTAAATAGCCAAACATTTTCAACACTCTTTATTGCCGCAGTGTTTTTGGTTATTGCAGGCATAATGCACGAAGCATCTAAGATCGCCGAAGAAAATGCGGAAATTATTTGATGGCTATTAAGGTACATCTGGATCGCTTACTCGAAGCCAGACAAGTCAAGTCAAAAGATCTAGCGCTGCACGTTGGCATTACAGAGCAGAATATGTCCTTGCTAAAAAAAGGTAAGGTCAAAGGCATTCGTTTCAATACGCTTGAACGAATCTGCGAATATTTAAATTGCCAGCCCGGTGATCTACTGGAACTTCAAGATCGCAAGGAAGATTAGGAAAACTATAATAGTCTACCTCTAATAATTCGCATTCGCCTCAGCGGGAGCCCTTAAATTCATGCCACTAGACGCTCTGCGCCGCTAATGGCCATGGTTCTTAGTAATGAAAGCAAGTTGGCGGATGGAGGTAAGGGACCCGCCCTTAAATAAGGACCGAAAAAACGATTAGCTTATGTGATTCTAGCTTTTAATTAAATAAGGTTTATGAAGGAGATATTATGAAAAAACATCTATACATTTATTGCATCACTCTTGCTGTCGTATCGGTTTCCGGGTGTCATAGCTCATCGGTAAGGGTAATAGAATCTTTCACTTCTCCTGGGTACTGCAAAACCTTAAGCGGGGTTGAGCTTTCTGTCCGTCAGTGCAATCAAAAGCTGCAAAACGAACGCAAGCAAGATAGCGAAAAAACGACATCAGATACGATGGCTGAGAATATTCGCGATGAACTAGAGAAAAAGAAATAAATTCGGTGATAGCTTTCGGTGCGTTTGCGAACCAACCAAAAATAAATTCGATTTTTGCATCACACAGCCTTCCTCCCGACAAACAACAATTTGCTAATATATCGTCTCCGATACACCTCGGCCAATATGCGTAGGTCGGATAAGCGTAGGTCGGATAAGCAAAGCGCCATCCGACAAGACCATGCCCCCCAGCGCACCTCCTCCCACGATAATCGCAGCGAGCAATCGTAGCGAGCCAGCCACTGGAAATAAAAAGTCGCAAACACCCATAACAGCAGCACAAGCCGCACAAAAAAATACAGATCTCAAGTGCAATCCACTACAACCAGGCCCACACCTGTACATTGGCATATGCTGGAAGTTGGGTGAACGTTGGAGGGCGTCTTTGGCTTTTCCAACCTACGACCGTTTACTGGATCGAAGGGGGGGGTTGAGTCGTCGCCCCAAATAAACGTCATTTATTTATCCAACCTCTGCCTGACTGCCACGCAGATCCCTCATAAATTTCTCTTGCCAGGTATAGATATCATTAACCTTAAGCACAGACATACATTTTTCCCAACGAGCAATACGTTCATCGAGGCTCATCGATAGGGCTTGGTCCAGTGCATTTGAAACCGCCTGTATATCATAGGGGTTTACGATAAGAGCAGCGTCAAGCTCGGCCGCAGCGCCAGCCATCTTTGACAACACGAGCACGCCTGGATTTTCTGGATTTTGGGATGCAACATATTCCTTTGCTACTAGATTCATTCCATCTCGCAACGGCGTAACAAAGCCAACACGCGCCAAATTATACATTGCAAATATAGCGCCACGGCGAAAACCTTGATTAAGATAGCGCAAGGGCATCCAGTCAAAATCGGCATAAGTGCCAATGATATGTCCCGCCTCTCGATCAATTTGATCGGCGAGATCGGCATAGGCTTCCACATCGCCACGAGATGTTGGTGAAATTTGCAAATACACGACTTTACGCAGGTACTTGTCGTATTTTTTTAGCAAACCCTCATAGGCTTTAAATCGGTGAATTAATCCTTTGCTGTAATCGAGTCGATCGACTCCGATAATGAGCTTTCTATCACCAAGGCTATCTTTTAAACGGGCTATGTCACGAGTGAATTTATTTTTGGCAACAATTTCCTGAACAGAATCTGTCTCTATACCAATGGGATATACTTCTGCGAGCGTTGTGCGATTCACTGCACTTACATGCCGGTCGGCAAGTTTTTTGCCGTCTAAGCCATTGACAACGCCCCCCAAAAAACATCGACGGTCGGTCTCTGTTTGAAAGCCAACTAAGTCATAAAACATTAACGACTCAAGTATTCTTCGGTAGCCCGGCACTGAGCGCAGTAAATCCAAGGGAGGAAAGGGCGTATGTAAGAAGAACCCAATAGGGCAAGTGACCCCCATGTCGCGAAAAATTTTCCCTAGCGGAATAAGATGGTAATCATGAATCCAGATAGTATCGTCGGGCAGCAACATCGGAACGAGTTTTTCGGCGAACTTTTTATTGACAGCTAAATACCCTTGCAGGTCTTCTTCGTGAAAATCCATCAATTCTGGTCGATGATGAAATACAGGCCACAAAACACTATTTGCATATCCTTTGTAATAATACCCATATTCTGTCTTATGCAAACTCATGGTCACATAGGTGACCCCATTTGATTCTTGCGCAACAGGTTCGCTTACGGTGCGATTTTCAATTTTTCCGTTCCACCCGAACCATAAGCCTCCGCACTCTTTCATGGCGGCATTTACGCCAACAGCAAGACCGCCTTCAGAGCCTTCGCCGCCACCAGGGCGTGCTACGCGATTAGACACGACAACTAATCTGCTCATAAGGCCTTTTCCCACGAAGTGCTCAATGCAATAGCACTGTTAATAATTCCAACCAGGCTATAGGTTTGCGGGTAATTCCCCCAAAGTTCGCCCGTTTTTGGATCGATGTCTTCGGATAACAGCCCAAGGTGATTGGTTTTACTCAGCAAATCTTCGAACAACTCCCTCGCCTCGTCTCTGCGACCGACGGAGTTCAATGCATCGATATACCAGAAGGTACAAATTGTAAAAGCATTTTCAGGTGCGCCGAAATCATCCTCTACTACATAGCGGAATAAATAGCGGCTTCCCTCGGGCTTAAGTTGCTTTTCAATGGCTTCGACCGTGCCGACAAAGCGGGGATCTTTGCCGTCGACAAAACCAAGGTCGCATGCTAACAAGAGGCTGGCATCCAACGTATCGCCATCCCAAGTAGCAGAAAACGAATTTAAGCGTGTATTAAAACCGCGTTTATCAATTTCAGCTCTAATTTTTAATGCGTGAGCACGCCAGTACTCAACTCGTTTTGGTAGCTCAAGTTTTTCGGCGATCTCGCTAAGTCTATCGCATGCTGCCCAACACATAATGCTCGAGAACGTGTGTACATTATTGGTATTTCTCAGCTCCCATAACCCGGCGTCGGGTTGACTGTAGTTATCTTTTGCGCGCTCGCCCACTTTCTCTAGCATATTAAACAGGGCGTGGCCGCCTTCGTGCCAAATTCTCTCGTCGTAAAAAATATGCTTGGCTGTTAATACAACTGCACCATACACATCGTGCTGAATCTGTTTAGCGGCTTCATTCCCTATCCGCACTGGCCCCATACCACGATAGCCAGAAAGGTTTTCAACAATACGTTCTGGCATGTCCGGTTTGCCATTAATTCTAAACACGGGTTGCAGAGGCTTGTCTTCGGGCATAGAGGCTACAATATTGACGATATATTGCAGGTATTTTTCCATTGTACCTGTCGCGCCTAATTGATTAAGGGCATTGACAGTGAAAAAGCTATCACGCAACCAGCAAAATCGATAATCCCAATTGCGAGTTGTATTGGCCGCCTCGGGGATCGATGTAGTCATGGCCGCAATGATTGCGCCGGTGTCTTCATAGGCGCTTAACTTTAACGTAATGGCAGAGCGTATAACGGAGTTTTGCCATTCGTAGGGAACCGCCAAATAGCGGCACCATTCCATCCAGTAGGAGCTTGTTTCTTTGTAAAAACGATGCACCAGCTGCTCAATAGATTCGGTAATGGATTCGTCTTGGCCAAAAATTAAATGTTTTGTTGAATCGACAATGAAAGGGGTTTCTTCAAGGATATATGTCACCGAAAGATCGGTAGTAAGGCGCATAGACCAATTTTCTGCCCGATAACGAATATGATTACTGCCCTGTTCCTTTTTTGTTGGGTCCACGCCGTCGTTTTGCGCGGGCCTCACAATAACGCGACAACGCGGTGTACCTTTGGCTTGGAGCTTTCGCATAATAGTTAGAGGATGGTAAAAACGACCGAACTGTTTAAAACGGGGAGCAAAGTCGATAATCGTGAGCTCATTACCAAAGGTGTCATAGAGACAAGTTTTTAATATTGCCGTGTTTTTAATATACTCTTGAGTACTGTGACTAAAGTCTTCCATTTTAATCGCGAAGGTTCCTTCGATATTCTCCTGCTCTTTTGAAAGTAGTGAACTAAAAACTGGCTCGCCATCAAGACGCGGAAAACAGGCCCACACTATTTCTGCAGATTGGTCGACCAATGCACCTATTGCGCAATTTCCGATAACGCCAAGCTGCAAATTACGATCTGACATATTCCTCTCCTCGATAATTAGATTAATAGCCCTCTCAAAAACTGATGGACATGGGCAACGTCTTTTAAACGATGCTTGGCACAGGTTTCTCCATCACCCACGTGATAACTTAGGCCGTAAGTTGTTACGCCGTTTAGCAGAACTGAAGAATAATTATTAACAAAAGAAAAACCATACTCATCGGTAATATCATCCCCTATAAACAAAGGGGTACGATTTTTAAAGGGGGGCAATGCCATAAGATTTTCAATTGCCGTTCCTTTATTGGCGGACTCAAATCTTATTTCAACAATTTCTTTACCGCTGAGCACAGAAAAATCATCGCCACCCTCTTTAAAACCGTTAATAAAATTTTTTACACCGCCTTCCAACTCGGGATGCAGGCGATAATGAATAGTAGCCGACGTTTTTTTAATTTCGCAAATTAAGCCGTGCTGCTCAGAAAAGCCGCGTACTTCTTCTTTTACATACTCAATTTTTTTTAATACACTTACCGTATGGCCAGTATCAGAGGGCAATATATTTTTCTCTAAATATTTAAGTGGCGAAGGAAGAACAATATCTGATCCATGCTCACAGGCACAAATATATTCATTCACATCTAGCAATGACGCGATGGATTCGAAGTGGCGCCCAGAGACCAGCGAAAACGCGCCAGACAAGCCGCGCTGAATATCTTCGAGTAAGTCGATAGTGTTATTTTCGACACGCACGGCTTCTGGAGTGCTCGCAATTTCTACGAGCGTTCCGTCAAAGTCTAAAAATAAAGCGATGTTATTTTTTTCTAATTTGGGAGCTAACATTAAGTTCAACATAACATTCTGAGATGAGTTCGCAAGAACAAAAGAAAACAGATCACACCAAGCCTGCTAAAACCAAACACTTTCAACAAAGGTCTAAACGTACACTTTGGCATAGAAAAATAGGCACTTCCACATAAGGGGCGCAGAAATAATAAATAATCCAACAGCACTAAGTATACTTTATGCGTTCAAAAAATATTCAGACTATATAAAGCGCAGGTTTTTCCAAAAACAATCGCACCACACAGGAATCAAAGATAGAAAAACATAAAACCCAAATAAACTCGAAAAATAATTTCCCGTCAATTGACACTCGAATCCCTGTGCGATGGCACATTTAAAACAAAACACCTTACTTTATCCAAATTTGTTTGGCATTGACGAACTCTTTAATACCGTGGGGACCGAGCTCTCTACCTATACCGGAACACTTCACACCTCCGCTCGGTAAGCGCGGATCGGTTTTAACGATGCCATTGACGGCGACCTGCCCGGCAATAATATTTTCGGCAAAATATTCCGCCACCTTGGTATTGTTCGTCCAGGCTGCTGCGCCCAAACCGTAGTCCGTTTGATTGGCCAGCTGCAACCCCATTTCGGCATTATCTATAGGTGTTACGCATGCAACGGGGCCAAAGGTTTCCTCTATAAATACGCTCATATCGGGTGTTACATCGGTGAGCAGCGTTACCGGATAGAAATACCCCTTGCCCTCTGGCAGTACGCCCCCCAGCAAGCATGTTGCCCCGGCATCGATTGAGCTTTGAACTTGACGGTGAAGATTATCACGCAAATCTTTGCGGGCGATGGGACCAATGTCGGTAGCTTGATCTTGCGGGTCACCCAAGGTCAATTTGCTAAGCCGCACCTTAAGCATGTCCACAAACGCGGGATAGATGGCTTTCTCGACCAAGATACGTTTAGCCGCTATACACGACTGACCTGCATTAATTATGCGAGATAACACCGCGGTATCGGCGGCTTTTTCTAAGTCGGCGTCGGCCATCACAATGCAGGGATCGGAACCGCCCAATTCAAGCACGCAGGGTTTGAGCGCTGCGCCTGCTGCGGCCGCCACCTTACGCCCCCCAACACTGGAACCTGTAAACGATACCGCTGCTATTCGACCATCGGCTATTAGCGGGCTTACTGCAGGCGTCTCTAACGGTAAATTGACAAGAATATCGGCAGGGGCTTCAGCAGCGATAAACGCATCAGTAATGGCCTGGGCTGTTTTGGGAACATGGGGGTCGTGTTTCATTGCGCAGGTGTTGCCCGCCATCAGCGCAGGGGCACAAAAACGAAAGGCCAACCACAGGGGGGCATTCCACGGCAAAATACCCAAGATGGTACCCAGGGGCTGAAAACACACATAACTAAGGGATGCGTCGGAGAGCAGAATTTCTTTCTGTAAATATTGCTCGGCGTGTTCAGCGTAATATTCTGCACACCACGCCGATTTTTCAACCTCTGCTTCGCCCTCTTTAATAGGCTTACCCATTTCCTCCGCCATTATAATTGCAATTTCACTTTTCTTTTTGCGCAATTCTACCGCGACATTTTTCAATACCACGCCACGCTCGACAAAGCTTTTTGTTTTCCACGTTTTGAAAGCCTGGTTAGCGCCGTTAAGCTGCACGTTCGTTTCCTCAGGCGTTAGAGGACTAATTTCATAAATTTGCTCGCCATTGGTGGGGTTGATTACCTGTAACATTTGCTATGGCCTTATTTTTTTTCCAATGAAGAAGAAATATTCGCGTTGGTTTTATTAATGGGCGTTGCCGCCACTTCTTTCACCGATGCCACGGCGAACTCCGGCGGACTAACAACTCTTGCGAGAACCGGCTTATCAGGAACGAAGGTAAAGTCTTTGTCAAGGGTGAAAAATGATTCGCAGCCGCTATCAGTGATATAAATCGTGTCGGAAATCCCACAGGTCTTGTCGCCATCTACCCCCCACAGCCAGGGAATAACATGAAACGTCATACCTTCTTTAAGTACGGCTCCGTCGCCTTGCTTTAAACTGACGATATAACCTTCATCCCAACTAGGTGGAAACGCGATGCCAATAGAATAACCAGAACGAGTGATTAAGTTGGCACCAACGCCATTTTGCTGGCAAATATCGCGCACAATGTTATCGGCATCGGAGACCGTCATACCCGGCTGAATTAAATTATGCAGCGTGCTAAGTGCGCGCTTCATACATTCTTGCGCCATGTACATAGAATCCGACAACCCACCCAATACGGCTGTGCGCATCATCGCTGTATGATATCTACGATAACACCCGCCCACTTCTAAAAAGACGTGTTCTCCGGCTTGCACCTCACGCCCTTCCCAGGTGGCATGACCGATCATGGAACGCGGACCAGAGGTAACATAAGGCATTACGGCAGGCGCTTCGCCACCGGCTCGAAACATGGCTGAGCTAATCGCGCCAGCAATTTCGTTTTCGGTAACTCCCACCGAAATTGAATTTAACCCTGCTAGCATACCGGCTTCGGTTGCTTTTGCCGCGCGACGCATAATATCGAGCTCAGCTGGCGATTTGCAGATGCGCCCCTCTTCGACAATACCGAAACAATCCATTAATTTTCCCTTGGTCAAGGTGGTATGAATTCGGTCTTGCTGGTAAGCGGGAAAAAAGTAACTGTTGCGTTCATAGCCTATACGTTTTTCCGACAAAGAAAATTCGTGAAAGGCGTCAACCAGGGTTTGAATTGCATCGCCGGTATCACCGTAAGGCCGAGTTTTTTCCACCCAAGTGCGCACGATAACATTAGACTCCTCCATCGCCCGCGTAATCATAAACGGCTCTTGCTCTAGGGGCACAACCAAGGCTTGAAAAAACGAATAACCGGTGGTTTGGTAGTCCGTTAAATACATGATATTTTCCGGGTCTGTGATAATCACGGCATCTAAATGACGTTCGGCGATTCGCTTCCTCAGCGCACCCAATCTCATTTCGTATTCCTCCGCAGGGAAGGTCATATCATCGCGGCTTCTCATAGCGCCTCCATTACTTCGTGTGTTGCCGCAAGCAATGTCGCCAAGCCCTCATTTAAATCGTCGTAGGGAATAGTGAGTGGTGGTATAACTTTTAATACTCGGCCACCACTGCCACAGGCAGTGATTAACAGCCCACGCGTAAAACATTTATCAAGTACTGCTCTGGCTATATCGCCACTGCCCATATCGAGACCGTAAATCATGCCTTTACCGCGCAGGGCAAGTTGACCGTAGTTCTTGACAAGTGGCTGCAAGGTCTTATCTATGTGTTTTGACTTTTCTTTCACCTGGGTCATCAACTCGTCGTCTTCGAAATAACTCAAAGCCTCCGCTCCGGCAACAAAAGAAAGGCCTTGGCCGCGAAAAGTTCCGGTGTGTTCACCGGGCAACCAGTGTTTGTCGTGTTCGGGTTTAACCAGATTCATCGCCATTGGTGTACCCGCTCCGCCGATGCCTTTTGCGAGACAGACAATATCCGGATCAATGCCTAAATCATCAAAACTGAAAAAAGAGCCGGTGCGTCCACAGCCAACCTGGATTTCATCGATAATCAACAGAGCGTCTAGATCTTTGGCCAGCTGCGCCAATGCTTGCATCCACTCTTCACTGGCGATATTGACACCGCCTTCGGCTTGAATCGTTTCCACCAAAAAGGCAGCCGGCTTGGCGCAACCACTTGAACCCTCTAAAAACTGACCGCGCATTTCGTCGATGCTGCTCATTCCACAATTCATTTTGCAGCCGGCGCAGGTTGTGGTGCAACCAAAGGGATAATGGGCAACGTTATTCAACTCCACTCCGGCGGCGCCACGAAAATATTCGTTTGCGGTGCACGCGAGCGAGCCAAGTGTCATGCCGTGAAAACCTTTGGTAAACGAGACAACTTTTGAACGCCCGGTTACCCGCCGAGCCAATTTGAGCGCGGCCTCGACGGCATTGGTGCCTGTGGGTCCCATAAATTGAATTTTATGAGGCATGTTGCGCGGTTCAAGTATTGTTTTTACAAAACGCGTCATAAAATCACGCTTGGCAGTGGTGTGTAAATCCAAGCTATGCAACACACCATCTTTCTGTAAATAGCTGATCATCGCGGTCTTCATGCGCTCGTTATTGTGACCAAAGTTCAAAACTCCCGCACCGGCAAAAAAGTCGATATATTCATTGCCCTGGTCATCGGTTTGGCGGGAATTTTTTGCGGTGTCAAACACCACCGGATACACTCGGCAGTAGGCACGAATATCGGATTCACGTTGATCAAATATATTCATCTATCTCTCCGTTTTGTTTGAATTAATCGCATTGACAGCGACAAAAAAAGTATAGTTGAAATTTGGTAGTTGCTAGCCATGCAGCGAGCACTTAAGTCAAGGTCGCGCTTAAAACGAAGTCGCGTTTAGTTCTTTCGGTAAGGGCGCCTGAACCAGTTCGGCAAAAAGCCCGCATACCCTTGGAATCAAACGATCGTTAAAGTCATAGTGGGCGTTATGGCAGGGCTTTTGATGATGTTTATCGCCGTCGTCTGCGCCGATGAGGGCAAAGGCGCCGGGAATTTCGCTCAGGTAATAGCTAAAATCTTCCGACGCCATGATGGGTAGCGGTGTAGCTGAAGCGATAGCCTCCAAGCCCCACTGCCGCTGCCAAATTTCTCGCACGCGCGCCGCTGGTATTGGGTGATTAATTGTGGCCTGGTAACGATTCTGAATGTCCACTTCACAATCAACGCCGTAAGCGCTGCCAATATTGCAACTAACTTCCACCAGCAAAGCGTTGAGTTGTTGACGCAAGGCTTCGTTGGGCACGCGAATACTGCCGCTCAATATTGCTGTCTCGGCAATCACGGTGGCAGCGCTAAGTGCATCAATCGAGGTTACACTTACTACAGCACTGTTTTGAGGTGAAATGCGTCGCGCCACGATCTGCTGCAAACCCATCACAATGGCACTTGCCGCCAGCACGGGATCACGACAGAGTTCGGGTTGGCTGGCATGGCCCCCTATTCCCGTCACAGTGATAGTAAACGTGCCATTGCCACACATAACGATATCGTCTGGGCAGGCGAGCTGAGCGAAGGGTATCGCCGGCCAATTGTGCCAGCCGAATATTTCATCGACGCCATCGAGCGCACCATCCTGAATCATAAACTTGGCGCCGTGACCACCTTCTTCAGCGGGCTGAAACAGTAAACTTACCTTTCCCAAAAGGCTGCTTTCGTGCAATTTGAGCCAGCGCGCCGCACCAAGTAAGGTCGCCGTGTGCCCATCGTGTCCACAAGCATGCATACAGCCAGGCGATTCCGACCGATAAGATTTTTCGGTTTTTTCGCTAATGGGCAAGGCATCTATATCGCCGCGCAAGGCGGTGTGTTTGGTATTTTGACCGGGGGCATTTAATGTAGCGACCGTGCCAGTACCAGCACATGCGCGCCAGGGGATATCGAGTAATTCGAGCTCCCGTCTAATTAAGCGCGCGGTCTTTTCTTCCTTCCAGCTCAGTTCTGGGTGGCGATGAAGTTCGTGACGCAGTTGCTGCGCGTGCTGAATAATAGAATGCCAATTATTTGTCATAGACTTCTCTGCCGTAAGGCGTACTGTACTATGAAGACCTTTAAATCTAAAGTTGATCTAAAGTTGAGAATAAATCTAGTTACGTGTACTTGTATATTTTTTGCTCGCTCGCGATGAGCTGATTGAGGTAAAACGGCTTAACGGCCTTGAATTACGTATTTTTAAATTGAGCGGATCTTTCAAACTGTTAAGCGCTACAGAATAAAATATATTTGATGCATTAACTCTAATGCAAGTGCTGTTCCAAGATAAGAATACACGTGAGTTCAACCGCACAAAGGTGCTGAAGACTCCACGCAGTATAGACTAAACCGTACTTAATAGCGAAACTAGCATTACACACGTCTAACCAGTTAGACTACATTTTTCATATAAATACATCATCGAAAATCAGTTTTTTTGATGTTTTTTTTGATATTTAGTTGGCACTGCAAAACTATTTTCTAAGCGTAGATTTGAGGCTAACACTACAAGCACTACAGCAACGTTTGTCGCCAAGTTGCGCCAGTGAAAGTTTACAGCAATCACATATTGACGAGTAGAGCACAGCACAGCACTCCATACTATAAGCTTAAAAAGCGTTTAAACAATAGGCATAGAACATTATTTCGCCTGCAGCAATACCCGCAACAAACAAAATAAATGACCTTAAAACGCATCGAAGAACTGTGCGATGCTTCCCCAAAAACGCCACAATACGATGAACTGGATGTGTTGAGTACGTTGGTCAATGCCTATGAAGAGGCTCATTTTCCGATAGCCAAGCCTGATCCGATTGAAGCTATAAAATTTCGGATGGATCAACTGGGGTTAGACGATAAAGATTTGACACCTTTTATCGGTGCTAGAAGTAAGGATAGTGAGGTCTTGAATCTCAAGAGAAGCCTTACCTTCCGGTGATCAGAAAATTGTCAGAAGGGCTTCATATACCAGCGGAAAGCTTAATTCGAGAGTACCCACTTTCTCGATAATTAATTAGGGAATAAATTTACTGCTGACAAACGCAGCTCAAGCGCGCGTAGGGCCTTAATTGCACTTTTCGACACTAAATCCTTGATCGAGACTCGGAATTCTACTCTAATTTGCATAGTTCAAATGTGGTGGTACGCTAGCTTCAAGAAATAGATATCATCTAGTAGGAAAATGAGGAGATTGGAATATGCTGCAAGAAACAATAACTAATTTAATAGGCGTTCTAGCATTCATACCTATTCTCTGGGTTATATTTGGGTTTATTACCTAGATGATTGGGCGTTTCCACTTAAAGGCCAGAATCAATAATCATGGCATGGATATTCCTTCGCTAAAAGATTGTTTGTCCGGGGGAATTCCTATGTTTATGCATATCATGTTTCTTATGCAATGTGGCATAGTCTATCAATTGGATGACTGGAGCTCTGATGATATAGCTGCATTGAGACGGTCTAAATTTCTAGTAATCGACAACTCTTAAGGAGATTGGAATTGACAGATTCTGCCAAATTTTGCTTACCTGACGAATCTTGCATGTTACGTCCTGTTCGCTGGATCGGTGAGAATGATATTCGGTTATACGAACCCGTTCAATTCACTGGCTCCAACCCTGCTGGCTCTTGTCTTACTTATTACAGACGCTGCAAGGTATTTGGTGGTGTAGCTGAAAACGAACGTGAAACGGCTGGTATGTGCGACGTACTTGATTCAAATCTTGATATTGTTACCGACTTTCCTCTAACCCAAAAAGGGCTTAAATGGCTATACAAAGCCCTAGACTCACGCAAAGAAGAAGGATCATTGTAATATGTTTAAATCTATTCAAGAGTGGGCAAACGATAACCCCTATGTACTTGTCGGTATAGTTCTCGTACGGGCCTACGCTTTTATCGGTTATCGGTTATCAACTAATGTATCGTAGATAATTATGCAACGCATATGTACGGAAAAACATAATCGCGGCTGAAGCAGGCTAATAGCGACACCGACTGTTCCTCATAAATCAATTAATGACCTGAAAGATTTGGTTGGAATATTTTGTTTGCTACGGGTGCTCAAAAATAATCAAAATTAATAAGGTATTTGAATATGAATATATTAACTAATTTGGAACTCACTAAATCGAAGGTCAGTGGTAAGCGCCCAAAAATCGACGTACAAGCCCATATTACTTTCAGGCGTATTTTTTTAAGAGCGTCTTTAATATTCCAGGGGAGCAATGCTTCCCACTTTTCAACTTTTCAACTGTATCGGCCTCTGCTATACGCGGTAAAATATAGTGATAATACTCGTCGGGGTTTATATCGTTGGCTTTAGCGGTTTCGATCAAACTGTAATGGATTGCGCTTCCCTTTGCTCCTCGGGGTGTATCACAGAACAACCAGCGTCTGCGCCCAACAGCGAAAGGTCTTATGACGTTCTCGGCGCCAGCATTACTTATATGTAAGCGCCCATCCTCACAGTAGCGAATAAGCTTTTCCCATTGGTTTAGGGTGTAAAACATCGCTTTGTAGGTAAGGCCACCCTTGCTCGTCTTTTCTATTTTCTGGTCAAGCCATTTATTAAGGTCTTCCAGCAGTGGGACCGCTATTTTTTGACGAAGCTGGTATTTTTCTAGCCATTGTTTAAATTCGTCCATTAAGGGCTTTGATTCTTCTTGCCTTAAAGCGTGTCTTTGATCGGAGCTAAGCTTCTGATCTTTGGCTTTGCGTTCTATTTTGTATAAACGCTTATAGAAGCGCATGGCTTCTTTCGCTAAACCATCACCTAAGGTTGCTTTGGCTATAGGCTCAAACTTGCGTCTCGAATGGGCGTTGCAAAAATTGGCTTTTATCTCGCCTTTTTCAAACATAAGCTCAAAGAAAGGATCACCATCGCAATGCAAGGCCCCACTAAACCCCTCAAACCATTCATTAACGAATTGTTTGTGTTTTTCGGCATTATAGCTGTAAATTATACTTTCTTTGTCTGGAGGGCCGCCCCGTATGCAATAAGCGTAAGATTTTCGTTGTGCGGACCTTCCTGGTTCATTTAGGACTTGAAACCCTGTTGCATCCAATGCACCAATATCATAATCAATTATCTCATCTTTCATTAAATTTACGAGCGGTTGTAATGCTTCGGTGCATTTTATAGTGGCAGAGGGCATGGTCGAGCGAGACAAGTCAAAACCCGCGTGTTTTTTAAATTGTTTTTCGAGATGGTAATAAGGTTGGCGGTCATCAAGCTTGCTGACGATGATGTGTGCTAATACTGATTCGGTAAATTTAGCTTTCGGTAGTATATGCTTTGGCTTAGGTGCTGTTTTTATTTCACCCTGGCAACCTTTAGGACAAGCCACGACTTCTCTTTTTTTTATAATCACTTCATAAACAGGCGGAATATAGTTTAGGAACGTGCACGAAATATCATCCGGATTCCAATAGACTATGATTTGAAGTAAAATTCTATTTTTTGGTGAAAATGCTAAATGAGTTCGCACTATTGTGAAGGGCACGAAGAAGAAATGGCTAATTTCTACGACAGCTTATCTGAAAATTATCGTCGACGTTATGCAGCCGTTGAGGCGAAGAAAATTGGACATGAAGGTACCACATATATTTGTTCGTTATTTGGCTGTGATGATAAAACGGTTAAAAAAGGCATACTGGATCTTCATGATGATGAAGCACTTCAGTAGGCGAGTGTCCGAGCACCCGGAGGGGGTAGAAAAAAGCTAATAGAGGCGATGCCTGATATAAATAAAGCGTTTCTCGACGTATTGTCAAGTCATACAGTGGGAGATCCA
>JBLHGN010000050.1:0-17239 GCA_047616325.1 Lentisphaeria bacterium
CAGCCGCAGCGGTGCAACCCGAAAATTAGCGCAAAGCATCGCCCGGGGCGTTGAACAGGTTGGCGGAATAGAGGCGCGTATTCGTACAGTTCCTGCGGTATCCACCACTATTGAATCTAGCGAACCAGCCATACCGCAACGGGGCGACGTCTACTGCAGTAAAAGCGACTTAAAAGAGTGCTGCGGTCTTTTGCTTGGCAGCCCAACCCGCTTTGGCAATATGGCGGCGGCGTTAAAATATTTTATCGACGGCAGTGCCAGTGAGTGGGTAAACGGCGACTTGATCGGCAAACCGGCCGGCGTGTTTACCTCCACAAGCTCTCTACATGGCGGCCAGGAATCCACCTTACTGTCAATGATGCTGCCGCTCTTGCACCACGGTATGTTAGTTTGCGGTGTTCCCTACAGCGAAGAGGTTCTCCATACCACCCACACCGGAGGCACGCCTTATGGGCCATCGCACCACGGTCGCCACGGCGAAGAAGTAAGTATTAGCGAAGAAGAGCACACGCTCGCCGTTAATTTTGGCAAACGAATAGGAAACATTGCATTACGCTTACAAAGTGCCAAAAAGCAATGAAGCGCCCCTATGCACCGATAAAACACCTAGCCAACAAACTTCGATACGGCACATGGGCAAGCTATTTTTTTTTGGGGGCACTGATAAGTCTTTTTTGTTATTGGGGCTTGGCGAGGCCGCATTTTTCACCGGTAGTTTTTTCACTGCAGTCAGTGCCGCTGCTAGCCCTACTCCCCGGCATGCTAAGCAAGTCGTATCGCAGCTTTAGCTGGCTTTGTTTTGTGTTGTTAATTTATTTTATTTTTGCGGTTGAACGCGCGCTCACGTCAGTAGCGACGCTGACAGATATTATTTTCCTAGCACTGGTTATAACGCTATTTATCACATCGATGATGACCAGCCGCTGGCTTCAAAGAACACTTAAAACCGTACCCCAATTAGGCTCCGACACCAAAGAGGATTGTTAACCAAAATGCTTAACTATTTAGCGAAATTTTGGAAATTTGTTACCGCCGTGCGTACCAGTCTGATGAATGTGCTGTTTCTGCTAGCTGTAGCATTTATCATTATTGTTATTGTTGCCCCTGGGCCCGCGCCACTGCCTCGCAATGCGCCGCTTTATATTCCCATTTCGGGCGTACTTGTGGACCAACTCACTCACCAGGCATCGCCATTAGACTTACTGGAACCTAACGCTGAAGACCACGAAACGCTTTTACGAGATATCATTACAGCGTTAAATGAAGCCGCCAGTGATGTGCGTATCACCGCAGCTGTATTTCAATTAAGTGGTATGCAAGGCGGTAATTTTAGCAAGCTCGAAGAAATAGGCCAGGCGATAGAAAATTTTAAGCGCTCAGGCAAAACGGTAATCGCCTATTCCGACAGCTACTCACAACAGCAGTATTTTTTGGCCAGTTACGCCGACACTATTTACATAAATAAACTCGGCACGGTCGGCATAACCGGGTTTGCGCGTTTTGGCAACTATTTTAAGGAAGCCTTAGATAAACTTTCGATAAAATTTCACGTATTTAGAGTGGGCGATTACAAAGACGCAGTAGAACCCTTTATTCGCAACAACATGTCTGTTGCATCTCGCGAGCATAACGCTGGCTGGATAAACGAATTATGGGGGCGATATACTAGCAAAGTGGAGACGTCGAGGGGTTTGCCTACCGGCGCCATCGAATCATTTATTGAAAGCCTTGAACAAAAACTTAAAAAAAATAAAGAGAGTCATGCACAGCTGTTTAAAAATGCGGGACTAGTTGACGAAATCATTTCTCGCGCAGAACTCAATCGACTGCTCATCAAAACATACGGCAAGGACAAAGATACCGACTACTTCAAGGCCATCAATTATCAACGATTTCTCGCCAACATTGCCCCCACGCTGCCCAGCACCGATGATAATATCGGCCTAATTGTCGCTAGCGGTAATATTATTGATGGCCACGCGCCCAAGGGAGAAATTGGCTCGGAAAGTTTAAGCGAATTAATTCGTCAAGCCGCCAACGATGAATCGCTGAAAGCGCTTATCATTCGAGTGGACAGCGGTGGAGGCAGCGCTTTTGCCTCAGAGGTGATTCGCGATGAAATTGCCAGTGCAACTTCGCGGGGTTTACCGGTGTATATTTCCATGAGCAGTGTGGCCGCGTCGGGGGGATATTGGATAAGCGCCGCCGCCGACGAAATTTGGGCCTCACCCAGCACTATCACCGGGTCTATTGGCGTTTTTGGTTTAATGCCAAACTTTAGTGAAGCCTTTAACCGTTTAGGCATTTATTCCGATGGTATAGGAACAACTCCGCTCTCGGATATATACAACCTCGACCGTCCCATTTCTGAACCCGCAAAACAAGTTATTCAAAGCAGCGTGGACAATATCTATCGAGAATTTTTATCTTTGGTAGCCACGTCACGTCATAAGAGCAGCGAAGATATACACACCATTGCCCAGGGACGAGTGTGGACAGGTGAGACGGCACTGGAACTTGGTTTAGTTGATCGCCTCGGCTCGTTAAATGACCTGATTGACGCCATTGTCGAACAAGAGAAACTCAGTAAAACCAGCGTTAAATTGATAGAACGCCCACTGAGCACATCAGAACAATTGATGCTCGCGCTATTGGAAGAGGTCAGCGTATTTGGCGATGCTGTTAAAGTAGCGTTCTGGGGAGAAAGTCTAATGAACCTCCAAAGGCTGGCGTCTTCCCGTTTCCCTTCTGCTGGGTTGATACCCCATCAAAGCGGAGGCGATTACGGCTCGCCGACAATATTTACTAATTGCCTGGAATGTGTGGCGCCGTAAAGCAGTCCCATTCAGCAATACGATTAAGGAGTACCAACAAGCAATACTTTAAGAAAGCGCGTCAACACAGAGTGCCCAGGATTACTGAGCACTCTGTGAGGCATTAGATAACAAGTCCGCGGAATTAAATAAATAGCAAGCACTATAAATTTAATATGTCTTTAACAAAGGGAATAGTAAGTTTACGTTGCTGCTGCAAAGACGCTTCATCTAATCTATTAAGCAATTCAAACAGCTTGCTGGTATTGCGTGAGGCGTGACTGAGAATATATTTGGCCACTTCAGGCGGCATATTAAAACCGCGGGCGTGAGCCCTCATCACAATTGCCGCTTGTTTTTCTTCATCGTCGAGACTTTCTATAGGGTAAATAACGCTGCCCAATATGCGTGATTTTAAATCGGGCAACTGAATAGGCAGTGTTGTCGGGTTTATATGACTGCTAAATAGGAGTGAATGGCCCGCATCTCTTGTGTTATTAAAAAGGTGAAACATAGCCTGTTCCCACGCACGATTTTCACACACCAGATCTATACCATCAACACATACAAGCTGCGCGTTTTCCATGCCCTCACACAACTCTTCCGCGGAATAACCGAGCACTTCACGCATAGGGAGATATTGAAGCGACAAACCTTGTAAGTGGGCCTGATGGCAGCTTGCCTGTAACAAATGAGTAAGACCCGCTCCGCGAGAACCCCACAGAACGACACTCTCCGCTTTTTGAGAAAGAGCGAGAGACTTTAAGGCATCCAGTGCCTGCGCGTTTTTGCCACCTTGAGAATAAAAATTAGCAAAGGTTGCGTCGTCCTTAAGCGAAACACCCAAACTCATTTGAACCGGCGAAACCATAATTTTGTATAAACCTCTTGGCTAGCGCCATAACAGCGCGACGAAAAAACTCAACAAAACCACTCGGTGAAAGTCACTCTTTCGACCAGAAAAACTTCATTGGATTGTCGGCGGAGCCCAACGCGGACTGCTGCCATGCCGGCCCCTCGAGCGGCTTGCCTGCCACAGGTAAAAATTTCCCATCCAGCGCTAAAATACCGATTAAGCGATCGATACTTGCATCGGAATCCAAATACAAGAGTAGTGTTTCTTGTCGAACCGCGGCCAAATCAACGCTCGCAACAGCGGCCAAACCTTTTAAATAAGTTAATGCACGATAGTAGTCTTGGTAGTTTTCAACACCAGTCAATTGCACCACCAATTTTGCCTCGGCTTCAAACTGCGGCAAAATAGCGTAGCGTGCAGCGAGAAAATCGGCCAAGGGGTCGATGGCGATATTTCCAACCGTGGCAAAAGCATTATCGTCGTCAACGGCTGTACGATTATCATAAACTCGTGTATTACCCGCATGAAAATACTGCCAAGTGGTCCAAAGTTCACCCCGAGACGTTTGGGAAAAACGCCCCACCAATATAACATCGGTTTTATAGCGCTCCGATGCTTTTGCGATGATTAACTCATTGAGGTTCCATACGTCGTCGACCGACACACTGAGCTGATCTTCCAAATCTAAGAGAGGAAACAGCAGAGGTAGACCTCTTTTCTGAGCGGCCTCGGTCAGGCCGCTAATAAGGGGGAAGGGGGACTGTTGGTTGTGCAGCTGGCGCCCTTCCGCGACATTATCCTCTACCAACCACACCAGGGTGGTAGGACGACTCACCTGCCAAAATGGGTGGCCCGTTTCCGTGAGCACATTTCTAACCATTATGGGAGAAAATGTAAACGACAGCAGTTCGGTGGTTTCCAGGGCGAGCAAGTCATCGCCATCTGGCACGCGGTATTGAAACTGCTCAACAAAATTGAGCGCGCCGTCGAGCTTTGCCACAAGCGCTTCATCATCAAGCACATTGAGAGACCCAGAAATACGCACCAGCACCTGAGACAGAGCTTCTTTGGCAGCCCTTTTACGCTCAGCCTGTGATTGCGATACTACGCCAACACTGGCGCGGAAGTAGTCTTGCCCTAGCCGGGCGTGTACCTGACCAGCGCAAAAGCTTAGTGATAGAGCAAGCACAACACGGGAAATAGCTCGGCAGTAGTTTGTCACAAAAAAATTCGCTCTTTATATTTGTTTCAACCAACCATTGGCTGGTTTTTAGGGGCATTGAACGCCCCATTGTAGCAAGACGTCAAGGCATTGGGCGGACAGTGTGCATATTTATGAAAAATTTGCCTGATACTGATAGAATGCGCAACCTTTAAAGGTGCAGAATCTTTCCTTAGCCCACCTTGCCACGCAAAATTCAACTTATCGGCCCGAAACACATGACCCAATCACGTTCAAATTCACCGTCAAACCCAGGCGGCAAGGCTTCTGAAATTAAAAACCTGAGCTACAAAGACGCCGGCGTCGATATAGACGCAGGCAACGCTTTGGTAGAAAGAATAAAAACCGTGGCAAAACGCACTCGGCGCCCAGAAGTATTGGCGGGTTTGGGTGGGTTTGGCGCCCTATTTGAACTACCCAAGGGCTACAGTGAACCGGTACTTGTTTCTGGCGCCGACGGCGTGGGCACCAAGCTAAGACTTGCTATGCAAGCCAACAAACACGACACCATTGGTATCGACCTTGTGGCGATGTGTGTGAACGACCTTATCGTGGGTGGTGCTGAGCCACTATTTTTCCTCGATTATTATGCTTCTGGCAAGCTGTCGTTGGACATCGCCTCTGACGTGGTCGAGGGCATCGGCCGCGGCTGTGAGCTGTCGGGCTGCTCTTTAGTCGGTGGCGAAACCGCTGAAATGCCCGGCATGTATGAGGGCGAAGACTACGACCTCGCCGGTTTTTGCGTTGGCATTGTCGAAAAATCTAAAATCCTTGACGGCAGCCGCGTGCAAACAGGTGATACCTTATTGGCCTTGGCCAGCAGCGGTCCGCATTCCAACGGATATTCTTTAATCAGAAAAATTCTTGAAGTAAGTGGTGCCGATTTGGCCATGCATTTGGGCGACACCACATTAATAGACGCCTTGTTAACGCCCACCAGAATTTATGTAAAGCCTCTGTTAAAACTGCTTAGGCAGGTCGATGTAAGCGCAATTTCGCATATTACAGGCGGCGGCCTCACCGAAAACATTCCTAGAGTTCTACCCGCCAATTCAAAGGCGGTTATTGATTGCAATAGCTGGCAACTGCCGGAAGTATTTAGCTGGTTGCAAACAAACGGAAATGTACTCTCCTCCGAGATGGTTCGTACCTTCAACTGTGGTATTGGTATGGTGCTGTGTGTACCTTCTGACCAGGTCGATGCGGCAATGGCGTTGCTAAAGCAGGAAGGCGAAGAAGTGTTTGTTATCGGTCATATTGCAAACGCGGAAGAAGGCGAAGCGCAAGTCGAATTGTTAAACCTTATGTAAGTGAGAGATTCATACGTGGTAGATAATTCAATTAAACCAAAGCGCGTTGTTGTGCTTATATCGGGCAGCGGTTCAAATTTACAGGCGATTATCGACCAGCAAGAGAGCGGCCAATTGCCTATAGAGATTTGCGCCATAATATCAAATAGAGACGGAGTAAAGGGCCTGACTCGCGCTCATCAGCACAATATTCCTGCAATAGTATTGGATCACAAGCAATT
This sequence comes from Lentisphaeria bacterium, assembly GCA_047616325.1. GTDB lineage: Bacteria > Pseudomonadota > Gammaproteobacteria > Pseudomonadales > Cellvibrionaceae > JBLHGN01. The sequence goes on from JBLHGN010000050.1 coordinate 6,423, forward strand.
TCCCAGTCGCGAGGCCTTCGACCTGCGCCTGCAAGCAATTATCGACTCCCAGGCTCCCGACATAGTGGTACTAGCCGGTTTTATGCGCATCCTCACTCAAGAGTTTACCCGCCATTATGAGGGGAGAATGATCAATATTCACCCTTCGCTACTCCCCAAGTATCAAGGCTTACACACACATCGCCGCGCACTCGAAGCTGGCGACGATGAACACGGAGCTACCGTGCACTTTGTTACCGCTGAACTTGATGGAGGCCCGCCGATTATCCAGGCTAGGGTGAACATTGAAAAGGATGAGACCGAAGCCACACTGGCCGCTAAAGTGCTGCTGCGGGAGCATCAAATTTATCCTATTGCTATTCAGTGGCTGGCTCAATCGCGACTACAAATGATCGAGGGGAAAACCTGCTTGGATGGTGAGCGATTGCCCGATTGCGGTTACCAGTTCACAGTCTAGGTTAATTCATATGGTGCGATCTCTCCCCTTCACATTGAAGCAGGAGAGATCGTTTACGCTCAGGAATTCTAAAGATCTAAGCGAGAAGGCAAGCGGTCTTCACATGCTTGACTAGTAGTGGGCACAGAAACGTTTTCAACCATTCCCTGCTCGCTATGCCAAACGTCAAACTCGCCATTATTATCAAAACGGAAAATCTTATAGTCTATCTCACCAACCGTTTCATTGCCGGCAGGTTTCATTATTGCTTGATAGGTAGCGCCCAGGAAGTTGATTGTAATAAGTAGGCTAAAAGATTCAACATCACCCTCACTTGCCCCTAATAAGCTCCAGTATCCATCCACCAACTCGCCACGAGTATTGCCTTCGCCCAAAGTATCCGTCGTCTCATTGGCACTCTCAATAAATTTTACGCATGCTACAAAGGCACCGTCAACGTCTCCGGCTTCGCCAGCAAAATATAATTCCACCTCCGAATCATTTGAATCATTTGGGCGATCACCTAAGTCCAATTCGGACACTTTTAATTGGAGTCCACCGACCTGAATAAAAGGCTGTACATCTTCGCCGAGACTAGATGCCGCAGATATTTCTTCCACCGAATCAAAATCATCGCCGGAAAAGTCATTCTCAGCCAGCGAACTAATGTCTGCAGAGTCCAAACTTAAGTTCGCCAGCAAAGTGTCAACTAACTCTTGGGCGTCATCATCGCCATCATCGACATTAAAAAAGTTAATTACATTGTCAATTGAGGCGTCGTCATTATTTGATTCCTCAACCGTTTTGATTACCAATATTTCAAGTGCCCGCGAACCTCCGACAGCATCGTTCAAATCAAAATTCGTGTCCTCAATATCAATTAACGAGTTCACAGCTGCACTAAACTCTGACGCGACTTCAACCACGCGTGAAAACGCTCCAACATCCCCTAACGACCCCATATCGGGGGGCAGATCAAATTCTTTGCGCTCATAAACCTCCCTTAGCGATGCCTCCGCGGCATCCAATACGGAAACCAAGGTATTCTGGTCCGACAAGGCCTCATCTAAATTGACTCCAGAATCAATAATTTGCTCAGCAAGACTTGGATAAACAGTACTAGCAGCATCATTAGGCGTACCAAAATTTTCGCCTATTTCGTCATAGGTATCGGTAAGCCGGTCCGACAAAACGGCCACTACTTTATGAATTTTTAATGCGGTGTTAAGCAGAGAGACGTCAAGCCCATCCGCACCATCAGTATTTAAATAGTCAACATCAAGATCAGCCTCGTCGATGCTTAGCGCGTTAAGTAGCGCACTTCTCTGACCGGTATCCTCTACATTGCTCAACAGCGAAGTAATCGGTGATATCAATGAGTCGTTTACCTCAGCATCGACCTCTGCATTCACACGCCGGCTCATTTGCCCCAAAAAGGGTTCGCCAGTCACTATGTCATAGCCCGAATCTATACGTATCACGACGTTGGAATACTCCACATTAGAAATTAGGCAATATTGCTGCTCTTGAGCACTGGCACCATCAGCACAATAATCGGTGCCTCTATTGGGGTTATAAGAATAATATCCCTCGTTATCGGTAAACGCCCAGGCTTCCCAGGCGTCGCGGGAACCATTATTATTGGAATCGATAAATACAGTTGCGCGAGCCAGATAACCGTCGATTACCCTACCGGAGAAGTCTTGACTGAAGGTCGATACGCTACCGTCATCCTGCCCTGAACCGCCGCAGGCACTCAGCTGACCCAAGCCCGCAACAAGCAAAACTAGCTTAAGTCGTTTAAGGGTGTTAAGCGAAACAATCGCTTTGAAGGAAGATACCATCGGGGTTAAAATTTTTGGGGCCTTTTTTTTCATAAGTCACTTCTCTGAATCTAAAATTTTTTAATTCTATGTGCTTGGGGAAGTAGACAAGTACTTCCAACACATACCCATTTTTATAGAATGGCGCACTAAAACTTTTCTTCAAATCCTATCGCAAAACCAAACAGTTGCGGTGCAGTACTGCCATCCACTTCAATACTTTCCAAGCCCCATTCCACATCCAAACTAAGCACTTTAAAAAATGTGAGGCCGAAGTTCATGCTGCTGAGCTTGGTGCCAGCAAGATTTGTGTGATAGCCTACGCGTGCAGATGGCAGCCAAAAGCCTCTAGATTCATAAGACGTGGCTAGGTGAAACCATTGATTGGAAAAGCCCACTACGTCATCGTATTCAGCCAAATCGAGTGTACTTGACACATGCCACCTGTCGGTCACCTGAACTAAGCCATCGACCTGCACCAAGGCATGCATGGTGTGGCTTTCGCCGGCCTTAATGCGCCCTTGTGCAATAAAAAACTGGGCTACATCACAGGCACTTCGTTCGGGATTGTCTTCCCCACGGCTTACGCAATCCACCCCCACTGCACCATAGGAAAAAGATGGCGAGTTTATGTTCTCTAAGGTGAGCCCAGCCCTATACCAGTCGGCGTCCCAAACAAAACCTATGTCCAAAGCGATGCCGGTACTTGAATTCAGATTGGTGTCGTATTCGTCGCTGATAACGTCGCCTACGTCTTTTCCGTCGAGGCTCTCTAACCAGATCACTTGCTTGCTAAGATCCATATTGATCACCTTGAATTTAGCCCCAGCATAGAGGGTGTTCTCGCGCCCACCGGCCTCTTTTCTACTCCATACATCACGGCTATAACTAAGACCAAATGTTGTATTAATACCACTTTTCAAATAGATCGAAGTATTCGTCTGAAAACCTTGAATTGGGTCTGCCCTCAGTTCCGCATCGAGAATTCGCACGGCGGTATCAAGACCAGCGCTAATGTCTGCTCCGAAATACCCTCCAAAACGTTCGGAGCGAATGTACATCGGAAACAAGGGTGCATTTACAGCCACGGTGTTTTTTATGTAACCCGCCTCTCCCATTTCCTCCAGAATAAGATTAAAACGATCCAATACATCACCTTGTGGTTCCGTAATCGAGCCAGGATCGTCGAGAAGTTCAATAAGCTCATCCAAATCGTCGGCAAAGTTGTCCACCTCCCCAATTTCAAAGCCAAAACTTACACTGGGTAGGTAGGTAATACGCGAACTGTCATCCTCTGAAATTAACAAAGAACCCATTGCCGGGTTGCTGGAACCGGCATAGAGGGAGTAATGGCTGGACGAAGGTCCAGTGGTCAAAGCGCTACCGGAATTAGCGCCACTGCCGGCCATTGTCTGTACAGAAAAAAGACATGTAATAAAGAGGGCTCGCTTCACTTTTGCTCCTAGGTTCTCTGTTGATATGCAGATGTAACCGTAGTCGATGGCGGTGAAGACCGTTCACTAATCGAACTGTTATGCAAAAATAGTCTCGCACAGCACAAAGCCATTCGTTTATTCAATAAAAAAGTCGCAATTATCCCTGGAGGCGGATCCGTTTATGGTCTACGTGAACGCCTACCCCCCCTCCTCTTGAGCGACTTGAAATTATCACGCTTCTTCGTTTAGTGTATTTGAACAAAGGCTGGATAAACATTGCTACAATACGAGATAATGAACGTATCAATTTTAAATTTTAACTCTGTAGGACGCCAACAAGCGGTATTTCCAACACGCGGCATCTATCGATACATGTAGAGATAGATCAAGGTATAAAGATTTACGTACAATAATTTACGCACAACACTAATAATATCGAGTAACACATGGAACAAAATCTCATTCTGAGGGAGCTTAAAAAGGGCGCTCAATCATGGAATATTTGGCGCAAAACAAAGGTAACGGGAGACCTAAATCTCGACGGTGTCGAGCTGATTGGGCTCAATTTAGATAGCATAGATTTCTCCAAGCTATCGCTATGCAACGCGGTGATAAAAAAATGCAGTCTTAAAAACGCCGACTTTATTAGTGCCAACATGGAAGGCGCCGACCTTCAAATGAATGACTTCAGCTACGCAAAACTTATTGCGGCGCAACTCAACAAGGCCAATCTAAGCGGCTCAAATCTCACCAAAACAAACATGCTTACCGCTTGGACGCTTAATACCAAACTGGAAAACATCGATTTTCGTGGACACGACATTAGCGGATTAAATCTAAAGAGCACATCGTTGGCCGGTAGCAACCTATCCGGACAACAGCTAAAACATGTGGATTTATCACATTCCAATTTAGAAGAGGTTAACCTTCAAGGAGCCGATCTCGAATGCACCAACCTTATTCATACCAATTTAACCAACGCTAATCTACGCGACGCCAACCTGACCAACGCTATTTTTAAATCGGCCAACTTAAGTGGTATAGATCTCAGCAGCATGAACCTGAGCAATGCTGATTTTAGTTCCGCGAATCTATCTAATTGCGATTTTAGAGAAGCCAATCTATCCAATGTGAACATGGCCCACGCCAACATTACCGGCGCCCAGCTTTGGAAAATACAAACCAGCGGCTGGAACATTGCGAATATCATTTGTGACTACGCCTTCTGGGATAAAAGAGGGGCAGAAAAAACAGACTATCGCAACTATGAATTCGAACGTATTTTTGCCGAATCGATTACGATAGAGCTGAGTTATCCCTACCGACTTACCGCCAACGAATTAACCACACTGCCGATTTTCGTTGAGCATCTCGAGGCCGTGCACTGGGGCATCATTTTGCGTCTTAAGTCTATTGCCGATGTGGCAGGGGGCGCCCTGGTGCGTTTCGTCGTGGAAGAACCCAGTTCACACAACCCCTCGCAACTGAAAGCAAATTTACAGGCTGAGGCCGAACGTATTCAAGTGGCACAGCTTGCGCTGCGCAACAACCCAAAATTACACTTGGCACTCAAAGAAAAAATTGCCATAATTAAAGAGGAGTTCTGGCCGCGCCTGCTAGAACTTGCCGCCGATCATGAAAAAGATCAGGTGCGCAATCTCACCATCGTCTTTATGGATTTGAAGGGCTTTTCAAGCTGGGGAGACGAAGAAGTTTCAGAAAAACTATCTTTATTCCGCGGACTGACCAAGCCAATATTAAAAAAATGGCAGGCCAACTATCCCAATATGGAAGGCGATTCTTTGCGCGTCACGTTCACCAATGTGTCGGCGGGTTTGGCCTGCGCATGCATGATGAGCAGTGTTCTCACTGCCGCAGGATTTGAATTGCGCATCGGCGTAGAAATGGGCGAAGTAGCGGTTATACACAATGAGATTACCGATATTTCTGATTTGGAAGGCGTTGCGGTGAGTATGGCGGCGCGCTTAGAAGCCGCCGCAGACCCCGGTGACGTACTGGTTAGTCACAAAGTTCGACACTACGCAGGACACCGGGATCTTTTTCAATTCACGCCAAAACGGGTGCAGCTTAAAAAGAGCATTGGCAACAAAAAAGAAGGCGACTCCGTCGATTGTTATTCTGTGGTGCCCTTAAAACCCTTACAAGACTTTGTATAACAGCTCCCTTCCACATATAAAGAATGCCATATGAATGACGTAAGCGATCACCCGAAAGATTATTACGGTCACCGTCTGGCTGAAGTAAATGCTTTCAACCCCGTTATAGCCAATGAAAATATCTGCAATCAAAAAGGTGTGTTATTAATATCAAAAGGAACCCGCTTTTCCCGCTCCCAAGCCGACCTTATCGTCAATCATAGGCTGATCAAACCACTTGAACATAGCGTCGATATTGAGCACAGTCTCGCAGCAAAAGGCCTGTTCGACCTACTGCGAAAAACATTTACTCAATTGCCTGGCCTCAATGCAGTCATCAATAATGAAAGCGTGCAAAGTGCAATTAAACGCTTCTGCCGCTTTTACGAAAAGCATCCATTATTGCGTCAAAAACTCACCGTACTATCACAGCAACTCCCCGAAATTTACTACCAAAGCCTATTCAGTTCCATGGCTGGGGTTGCTTTGGCACAGGAATTAAGCTTGGGAGAGGAGGATCAACGCACGGTGTTTATTGGCGGTCTAATGCACAACAGTGGATTTTTGCACTTAAACCCGGAACTTACGCGCAACGAAGGCGAATTGGAAAAAAATGCCTCACTCGACGCACAAGTTCACCCCATTATTGCCAAACTTTTTCTCGAACATGTACCCGGCCTACCTAAATGTATCAGCAATGCTGTCGCCGATCACCACGAACGCACCGACGGAACGGGCTACCCAAAAAGTAAATTTGGCGATGAGCTAAGCATTGCCAGTCAAATAATAGCACTTACCGACACTATAGTGGCCAGCTATAATCGCTGTTTATGCTACGGCGAACATGCTCACCAACTGGTACTGCTGGTGCTGCAGCTGAATAATAATGTTCACTTCGCGACGGTCTACAAAGCGGCGTCTCGGCTCATACTGCGTGGGCCAATGCCCAATACACCGCCCGCAAATCCGCCCACAGCCCGCGATGTGCTAAAACAACAACAGCGTATTGTCGTCAATTTTGATATGTATAAAAAACTCGCCTTTGTTCTCATGAAAAATGTGCGCAGCAAACACACTCGCTCCATCGCTTCAATGGTGGGCCGCCTAGCCGCGTCCTTTATCAGTGCAGGCATTATCCAGCAGAATTATTGCGACTGGCTGGAAGCAGTGTCTAAAAGCGATAGACCCGAAGACCATCTATCACTATTGAAAAGCAAAATTCTCCAAGACGAAGTTGAACGTCAGCTGATCCAACTACGCGTCATTATTTGGAAAACAATAAAGACCATACCAAAAGAGGACCAGACACTCATCGAAGCCACCACTCAAGCCTACAATCAGCTCTAGCGTCAAGACACCCGAGATGGCGCTGAAACTAAAATTGAAAGCACCATCCAAGAACGAGCCATCTACCCAAAGCCCAAACTGGGCTACACATAGGCCACCGATAGCTATTAGCTACCACGACCATTCAATTAACTTATTTTATTAATCTTTCGGCGGTAGTTAAAATGATCTCACATTATTTAATTCATTTAACCCAAGAGGTATTATTATGCTAGCTGATCGACGAGGTGAAAAAGTCCCCCAAGTAACATTCAAAACCCGCGTGGGCGACGAGTGGAAGAATATAAGTTCCGAGAATATATTTGCAGGTAAAACCGTTGTACTGTTCGCGTTGCCTGGCGCGTTCACTCCAACCTGCTCGTCTACACACCTACCTCGCTACAACGAACTGGCCCCTGTATTTAAGACCGAGGGCGTCGATACCATCGCCTGCTTATCGGTGAATGACACGTTTGTAATGAACTCTTGGGCCGGTGATCAACACGCCGACAACATAGTGTTTATTCCCGACGGAAACGGAGAATTTAGTGAGGGCATGGGCCTGTTAGTAGACAAGAGCGATATCGGCTTTGGCAAACGTTCATGGCGCTACTCCATGCTGGTAAAAGATGGCGTAATTGACAAAATGTTTATTGAACCCGAGAAACAGGGCGACCCCTTTGAAGTAAGCGACGCCGACACCATGCTTAACTATATAAACCCAAAAGCATCGCAGCCGGCACGGGTCTCATTGTTTAGCAAGCCTGGTTGTCCGCACTGTACTCGAGCCAAAAAAGCACTTAGCGATAAAGGCTACAAATATGAAGAAATCGTTTTGGGTCAACATGGCATCAGCTTCAGCACACTAGCGGCCGTTACCGGCGCGGGAACCACACCTCAGGTGTATATAGATGGCAAACATATTGGTACAGCAGATGCTCTGAATGAGTGGTTAAGCGAACAATAGTCCATAAGCTCAGTCTGCAAGCCAAGCACTACCAAGAACGGCGCTTTTCTATTCTAAAGCGCCTTTATTCGTCTAAACGCCAAAAGAACAATAAAGTGAACGACTATAAAAACACCTAGCGCCAACACCGCCCATGCAGCAGCAATCCACCCAAATAAAGTGGGCGCCAACATCATGGTAGACATCAGCGAATCTTGATAATAAAAAAACCACTGGTGATTGTCGGGAAAAATCCAAATATGCAAGAGATTAAACACATCCTCTGCCCCCGCAGCAAACAAAACCAGCCCCCCCACAAAGAAAATACCGGCAAGCCCTAGCATTTGATGCCGCAACAGCGGTAGTTTAGCGCGTGCCTTTAACAGGCAGACCAAAATCGCCAACCAAAAAACACTTCCCAACGTCGCCGCTATTTTCATCAGACTAATAAGGTGGGCCACATCGGTGAGATGAACCACTTCGGCCTCGCGCAAGAGCGTTTGCTCGCCATCACTGGAACTAGATGAGTAAGCAATATCCCAGAGCCCTTCGCCATTGCAGTGTATCGCCCGACTAATCTCAGCAAAAATTTCAATTCGCTGTTGCCGTGTGGTCTCGGCAAAACCCTCTTTATAGCGATTTTGTGGCCCATATTTTTCGATGCCCTCAGCTATTCCCCCATGGTCGTGCCACACGCCATAGAAAAAGTTGCCCTGCATCATTATGCCCCAAGCCAGAATTGTGGCAACAAATAGGCTAAGCGCAACATACAGGATCACCACAAGATCAAAACTTTTAACTATCTTTAAAAAACTCATGCATTTCTCACAATATTGGTGCGCAGCCAGAATCAAAAAGAGGCTTTATTGCTTTTGTGTTCCAAGCTCTTCGCTCTAATGCGGTGCCATTTTAAAAAACGGTGTTCCGTTTTATTGCACCGGAGATCTAAGCTGTAACTTTTGGTGCCAGGAAAAACCTCAAGAAAACATTCAAGCCTTTGATTTAAATGCGAATAATAACATAGGCCCGCATATTGCTAAGCCTCAGTGCCAGCTGGGCGGCGCGTACGGGGCGTTTACTCCCCCAACACCTAATGGTGATCTTTACCACAAATTTTACATTATCCCGATACAGGAATTGTTATGAGCGCTTCAAAACTAAATTTGCTGGATTTTTCAAAAGCAAATATTCGCACCTTACACCTCACATGGTTTGCATTTTTTCTAACCTTTGTGGTGTGGTTTTCGCACGCACCGATGAAACCGCTCATTATGGAAGCGTTTAACATGACTACGGCCCAATGGAAGGCACTACTCATACTGAACGTGGCACTCACCATTCCCGCGCGCATTGTTATTGGCATACTGGTAGACAAATTCGGGCCGCGCATAGTGTATAGCGCCCTACTTATAATTTCAGGGCTTCTGTGTTTGGGTTTCGCCTCGGCGCAAAGTTTCGAACAATTAGCACTTTTACGTTTTGCCATGGGCTTTGTCGGGGCAGGCTTTGTTATCGGCATTCGCATGGTCGGCGAGTGGTTCCCCGCGCGTCAGGTAGGGCTTGCCGAAGGCGTATATGGTGGCTGGGGTAACTTTGGTTCAGCAGCAGCGGCTTTTGTACTTCCTTCACTTGCACTGTTAGTGTTTGGCGGCGAAGACGGCTGGCGCTACGCCATCGCCTCCACCGGTGTGGCGGCCTTTTTCTACGGTATTTTGTTTTACTGGAAAGCCCGAAATACCCCCAAAGGTTCAACCTACTTTAAACCGAAAAAGTCAGGGGGTTTGGAAGTAACCAGCAAAGCAGACTTCTATTTTTATTTGGCCATGAATATTCCAATGTATCTAATTCTCGCCGTTTTGGCGTGGAAGCTTTCGCCAGCTGGAGTTAGCCTTTTAAGCGAAACCACCACCAATATGATGTACGTAGTACTGGTCTGTTTATTCTGCTTTCAAGTCTCTCAGATCTACAAAGTAAATAAAGAGATGCTGCAAAACGGCGCAGAGGCCCATCAAAAATATAAATTTAGGCAAGTGGCCGTATTGAATTGGGCTTACTTTGTTACCTTTGGTTCGGAGCTTGCGGTAGTCTCTATGCTGCCTGCCTTCTTTCTCGAAACCTTCGAAGGCATGACGCTGGCCAAAGCCGGAATGTTGGGCGCAGCGTTCGCCTTTATGAATCTTGTGGCCAGACCTGGCGGTGGCTACATCAGTGACAAATTTGGCCGACGCAAATCCCTTTCCGTTTTTATTGCGGGTCTAGGAATTGGTTACCTTATTTTATCTCAGGTTAGCGGCAGCTGGCCTGTGAGCGCGGCGGTTATTGCGGTTATGTTCTGCTCATTCTTTGTTCAGGCGGGAGAAGGTGCGGTATTTGCTATTGTGCCCTTGGTCAAGCGCAGAATGACTGGGCAAATTGCGGGCATGACAGGTGCTTACGGCAACGTTGGAGCGGTCACTTTCTTGACCGTATATAGTTTTGTAGATGCCAGTGCCTTTTTCATGATTATTGGCGCTTGTGCAGTTGGCATATTTGGCATTGTGCAATTTCTTGAAGAACCTGAAGGTCACATGACAGAAGTGGCAGAAGATGGAACAATACAGCAAATAGAACTGACATAAGCCTTTAACCTAAATTAATCAGTTGAATCTACTGCGACCGCCTAACGCACTGAAAATAAAGCGTTTTTCTTTTTTT
>JBLHGN010000051.1:0-17234 GCA_047616325.1 Lentisphaeria bacterium
GCGCCGGAGGCGACAATAATATGTCTAGAGCTGTATACACGGTCTCCCACCTGAACTTCATGGGGGGATATTATATTCGCAGCTCCTGCGATGCACTCCACACCTAACTTGCTATAGCGCTCGACCGAATCATGGGGCTCCACTTCGCCAACAGCCTCGTGAACACGTGCCATAACGCGATCAAAATCGATATCAACGTTATTTATATTAACGCCGTATTTGCCAGAATTACGCGCTAGATGAGCCACTTTAGCGGCTTTAATAAGCGCCTTACTCGGCACGCAACCGGTATTAAGGCAATCGCCGCCCATTTTTTCTTTTTCTATTAATATTACTTTTGCTTTTACAGCCGCAGCGATATAGGCGCTCACCAGGCCTGCCGCGCCCGCACCTATAACGATAAGATTGGCGTCGAATGAACTTGGTTTTTTCATTGCATATCACTACTTTTAATTAGGTAACTATATTTAGCGCTTTAAAAAAGCCAAGAGACTCAACTCTCGGCGATATCAACTTTTTTAAAACGTTTTGCCAAAGCCTTCACAATAAACGGAAAAGCGATCAATGCGGCAAAGGATAGAATTATTTCCGGTGTGAATATTTGCCAGAAAGAAAACTTTTCCACTGTACCCAGGCTGGCTCCTGCGTTCACGTATAGAAAGGTGGCCGGTAACATTCCCAATTGACTGACAATGTAAAAGGTGGCAACGCGTATTTGAGTTAAGCCGAACACCAGGTTAATAACAAAGTATGGAATTGGCGGTATAAGGCGCAGAGTAAACAAGTATTGACTGCCATCGAGCGCAATACCGACATTTACTTTATCGATGGTCGTCGCAAAACGTTTTTTCACCCAGTCTTGCAACAGTGTGCGCGACACCAGCATCCCCAGTGTGGCCCCAATTGAACTGGCAAAAGATACAATAAGCACACCGTACCAAACACCAAAGACAGCACCTGCAATAATGGATAATGGCCCCACGCCCGGCAGGCTCAAGCTCGCCACCGCAATATATATCAGCGCAAAGGAGATAGCCGATTTAAGAGGCTCCCTATCCACCCATGCACTAAACTGATCGTAAGAAAAAGACTGCAGTAGGTCAAAATATAGTATCGCCGCCGCAGCGCTGAGCGCTAGGGCCAATACGATCCATTTTTTTAAAGTCATAAATTAAGTTTCCACGGTATGCACGCTTTTGCAAATAAGACAATTGAAGACACAAAGGCGACTCCACGAAAATGCGCAAGCTGATATTATAAACGACAATACTAAAAGAGTGACTAAGGCCATACAGGAGCGTTAGCGTATTGCTTTAAAAAGAGCCATACTAGGCTTGTTAACACAAAATAACCTCACATATTTATCACAGCTTTCCACCGACCTTTCGGGTGAATCTGTACAACAATGCCATATATTTATCTTTAGAGCTAAAGCCTACTTTTTGAGACCCCATAGAATGACTGAAGCCACTGATACACCGAGCAGTCCACATGTCAAACAGTCGGGCAACGCTGGCGCTACGCTCGACATTGGGCCGCTGGACAGCTCGGCGTATTATTTTAATCGCGAATTAAGCCATTTGGAATTCAATCGACGCGTACTGGCACAGGCGCTAGATGAGGCCCATCCACTCTTAGAACGCTTGAAATTTCTATTGATCTTCAGCTCAAACTTGGATGAATTCTTTGAAATTCGCGTTGCAGGCCTAATGCAGGGCATCAAATTTGAACGCGAAACTATCGGCCCAGACGGTCTGGCCCCCAAAGACGCTCTCAGAGAAATAAGCCGTATTTGCCACGACATCGTAGACAAGCAGTACGACATCCTCAACACCATTTTAATGCCGGCGCTTGAACAAGAGGGCATTCGTTTTTTACGCCGCAGCCACTGGAACGAAGAGCAATCTCAGTGGGTAAAGCACTATGTCGACTCTTCCGTGCTGCCCATAATTAGCCCCATTGGCATTGATCCCTCCCACCCCTTCCCCCGCCTCGTAAATAAAAGTCTCAATTTTATTGTAGAGCTGGAGGGAAACGACGCCTTCGGCCGCGACCTCAACCATGCCATTGTGCCGGCGCCGAGGTCATTACCTCGCGTTGTGGAACTTCCCAAAGAGCTGGGCAGTGAAGGCCACAACTTTATTTTCTTGTCTTCTATGATACACGCCCATGCCGATCAACTGTTTCCCGGTATGAAAGTGAAGGGTTGTTATCAGTTTCGTATTACCCGCAACGCAGACCTCGATGTAGACATGGAAGGCATTGCCGACCTTGCCAGAGCCCTGCGCGGTGAACTCCACTCGCGCCGCTTTGGTACTGCAGTTAGGCTGGAAGTAGCCGACAATTGCCCTAAAGAACTAATCGACTTTCTCTTAAATGAGGTCGGCTTGACGGAAAATGAAATGTACAAGGTAAACGGGCCGGTAAATTTAAAAAGACTTATGCAGGTGCCCCGCTTTGTCGAAAGGCCAGATTTGCACTACCCAGAACTTACCCCAAAAATGCCCAAAGGCCTCACCCGCAAAGACAATATTTTCGATGCGGTGGCACGTAAAGACTTCCTGCTGTTGCACCCATTCGAATCCTTCACGCCGGTGGTTCAACTCTTGCGCCAATCGGCCAAAGATCCGCAGGTAGTGGCCATCAAACAAACTCTTTACCGCTCTGGCACCAACTCCATGGTGGTTGAAGCGCTTATCGATGCCGCCAGAAACGGCAAAGAAGTTACCGTTGTAGTGGAACTTCGTGCACGCTTTGACGAGGAGGAGAATCTCGAACTTGCCAGCCGCATGCAGGAGGCTGGAGTGATTGTGGTGTATGGGGTGGTCGGCTATAAAACCCATGCCAAAATGATACTTATCGTACGCCGAGAGGACAATACACTGCGACGCTATGTGCACCTTGGCACTGGCAACTACCACAGCGGCAACGCACGCCTTTACACAGATTATTCACTGCTAACCGCCGATCCGGTGATCGGCGAAGATATTCACCTTGTATTTCAGCAGCTTACGGGAATGGGCAAGACAGAGCGCATGAATAAAGTGCTACATGCCCCCTTCACGCTAAAACGGCAATTATTGCGCCTTATTGACGGCGAATCAAAGGCCAAGCAGGAGGGCAAAAGTGCACGAATTATATTGAAGTGCAACGGATTAACCGAACCCAAGGTGATGCAAGCGCTCTACAAGGCGTCTCAGGCGGGAGTGCAAATAGATTTGATCATTCGCGGCATGTGCTGTTTAAAACCCGGAGTTCCTGGCGTATCAGACAATATACGCGTGCATTCCATCATCGGCCGCTTTTTGGAACACACCCGTGTATTCTATTTTAAAAACGGCCTGCGTAATGTCTATTGTGCCAGTGCCGACATTATGGAGCGCAACCTCAACCACCGAGTAGAAACCTGCTTCCCGGTGGAGAACCCAAGTCTGTCACAGCGTATCCTGAAGGAGCTGGAGCTATATATTAACGATGGCAAACAGCGATGGGAGCTGGATTGCGAGGGCAACTACACCCAGGTCTCCGACGGCGAAGCCCCTTCGGCGCAAGCATTACTGCTACAAAACCTATGCAGCTAGCCCCATATGTAGGAGTAACAATAAATCAACTGCTATACTCTATGGTGATACTGAAGTTGGGAGGCACGAAGCCTATGGCTACACGGGGAGGCCTAGCGCTATTCTAAATAACTAGTTGCGGCGTATCTCGTTAGACTTACGGTGTTTATAATCTGCCCCTTGAAAAAACATTGGGTAAACCCTATTTATGGTCACTAAGACTTTGTGTGAATAATTCCAGACAATTTCACGCTCACCGTTTAATGGATGTTGTAAACCTTCTTGGATATCCTTTATATTAACCACTTTTATACCTATTTGGCTCTTGGAGAAAACTTATGAGTGACGCGATAGTGCACGTCAGCGATGCAAGCTTTGACACTGACGTATTGGGCAACGAAGGGCCCGTGTTGGTAGATTTTTGGGCTGCTTGGTGCGGACCATGTAAAATGATAGCCCCTGTATTGGACGAGCTGGCAAAAGAATACGCAGGTAAAATTAAAATCTGTAAAATGGATGTCGACGCCAATAAAGCAACCCCGGCCAAATTCAACATTCGCGGGATACCAACCCTGATGCTGTTTAAGGGTGGCAATGCCGAAGGCACCAAAGTCGGCGCACTGTCTAAAAACCAATTGAAAGAATTCATCGAATCGGGCCTTTAAGGCAATTTTGTACTGACAAGGTCACTTAAAATCAAAACAAGTGACCGTTAGTACTTTGCACTAGTTAAATTTTGTGGCTATACTGCTAATACCCAGAGATTAAACACTTCCGTACCATCTTCCTTTTCGAAATTTTAAGTACTTTTGCTGCCTGAGTAACAATCTAACTTGACGTCTAATGACGGATTAATCTTAGACTTCTTAGGTAATGTGGTGTTCGGAACCCCCCATGTGTTTGTTCGCTACTTGGCAGAGCTTCGGTGTTCACGGAATAAGCTAAAACCGAATAAGTTCTGCGCAGTGAATAACTTTAATGGCCGGGCGTAGACAGATTGGCTTTGGATCAGACGATTTAATGATTAATAATCTAACTCGATATAAAACTTTAAAATAACCCAGATAATCGCGAGCAATAACGGTCCGTAGGTTCACCTATATATTAAGAACCAAACATCAAGACCTATACTGCAAGCGTCGGCTCAAACAAGCTGCGCTTACGCGTGTATCCGAATACTTAACCTTAATAAAAAACGACTTTGCAACACACTCAACCCCCAAACCAACTTACCTTTAGCTCGCCTTTTGATCGAGACCCCTCCGAAGATATGGACAAAACAACATTTATGAACCTCACCGACCTTAAAACCAGACCCATAGAAGTTCTCATTCAAACGGCTAAAGAAATGGGCATGGAAAACCTTGCCCGCTCACGCAAACAAGATGTGATATTTAACATCTTGAAAAAACACGCGCGCAGCGGAGAGGACATATATGGCGATGGCGTTCTCGAAATACTTCAAGACGGTTTTGGCTTTTTGCGTTCGGCAGATTCTTCCTATCTGGCTGGGCCAGATGATATTTATGTCTCGCCCAGCCAAATTCGCCGCTTCAATTTGCGCACCGGCGATACCATCTCTGGAAAAATTCGCCCCCCCAAAGAGGGCGAGCGATATTTCGCCATGCTCAAAGTCGATGAAATCAATTTTGACAAACCAGAGAATTCGCGCAATAAAATTCTATTTGAAAACTTAACACCGCTATTTCCCGACGAGAGAATGGTGCTAGAGTGCGGCAACGGTTCCAAGGAAGACCTCACTGGTAGAATTATCGACCTCACTTCGCCGATAGGTAAAGGCCAACGCGGATTAATCGTTGCGCCGCCAAAAGCGGGTAAAACCATTATGATGCAGAATATTGCACAGGCCATAACCCGCAACAATCCAGACTGCCATCTCATTGTGCTGCTAATCGACGAGCGCCCCGAAGAAGTAACCGAAATGCAGCGTTCAGTACGCGGTGAAGTTGTCGCGTCCACCTTTGACGAACCACCAGCGCGGCACGTGCAAGTGGCAGAAATGGTGATAGAGCGGGCAAAACGCTTATGTGAACACAAAAAAGATGTGGTGATTTTACTCGACTCAGTCACCCGTTTGGCGCGTGCCTACAATACCGTTATCCCGTCGTCGGGAAAGGTACTCACCGGTGGTGTCGACGCCCACGCTCTCGAACGCCCGAAGCGTTTTTTCGGAGCAGCGCGAAACATTGAAGAAGGTGGAAGCTTAAGTATTATTGCAACCGCTCTAATAGATACCGGCTCGAAAATGGACGAAGTTATTTACGAAGAATTTAAAGGAACCGGCAACCTAGAATTGCACCTAGACAGAAAAATTGCCGAGCGCAGGGTTTATCCTGCAATCAACATTCGCCGTTCTGGTACTCGCCGCGAAGAACTCTTAATGAGAGAAGAAGAATTGCAACGCGTTTGGATATTAAGAAAGTTATTGCATGAAATGGAAGATACCGCAGCGGCTGAATTTTTGCTCGACCGCCTGAAAAACTTTAAAACAAACAACGAATTCTTCCTATCGATGAAATCAAAATAAACTTTTTCCGCCGCTAAGACAATGACACGATGAAATTCAAGGATCTACGAGATTTTGTAGCGCTACTAGAAAAGCGAGGGCTGTTAAAACGCATACAACACCCCGTGGATTGCCACCTGGAAATCACCGAAATTTGCGATCGCACCCTGCGTGCGGCCGGCCCGGCGCTGTTATTTGAAAATGTCATTGGTCACAGTATTCCGGTATTAGCCAACTTGTTTGGCACCGCCGAACGAGTGGCTTTGGGCATGGGCCAGGAGAGCACCAGCGGCCTCAAGGAAGTGGGTGAACTTCTCGCCTTTCTCAAGGAACCTGAACCACCCAGCAGCATGCGTGATGCTTGGAACAAAATGCCCATCTTTAAGCAAGTGCTCAACATGTCGCCCAAGGAAGTTAAAAAGGCAGCCTGCCAAAGCGTTGTGATAGAGGGCGAGCAGGTAGACCTCAGCAATATTCCCATTCAAACCTGCTGGCCAGGCGACGCCGGACCGCTGGTGACGTGGCCCCTAGTAATCACTCGCGGGCCCTTAAAAACGCGCCAGAACCTCGGCATTTACCGCATGCAGGTGATCGCTAAAAACAAGCTCATTATGCGCTGGCTGAGCCATAGAGGCGGGGCGCTGGATTTCAAAGAATGGCAGGTCGCTCACCCAGGCGAAAACTTTCCTGTTTCGGTAGCGTTAGGAGCAGACCCCGCCACTATTTTAGGTGCCGTTACACCTGTGCCGGATTCATTAAGTGAATACGCCTTCGCCGGCTTATTGCGCGGCAGTAAAACCGAGGTAGTAAAAAGCCTTAGCAATGACCTGCAAGTTCCCGCTTCCGCCGAATTTGTTTTGGAGGGCTATATAGCCCCGGGAGAATTTGCAGACGAGGGACCTTTTGGTGATCACACCGGCTACTACAACGAAGTTGATAAATTTCCGGTATTTACTCTGGAAAGAATCACCCACCGAAAAACACCCATTTATCACAGCACTTACACGGGAAGACCACCCGACGAACCGGCAATTTTAGGCCTAGCATTAAATGAAGTATTTATTCCCCTGCTAAAAAAACAATTTCCGGAAATTGTCGATTTTTATTTGCCGCCCGAAGGTTGCTCCTATCGCATGGCGGTAATCACCATGAAAAAACAGTACCCCGGTCACGCCAAGCGCGTAATGATGGGGGCCTGGTCTTTTTTACGACAATTTATGTACACTAAATTTATCGTAGTAACCGACGACGACATCGATGCACGCAACTGGGAAGATGTTATCTGGGCACTAACCACTCGCGTGGACCCTATTCGCGATACGACGATGATTGACAATACTCCTATAGACTACCTCGACTTTGCTTCACCAGTGTCAGGGCTGGGATCAAAAATGGGTATCGACGCGACTAACAAATGGCCAGGTGAAACACAACGCGAGTGGGGCCAGCCCATCTCTATGAGCGAAGAAGTTAAACGTAAAATAGATGATATTTGGCAAGATTTAGGCATTTAAAAACACCAGAGCCCTTGCCACGGAATTTATATGCTTAGGAATAGTCGGGCATAGTTAAACCTGCCCTATTCCAGAGCGAGAAGTAAGCCGCGTCGATTTAGTTCGGCACTTTTACCCGGATCGCCCAACTGCGTCATTAGTGCCGCCAATTCTGCGTATACCTCTGCACGTTGAACCAGCTTTAAACTGCGCTCAAAATACTCCTTGGCTTTTCCCCACAAACTATTTCTCATGGATAAACGACCAAGCGCACAGAGTAAATGAGGGTCTTGAGGGTGATCCTTTAACCATTCTTCAGCGCAACTGAGTTGCACTGCGGCGTCAGCGGTTACCAATTTCCCATACAACTCCACAAGCACGGACTGCCATTGAGATTTAATTAGTTTGCGCAACAATCCTTCCGCCTCCGCATCTCTGCCCGCTGCATGCAGTTGTTTGCAATAGAGACCGGCAATACGGATATTCTTTTTGTTTGCCTTAGGTATTATCTGCCAAACACCATCCAACGATTTACTTATAGTACCGGTGGACTTTTTCACCAATGCTTTTGAACCTGCATCGAAAGGGTCCACCACTGTGATTTTGGGCACCTCGTTTAACAGCGCCAAAAAGACATTTTCCTGCAGGCGGTCAAAATCTTCGGCGGTATAACTTCCACAACTTTTTAATGGCGGAAGCAGCAAAAGTAGCGCTTCCCAGTCTTTCAATTTAACGTAAACTTGCTGTAACAATTCGAGTACGGACGGATGCTGAGAGAGGTCTTTAGATAAGTGTTTTAATGCCTCTAGTGCCCGTTCAGTTTTGTTTTGAAACAAAAATATTCGCACCCGGATAAGTACGATAGAAAGCTCATTAGCTGCACTCAGCTTCTCTGCCTCACCAAGCAAAAATAACGCTTCTTCATGTTGCCCATTTCTATAGGCGCTTTGTGCTGACAAGAGATAATGCACTGATGGTTTATGCGTTGATTTTGCAGCACTTAACAATTCTTTTTTTGCCACCAACCAATTGCCTTCGGCAAATGCCAATAGGCCTTTTTGTGTGCGTTTTTCGGCAGCTCTTACACGACTCTCGGCAATAAAAGAAAAACTTTCTCCAAGTATATTGCGTAACGTAATTAGCCATTTGAATGCAAGGTAAACCACAATAGCAACACCCACCAGTAATGTTAGGCCAAACCAAAAACTCACTTCAAAAGTATAATTACCCAAACTTACCAGAATATAGCCCGAGTCCTGACTGATAATATGAATGAGCAGCGAGCCACCAAAAATAAACAGTAAACTTAATAGAACAACGTACACGTTTATTTACCTCCTGCTGCTGAAGAAGATTTTTTTTCATTCGTCACTGAGGTTTTAACACCGCCCAGGTCGTGCAGTTGTTTTATGTAATCGTGCAACAGATTATGCGAAGTACTTATGTCGGGAAGCTGTCGTTCTACTACATGACTTTTTAATTGACGCAATTGTTTTTGAATCTCTTTCGACTGTTGTGATGCGGGGTAATAGTCACTCAACCAAGTATCGGCTTGTTGCAGGCTCTGCTCATAAATGTCCTGCTGCTCACGCAATAGGGCAATTTGTGCACGCTCTAGAATCAAGCGCAAATTTTGCTGTAGATAGTAGGCCTCCTTAGGAGGCAATAGCGGTTGGGGTTTTTGTTCGTGCCGAGTAATGCGGTAGTAGCCTTGAAATTCATTCACAAAACTATTGAAACTGATCTTCATTCGCGTCCAAAAAGTAGAGGGCTCTACCGCATCTTTGGCTGGGTCAGAGGCTACACCGTTATCATCTGAACGCAGCGCTAATTGTTGCGCTCTATCGAGGCGCAGCGGCACCTGAGCGATATTTTCTGCCAGCGCCACCAATGTGAAATACAAACCCGATACATCTATTGAAGGTGCCAGTCGCAATGCGGCCAAATCGCTGGCAATGGCACGACGTAAAAAGAATAAATCTGGCTCATCAAGGTCTCGTAAAATTCCGTCGGCTTCGCTAAGTAATGCGTCGGCCCCAGCTGAACTTTTTTCTATGCGCACTCTTTGATTGGCCAATTTTAATAAGTATTCTGCCTCGGCCAGCAACCAGTCTTCGCGCGAGGTCGTGGACATAGCACGCAAGCGTTTATTTTGAGCAGCGATACGTCGGTCCGCATCGTCGAGACGCTCTCGAGCTTCTGACAACTGCGCCGCCACGGCTGCCGATTGCTCTTGCTGGGTATTGTGTAGTTGATTGAGCGCTTGCTGCGTTTTTATTTGCTGCTGCTGCATACCCAGCTTAAACTCGTCCGCTGTGCGTGCCTGCACATTAATGATATTACGCGCGTAATATCCTGCACTGGCAAGTGCTGCTAACACAACTAAAATACAAGCCCAAGTAAACAACAAGAACCATGGGCGCTTGCGTTTGGCATCAGATTGATACGTTTTTTGTGTGCTTGGATTAGAATGTGCCGATGAGGACTGAGCGTTATTTAGCGCGGGGGAGGGGTCTTCAGATGACTGCCTCTCAGACGACTGCCCCTCAGACGATGCTAAGTGCGACGTTTCTGTTGAAGGCGCATCTTCACGTTTAGCGTCGGTAGGCGCTACACCCAATTCAAGTTTGTCCTCTGTTGGGGCTTCCTCAGCAGACGGTTTTTCATTGTTCATAACACAACTCGCTGGTTAGAAATATAATGATCGAGGGCTAGCCACATTCCCTCTTCGGAAGCATTTTTTGCTTGAATAATGTACTCAAAACCAAGTGCCAATGCCTGTGCAGCAACTCGTTCACTGGGCACTAAAATAGGGAGACTACGCCACGGAAAATCACCACTCAAGTGTAAAGATGTGTGGAGGTTTTGCAGCGTTTCACCACTAAATACTGTGAACAGGTCTTGCTTCCAGTTTAGTTCGGCATTGCTGAGTTGCACTGCGGCGACCCCTGGTAAAACTCTATGGTACAACTCGCAGTGGCGAACAATTGCACCTCGGCACTCAAGTTCTTCGGACAGTTTAGTGCGTCCACCAACACCGCGAAAAATCAGTATTTTTTTATTTTTTACTTCCTGCAATTGGGCACTACTTAAAAGAGATTCACTGGTCATAGTTAAATCTACTGAGCGCAATAGAGGGTTAGTGGCGGCGTAAACTTGCTTTAGAATTTTCTCAATGTACTGCTCTGTTTTACTCCCAATAGCCATGCATCTTAGGCCCAAGGGGAACTGGGGCCAGTAGCGCTCTATCCATTCGAAGGCGTGCAGAACGGCGTTTTGACTTACAAAAATGACAAGCTCATTTTCGTCGAGTCGAAGAATTTCCTGCTTTATCACTTCCAGTGACTGCTCTTGGCTAACGGCCACAATATCGAGCAAGGGAATCGTCAAAGTCTCTAGGCCTGCCGCATGCAAACGCGCTACCCAGCTCGAGCACTGGTGCGCGGGGCGTGTGACGATAACTCGTCGAAGCTTAGGCTGGTCGACCATACACTTTGGCGAGTATTTTGTCGGCGCCTGCCGCCAACAACCGCTCCGCAATGGCCAAACCCATCTCTTCACCCTCTTTGCCCGCGCCAACGCTTTCTTCGCGCAGTATCTCGATACCATCGGGGTCTGCAACCAAAGCTCTTAACCACATCTGACCGTCGCGGTGCACAGCATAACAACCAATGGGAATCTCACATCCTCCTTCCAGTCGCTTCACTACAGCCCGTTCAGCCATTACCAGTTCGGCACTTGCAGCCGAGTGTAAGGCTTGCAGCATAGCTATTGTCTGCGCATCATCACTGCGACACTCGATGCCCACGGCCCCTTGTCCAGCAGAAGGCAAACATTCTTCAGGGCTCAAAAAGCAGCTGATGCGATCGCGCATATCTAAGCGTTTTAAACCAGCGGCTGCCAGCACTATGGCGTCGTATTCTCCAGCATCGAGCTTAGCAAGACGAGTATTAACGTTACCGCGTAGGAAGGTCACTTCTAGATCGGGCCGGAGGTTCAGCAACTGGCTCTGACGCCGCAAACTCGATGTGCCAACGATACCGCCCTTGGGAAGTGATTCTAGCGTTAGATAGCGATTGGAAACCCAGGCATCACGAGGGTCTTCGCGCTCGCAGATAGCCGCCAGCCCGAGACCGGGGGGGAAATCCATGGGTACATCTTTCATCGAGTGCACGGCAATATCGGCCTCGCCAGCAAGCAGCGCGCGCTCGAGCTCTTTGACAAAAAGCCCCTTACCACCCACCTTGGTTAGGGGAACATCCAGAATTTGGTCACCGCGAGACGTCAGCGGTAATAATTCTACGCGCAAATTGGGATAATGTTTTTCCAATTCACCTTTTACAAATTCAGCTTGCCAAAGGGCCAAGGCACTTTTTCGAGTGGCGATTCGAAGTGTGTTCATTAGCGTCCCCTTACTAGTTGGCCGCCATAATAACAGACCTTAACAAGCTATGGGGCACCGCTAAAACGACTTTTGGCTGTGGCGTAAGTGCAAGGCGGTTAATGTGAGAAAGCTTTATAGCGTGTTAAGAATCGTTTTAATATTGGAAAGATGGCGCCGACTGACCATCGGACGAAAGTCGGTGCTTTTCAGTACTACTTCATAGTGACCGGTGTCGCTGCGCTCCATGCCGTTTATCTCTGCAATGGCAACGAGCGCGTTGCGATGCACACGAACAAAACGCGCCGCAAACTCACCCTCTAGCTCCTTTAAAGTATCGTCGATTAGGGTTTCACCCTTGCTGTGCATAACTGTGACGTATTTCTGGTCAGCAATAAAACAATAAATCGAGGCGAGGGGTATCAATTCCACACCCAGTCGGGTTTTTGCAGGAACATTTGAGCGAATCGGAGGCCTTTCCGCTTTCTCGGTGCTTAATATGGAGCGTTGCAGCTTATTAATACGCTGCGCCTTTTCAAGAGCGGCCAACAATTGATCAGACTGCACTGGCTTTACCAGATAGCCAGCGGCATCTACATCAAATGCGGCCAAGGCATATTGGTCATAGGCGGTGCAAAAAATGATTGCCGGCGGGTCCCCCATATCGGAGATCAATTTGGCCGCCTGCAAGCCATCAATACCGGGCATGCGCACATCCATCAACACCAAGTCTGGATCCAAAGCGGCTACTGCCGCCACAGCATCGGCGCCATTAGCCGCTTCTCCCACCACGTGATAACCCTCAATGGCACTGAGTAGACGACTAAGCCTCTGCCGAGCTAGCACTTCATCATCAACAATTAATATGTGCATAGATGTCTATTTTCCAAGCAAGGGACACGAAATAGCTCTTGGGATAGGTCAGAACCTATCCATTCTCGCTGACTATAGGATATTGCATTTGAACACAAAAATGATTATTCAATTCTTCAACCCGAAACACCACCTTGTCACCATAGTGTGCATACAATCGATTTCGGATTAAGTCCAAGGCTATGCCATTTCCACTTTTTTTGATGTTATTCGCATTATTAACGGGGCAGGGATTTTCAACCACGATCATGACACAGTCATCGTCTGCACGCACTTTCACCTTCACCTCCCCGCCGTCTGCCAGGGGCTGAATGCCGTGGTAAATGGCATTTTCTATCAATGGCTGCAGGGTCAGGCTGGGTATGGTCAATTGCTCGTCGTGCGGACTCCCTCCTAATGCTATCTCCCAATCCACGTGAAGCCGTTCACCAAGGCGAATTTTTTCTATAGAAATAAATTGTGTGCAAAGAGATAGCTCGTCTTTCAACGGCACCAAGCTTGGTTCACTTAAACTCGAGCGAAACAGTTGCGACAGGTCGATCACCATTTTCTCCGCCACAACGGGATCTGCATCGATAAGACTAGCGATACTATTCATACTATTGAACAAAAAGTGGGGTCGAATACGCGATTGCAGTGCCTGTATTCGCGACCGCAGCTCGGCCTGTTCACGGTTTATCAGTTGCTGCTGCAAATAAAAATAGCGCAACACAACGCCGGCAAAAATTCCGGCAATGATTATATTATTGGCAAGAACAAAGCCACTCTGATGTAGATTCTTGACGCCGGACCAAATACCTAACAGGGTAAAGATTAAGGTCATAAATAGCACTATCAGGTAACTCACCGTGCCCGCTACCCAACCGTTTTGACGTTTAAACCACTGGCGAAGTGGACACAACAATGCCGCACTAGAAAGGATAATCCACTGCACTAAGAACGATACGGCGCCAAAATACAACCAGTCAAAATATTGCAGGCCTTTGTCGATCACAACAAAAGCAAATGACAGCAATTCACCCACTAACACCAACGAGAATACCGCCTGAACATTACACAGGTCTGGCAAGAAGTCCCCTTCCGCTGAATTTAGTCGCAACAGTTTAATAATCGCCTCTCCTCTGTTGAATCGTTATAATGCCAAGTTCACACATCTAGCAACATTAAAGTAGCCATTAACATGAGCCAACACGATAACACCGTTAAACCCTGGGGAGGACGCTTTAGCGAACCCACAGATGCTTTTGTAGAGCGTTTCACCGCGTCTGTCACCTTCGATCAGCGCATGTACAATCAAGATATTAATGGCTCGATTGCCCACGCCTCCATGCTCGCCAGCGTCGGTGTTCTCAGCGATGATGAAAGAGATTGCATTGTCACCGAATTGGAAGCCATTCGCGTAGAAATCGCCTCCGGTAAGTTTAGCTGGTCTATCACGCTTGAAGATGTTCATATGAACATCGAAGCCGAATTGACTCGCCGCATAGGCATCACCGGCAAAAAGCTACATACCGGTCGCTCCCGCAACGACCAGGTAGCGACGGATATTCGGCTCTATCTTCGAGACGAAATCGATACTATTGCAAGTGAACTCACCCGCCTGCAACAGGGTTTAGTGATGCTTGCCGATCGCGAACAGGCCACCATAATGCCTGGCTTTACCCATTTGCAAACGGCCCAACCAGTAACATTTGGCCATCACTTAATGGCATGGTACGAAATGCTCGATCGCGATTATAGCCGCTTGATGGATTGCCGCAAGCGCCTCAATTTCAACCCATTGGGGTCGGCCGCATTGGCCGGCACAACCTACCCCATCGATCGCCTTCAAACCACTGAATTATTGGGATTCACTGCCCCCACACGCAATTCTCTGGACTCGGTCAGCGACCGCGATTTTGCCATTGAATTTACCGCCTGCGCCGCTCTTTTGATGACTCATTTATCCCGCGCCAGTGAAGAGCTAGTGCTGTGGACTTCGTCGCAATTTAATTTTATTAATCTACCCGATCGCTTTTGCACGGGCTCCTCAATAATGCCGCAAAAGAAAAATCCAGACGTACCTGAGTTGGTGCGAGGAAAAACCGGTCGTGTAAATGGTCATCTGGTCTGCCTATTGACCCTCATGAAATCTCAACCACTTGCCTACAATAAAGACAATCAAGAAGACAAAGAACCTATTTTTGATACGGCAGACACCCTCAAGGACTGCTTGCGAGCGTTCGCCGACATGATTCCATCCATCACCCCCAACAAAGAAGCCATGTACGAGTCGGCGAAACGCGGGTTTTCTACCGCTACCGATCTCGCTGACTACTTGGTGCGCAAGGGCATACCCTTTCGGGATTCCCACGAAATAGTGGGTAAATCGGTGGCCTACGGAATAGATAAATGTAAAGACTTATCAGAAATGACACTCGAAGAACTTAAGCAGTTCACAGAAGTTATCGATATTGACGTGTTTGATGTGCTGACCCTGGAGGGCTCTGTGGCTGCCCGCAACCACATCGGTGGCACAGCACCGGAGCAAGTTGCCCAGGCCGTAACCAAGGCAAAAAATAGTCTTGAGCAGCGCCTTTCCCTTAGCTAGCGTCCGTCCATAAATGGCTCGTCGCGAGGGGGACTATAAATGGACAGATTTGCATCACTAGATACAGGCGTTTACTTATTGCAAACAACTACATCTTGCGGTGTGAAGATGGCCATTTATATTGCACTGCAGTAGAGCCCTATTTATGGATGGACACTAGCTAGTGCTTGCACGATAAGAAAAAAGCTTTTAAAAGCAGCACCTTAATCCAAAAAATCGAAGTTTTAGCGGCTCAGCGGGGTCAATGTTAAAACAACTTTTGTTTTTTCCCTTAGGGATTCCTCCAGGAGGCCACGGGGCATGGAAGTTGAGCGAAGTTAGATCTCCTGGAAATTTGCTGTCAGCTCTGAGGATGAAGTAGATAGTGATGAACCTCAAAGGTATCAAGAAGAAGCTTCTTCGCTTTAAATGTATATTCTCTGCGAATTCCCCTCCATAACCACCCTAATCAAAGTCAGTTGTATTCGCGATTTATGGGCTTGGCTGAGCCGTGTTTGACCGAGCTGATTCAGGAGCCGTTCAACCACTCGGATTACAAAATAGCACGGATTGTTTTTCTGCATACGAAGGGTCGTAATGGCAGCTACAATCCACACCTGCAGGTGATACTGGCCGAAGGCGCGCTTCTCCCTGGAGCCAAGAATTGGCGGACTATTAGGCGTACCTTCAAGCACTTATCGTTGAACCGCCACCGGCCGCTCTGGTAGCCGCACTTGCTTGGCTTGATAGCGGTTGAATTTCCGGAGCGCAAAGGAGTGATTCAAGCCTTGTGGGGTGACCATCCCGATGGGTTCTATGCCCATCCAGAAAACAACCAAAAAGAAAAAGTACTCACCAAGCGTTACCGGGGATTGATCAGGTATCTGACAACGTATTTGTCATCCCCGCCCATCGGTGTTTCCAGAATCGTTGCCTATGACGACCAGGAAGTTAAGTATCACTATTAATCCCACCGAACGAAGTCGAGAGTCTACGAAACAATCGATGCACAAATATTTATCGGTCGAACGCTCCAGCATATTTTACCCAAAGGCTTTCAGCGAGTACGCCATTGTGGCCTTCAGGCCACTGCCACGTTCTATAAGTGGGTTGAAGTGATCGCACAAGCGGCCGGTGATTTAATGGATGCCATCCATGGTGAGCTACGCGAAACGTATTACTTATGCAGACATTTTTGAAGAAATCGCGGAAGAAACCCGCTGCGGTGCGGTTTTTGTGGTCAAGGAATGGAATTGGTGAGGTTATTCCACCCAGATCGAGGGGTGTTTTTCGATTTGTTGGGAGCTCCAGGATAAGCCGTTGGCACCATATAACCAATATTGCTTTACGCGACAATCGTACACAGGTGATAGTTCGACCAGTTGGGGTTTTTGGTTCTACAAATGAATTTTATCTGCGGGGCTGGTTACCGTCACACCAGGGCGGTTGAGAATGTGGGTATATATCATCGTAGTCGATACGTCCGCATGGCCTAAAAGGGCTTGCACGGTGCGAATGTCGCAACCATCTTCCAGTAGATGCGTAGCAAAAGAATGACGCATAGTATGAGGCCCTATTTTCTTATCCAGCGAGATTGAATGTGCCGCATTTCTCGTATGCTTTTGCAGCGAGCTTTCGTGCAAATGATGACGGCGTATTTTTACAGAGCGAGGGTCAGCACTAAGCTTTGCCGAGGGAAAGCAATATTGCCACTTAAATTCCTTCGCCGCGTTTGAGTATTTTCGTGCTAAAGCTTCTGGCAGATAAACCTCGCCAAGTCCTGCATCCAAATCCTCCTGGTGGATACGGCGCACTTCAGCAAGTTGTGTTT
>JBLHGN010000052.1:0-17019 GCA_047616325.1 Lentisphaeria bacterium
AAAAGGCATGTAAGGAAATTTACGACACCGGGACGATTGTTTTTGATCAGGTATTGGGGAAGTTAAATTATAAAGTGATACCGGCCACTTCGTAAATTCCGGACGTTATTTCATGCACGTTCCTAAGTTGGCGAAGGTAGTGTTAAGACGATTGTATAAAACGAGGATCGCGAATTAAAAGCTTTAAAAAGAGAGGCTTGGTCATCAGAAAACTATCGAATACTTTACTATCGATGCCCGATTCAGGCTCAAGATTCTCAAATAATAGGTCGACAAAAAATCCGTAGTTCGCGAAATTTGGTGGTATTGAATACGTTTATTCTAGCTCGCCGAACAAGAGATTTTGCTGAGCAATAAAAGTTGAACGGCAGTCAAACTTTCGCCTCTCCAGAAAATCCACAAAACATTGGTTAGGCACAGGCGGCAAGCTGGAGTTTTGTTCGAAACCGTAGAGCATGTCGGTTGAAAAAGTGCAGACAAGTAGCTCTCTTACCAATACGTGACGCATTGACTAAGGTACCTATCTTGCCTGCCAAAAAATACAATACAATAGTATCGTCCAATACAATGAAAACATATGCTAGCTCTAGAGATATATATCACCGCCTAGCTAGTGCTCGTCCATAAATGGCACGTCGCGAGGGGAAATAAAAATGGACAGATTTTCACTACTAGATACAGGCGTTTTCTTATTGCAAACAACACCATCTAGTGGTGTGAAAATGGCCGTTTAAATTACACCGCTGTAGAGCCCTATTTATGAACGGGCACTAGCTATAAAAACTACAGCAGGTTATTAAATTGTATTAGCATGAATCAGAATAATACAAAAGAAAGACCACGCAATGCTTGTTATGGATACAAGGCCATTAACCACACTACGACTGCGCTGATGCAAGCAACTTTTTCACTCGTTCAAGATCAGAGCACTTAGCGCGCACAAAGAGATGAATATAGTCCGCTTCATATACCTCTTTCAACACACGCATACTGGCGCGAACTTCACCTATAACGCCTTTCGCGGTGTAAGGCACAACAATATCTTCTTCCAGCATATCCATTTCACAAAATGCCACGATACGCTGATGTAAAGCGGTTATATCCTGTGGGTTGCGTGTGGAGATCATTACTGCCTCGGGAAATTCTGCGGCAAGATTTAGCTTATCTTCTTCACTCAAACAATCTGATTTATTAAGCAATAGCAAGCTGGGAATATCCTGTACACCCACGTCACCCAGAACCTGATTCACCACCTCCAATTGTGAACGAAAGTTCACATCGGAGGCGTCTACAACATACAGCAGCAAGGCCGCATTGTGTGCTTCATCCAAGGTTGAACGAAAGGATGCAACCAGATCATGGGGCAGCTTTTTAATGAAGCCCACGGTGTCAGAAATTAAGATGCGTGGCTGGGTTTCAGGCTGTAAAGCACGTACCGTGGTGTCGAGGGTTGCGAAGAGTTTGTCCTCAACTAACACTTCGCTACTGGTAAGTGCCCGCATGGTGGAGGATTTCCCTGCGTTGGTATAGCCAACCAATGCAACGCAATACTCGGTTGACCGTCGCGACCTGCGGCCCTGCATTTCCCGTTGCACATCCTTTAGTTCCCGTCTGAGCTCTGCTAGACGATCACGCACATTACGACGATCAAGCTCCAGTGCCGTTTCACCGGCACCGCGCCCCAATTGCCGCTCGTTCTTGCCGCCTTGGGTCTCACGCAGTCGCGGCACCAAATATTTCAAACGGGCAATCTCTACCTGCAAACGTGCGGTGCGGGTGCGCGCATGGCGGCTGAAAATTTCAATGATGACGCCAGTCCTGTCTAAGACCTCAACTCCGAGCGCATTACCGACATTGCGCAACTGTGATGGACTGAGATCACAGTCGAAAACAACCACATCGGCTAATTCCATAGGGCCATCATCGCGTGTGCTTTGCACCGTGTAGTCATCTGCCGCACCCTGTAAACTTTCTAGATCGCCATGATTACCGGTTAGGTTTGCCAATTCCTTCATTTTACCCATGCCCACCACAAAGGCGGCGCCTGTAGTGGCCTGGCGCTGTGAGCAACTACCAACGACCTTAAACCCTAGGGTAGTGACAAGTCGGGACAGTTCCGCTAGCGACTCATGCGTATCTGTCTCCTTGACCTTTGGACTATGAACTGAGACGAGCAAGGCACGGGAAAGTGCATGCTTTTGTGTAGATTGCATCGTAAAACTCCGATGAAGATTTGAATTGCGCACATCCTACGCTGCCCCATTGCAATTGCCCATCCTGTAGAAAAAATAAATTCGCTGTGCAAGCCGTGAATCTAGATTAACGACGCCCTACCTGCCAAACAAGTGCTTCGTAAAGGCTAGCTAATTGAAGACAATGGGGCGGCGAATGAGATTCTATTTCCACACACCGGCAAAACATCCATAGCACGTGAACAACCGACCAGGCTGGATTATGCCCTAGTATTAGTGACGCTCGTCAAAGGTTTACTTTTCAAAAAGTACAACGCCGACAATTCAATACTCGACAAACAAATGGCCTGTGAAAATCAGACTATTCCAGGCAAGTTGTAAGCGCCCATATTATACACTTACACACCATACCAGCCACTAACTCGTCAAGTTGGACCTCACCTAAAAGGCACGCCCAACCTGCGCCACATTGACCAATGCCATAGCCTCTGTGGAATTTGTCTAAAATCCTCCATCATCACATATAAACAGGGCAGTAGAACTAAGGTAACCACTGTGGCAAATAACACCCCAAAAGCCAGTGAGACCGCCATGGGGATTACGATTTGCGCCTGCAGGCTCGGCTCTAATATAATAGGAATCAAACCAAAAAAAGTCGTCAACGAGGTTAAAATAATGGCCCTAAAGCGGCGAGGGCCAGCCCGTTCAACTGCCTCCCTCAAGCTAGAACCTTGTTTGCGTGCAGTATTTACATAGTCCACCATTACTAACGAATCGTTAACGACCACTCCCACCACCGCAAAAACTCCAAATATACTCATTGCGCTGAGATCTAAGCCTAACAATAAATGGCCATATACCGCGCCGACAATGCCAAAGGGAATCACCGACATAATCATTAAGGGTTGAGTGTAGGAGCGCAGGGGCAAGGCCAATAAAAGATAAATGGGCAACAGTATGACTAAAATATTAATCAATTGATTGGTGACATTTTCACGATCGTTTTTTAACTGCCCCGACTCCTCTATTTCTACCCGACTGTACTGTGCATTTAATTTACCAAACAACTCTTTTTTCAATTCATCGGCCACGGTAAATGGCTGAGTTTTATCGTAGTCTACTGACGCTGACACTGTAATAGCGCGGTTGCCATCTTCACGATAAATTTGGTTGACGCTGTCCACAAAGGTGATATTCGCCACTTCCGAAAGAGACACGCGCGCACCCGAGGGTGTTTCGATTAACACCGCATCCACGTGGCTAATAGCGTCGCGATATTCGCGCGGGTAGCGCACCATTACACGTATTTCTTCGCGGTCGCGCACAATACGCTGAGCTTCAGCACCATATAGAGCGGCACTGGCTTGGTTGGCAATATCACTTACATTCAGGCCCAAACTCAGCGCATGAGGTTTAAGAGAAAAGCGCGCCTCGGTAACAGCGTCTTGTTCGCTGTCGTTTACTTCCGATACACCGTCGTAAGCTCTTAAAGCATTTTTTAACGCTTCGGCAACAGCATGCAGCTGTGTTTCGTCTTTACTTTTAACACGGAAACTTAAATCGCCATTGTCACTGCCACCACCTCCACCAGTGAGGGTGTCGATAGTAGTGATGCGCTTAACTCCAGGAATGCTCGGCATTGCCTCGCGTATGCGCGCCGAAAGCACAAAGGGATTAACCGGCCTTAATTCGGGATCGACCAGCTTAGCTTGAAGGTTAGCCTTAGTGCGGTTATCCACTTGGGTCCACATTTTTGCCACTATAGGTGCACCAAATTCTTTTGCCACGGAGGCATCGGCTGACGCTATAACATTGCCAATAATCTCCACAGCATTCAACATGAGCTGCTCTGGAGAATCTGCGCGCATCTCTATATCTACAGTTAAATAGTCGTGGGGCACCTTAGGAAAATTAATCATGCTAATTTTGCCGGCGGCAAAAAAGCCCGCTGTAACAAAAATAATGGCGGTGAAGACGGCCCACACAACGTAACGGTAGTTAATTGCATTGACTAAAAAAGGTTTATAGGTATTTTCAATAAATGTCGAAAGGTGTGCATCTATCGTTAAGCGCATGCGCATAATCGTGTTGCGAGGCCCTTTTAAAAAACGGCGCTTGTCTGGGTCCTCTGGCGGCATGTGTGCCAAATGCGCTGGTAGTATTAGTTTTGATTCCACCAGAGAGAAGAGTAGACAGAGCACAACTACAATACCAATGGCATTAGAGAACGCGGCGTCAGGTCCATCTTCGGCGACCATGGGCCAAAACGCCGCGACGGTAGTAAGCACACCAAATGTTGCCGGCAATGCAACCCGCTGCGCGCCGCGTATAACATTATCGATACTTTGGCCTTTTTCGGTCACTTCAGAAGATACACTTTCACCGATAACAATGGCATCATCTACCACTACCCCCAACACCATGATAAATGCAAACAAACTCACTATGTTAATAGTAACGTCGATATACGCCATGGGCAAAAAGGTTAAAGCGCCAAGAAAACTCACCGGTATGCCCATCATCACCCAAAAAGCGAGACGCATACGTAGGAACATAGTCAGAATTAGAAAAACCAAAGTGCCGCCATAAATCATGTTGCTTAACATCATGTTTAGCCTACCATTGAGGTAGTAGGTAAAATCCACCCAGGGCTCTAGCCTAATTCCTGCAGGTAATGAGGCTTGGCGTTTATTTAAATACTCACTTACCGTTTCTGAAATAGTGGTAATACTTTGATCGGCCGAGGCACCAACAAAAAAGAGCACGGCATTTTCTCCGTCCACTTTACTAAAGTTTATGCCCTCTTCAAAACCATCTTTAACCGTGGCGATATCGCCCACCCGCAACTGTGTTCCATTGGCCAGAGTTTTAATGGGAATCGCTTCGTACTCATAACCCAAATAGGCTTGATTTTCTACACGCACAGAAATTGTTCCCTCGTCGGCCCGAATTTCGCCGGCAGAGCGATTTACGGAAAAACTACCTACCGCCCGAGAAATTTCGGCAAAACTTAACTCGTACTCACGTAACTTATTAGGATTTACCTCAATGGCAATTTCGTAGTTGGCACCGCCGTAGTAATCCGAAATATTAACACCCGGAAGGTTCTGAATTTCATCGTGAATAACTTCGCCCAATTGTTTAAGGCGCTTGCGATCGAGATCTCCAGACAAGGTGAGATACATTACTTCTTGGCGATATTTAGCTTGATTGACTATTGGCCTCTCCATACCATCAGGAAAGGTGGAAATGGAATCAATGGCAGACTTAACATCATCCAATACCTCACGAATGTCATAACTTTGCAGTACTTCAATATTCGCGCTGGCAGCGCCACGGTTGGAGCGGGTGATGACTCGCTCTAAACCTTGCACAGAAGCCAAAGCTTCTTCAAGTTTAACAGTGATGGCTTCTTCAACTTCCTGCGGCGCAGCGCCACGATAGACAACATTTACATTGATCCAATTTATTTCGATGGCGGGAAACATTTGTTTGCGAATTTGGAGCGCCGCCATAATGCCCATAACAATAATGCAGGCCATTAACAAATTAGCCGCTACGCTATTGCGTGCAAACCAAGCAATAATGCCTTTACTTGTATCAAATTCTTTTTGCATCATTTTGCCTCTTCAGTTTGGGCAATTGGGTTAGAATTCTTTATTTGCTCTTCCTCAGAACCTTTCCAGCTTACGGCCATACCCGAAACAGGCGCATCGAGCGTCGACATCACCAACAAACCTCCTGATTTAACACCACCAGTAACAATGCTGAATTTTCCGTCTTCTTTAACTACCACGACTTCTTTCAATTGTAATTTTTTGTCTTCTATTATTGGCAATTTGTCGCCAATAAATAAACGCCTGGGTATCTGCACAGCTGCAGGGAACATCTCCCCTTCAATCGCTGCGGTCACATAAGTACCGAAGGGTAAACGCGGAGCATCACTTAAAAAAGCGTAAGGGTCATTGATGCTGGCTACCAAATAAATCATTCTACTGGCCGCATCCACCATGCCTTCATCGCGTATAACTTTTGCTTGCCAGCTCTGCAACTCGCCATAGACTGTGCCCTCCAAGGTAACACTAGCGTTGCGCCCTGCTTCCACCAGTATGGCGAAGTCATCTTGATTAACCGGAAGACGAATCTCAGCCACGGCAATGTCCATTACCTCACCCAACATGCCGCCAATATTAACAAAGGTGCCAGGGCTAATATTTCTACTTTTCACCAAGGCATCAAAGGGCGCGCGAATTTCTGTTCTCTCCAAGTCTTTTTGTGCTTGAGTAAAAGAGGCTTCCGCTGCTTTTACTGCGGCAAGTGCTTGCTCTTGCTGCGGCTTGCGCAAACCGAGTTCCGAGGGTTCTGCGCTGCTTATTTCGGCCCATTCTGCCTCGGCCACACGCCCCTGAGCACGCTCTTGAATAAATGCGGCGCGTGCACTGGCCAAATTTGCTTTGGCCTGTTGCAAGCGTACGTTGTAATCGAAGGGGTCAATTTGTGCTAAAAGCTCGTCTTTTTTCACTAAGCCACCGTTAACAAAGTTTTCGGCTATGGCAACAACGGTTCCGCTCACCTGACTGACAAGAGTCGACTGATAACGTGGTCTCACCTCGCCCTGCGAATGTGCGACTAGTTGCATCTCGATCAATTCTATTGGCTCTACTGAAACAAAAGGCACGGTTTTGTCATCGCCCTTCTTGTCGGCTGGTGCCTTGGAGGCCTTAAGACCGGCAAATATCAAAATGCCAGCGACCAGTACCAGCACAGGCAAAAGAATTTTTTTGGTTTTAACATTCATCGAAATTATATCCATTAAATTGTAATTAGTCGTATTGCCTGAGTGTATTAGCTATGCCAATAAGATGGAGGCACATCTCTTTAGGTTGGTAAAATGAGATTGGCAAAATAAGATAGGTAAATATTTGGCCATTCACGCCCATGTGAATATTATCCTAAATAAATCAGTTGAATCGTAGCGAGGGCGCCTAAGGTGTTGAAGATAGAGCGAACTTTTGCTTTTTTGAGAGGATCGCATAGCCACTCTATGGGTGAGTCTCAAAAAAAAATAAAAAATGCTTTATTTTCAGTGCTTTAGGCAGTCCGAGCAGGTTCTACTGATTAAGTTAGGATTATGCTAATACGGCTAAACGTGGAGCGAAAAGCTCAGTAATCGACGATCAATTCACTTTAGATAGAACTTTTGAGCCAAATCATTCCCATAAGCCGCAAAAGTATACACTTTACGAGGTGATGAGTTGGTGGAAATTACTCGCTTTTATGTAATTTCACATAATTGAAACTGCCATATAATATCCGTTTCTGTGAGTGGTGGTATCCGTGGTTGCATCGACAAATTTGACCAATAAAAAACCTAAACCATACGTAAGCTACCATCTAGGCGGATTGTTTCACCGTTAAGATAAGCGTTCTCTATTATATGTTCAGCCAACTGCGCAAACTCTTGCGGCTTTCCCATGCGCCGAGGAAAGGGAATTGAACGACTCAATTGCTCTTGCACATCGTCCGGCATCGCTAACATCAACGAGGTGGCCATAATACCTGAAGCGATAGTCATTACGCGAATCGACGAGGCACTTAGATCGCGGGCCATGGGCAGTGTCATACTGGCAATACCGCCCTTGCTCGCCGCATAGGCACACTGGCCTTTTTGACCATCATACGCAGCAATGGACGCCGTATTGATAATAACACCCCGCTCTTCGCCATCTTGCGAGAGTTTGTTGCATGCCATTTTCTCGGCCACCAAACGGCACACATTAAATGTACCGATCAGGTTGATCTGAATAACACGTTCATATTCTCTTAGCGGCACGGCATTATTGTCTCTATCTATTATTTTATGTGCCGGTGCAACACCTGCGCAATTAATGCAAATATGTATTT
The DNA here is from genome assembly GCA_047616325.1 of Lentisphaeria bacterium. Lineage (GTDB taxonomy): Bacteria > Pseudomonadota > Gammaproteobacteria > Pseudomonadales > Cellvibrionaceae > JBLHGN01. The sequence goes on from JBLHGN010000052.1 coordinate 8,097, forward strand.
TTCCAAAAACATTCATTACTTTTTCTATTGCTGACTGAACAGACTTTTCGCTGCATACATCCACGTTAAAATGTTGCACTACTCGCGCATCAAATCCTGCAAAACCGGCATTTATTTCGTTCGCCGCATCAAATACGGCAACTTTAGCACCTTGCTGCAACAATTGAATGGCCGAGGCAAAGCCTAGCCCCGACTGACCACCGGTAATCACGGCAACACGATTTTTAATTTCCATAACATTCTCCCGTGGGTTTATGCACTGAGGCTGCGCTATTGTTTTCCATTTAAAGCAACGGCCACCTTAGATGCGTTGGCGCGCCCCAGGGCATTAGAAATGAAATTACCCGCCTCGACTAAAGCAGGCAAATCAATTCCCGTATCAATGTCCATACCCCTGAACATGTACACGAGATCTTCCGTAGCAACATTACCCGAGGCGCCTTTGGCATAGGGGCAGCCCCCCAAACCTGCAACCGAACTATCAAAGGTTGTAATGCCACATTGCAGTCCGGCATAAATATTGGCCAACGCCTGGCCGTAGGTGTCGTGAAGATGCAAACCGATTTTATTGAGGGGAAGCGACGCAGATAAATAATTGAGTAAGTCGACAATTTTTCCGGGTGTTGCAACGCCAATGGTGTCGCCGAGGGCAACTTCATAGCAGCCCAACTCAAAAAGGGCCTCGCTCACTCGCTTTACGCTATCGAAGTCTACTTCGCCCTGATACGGGCAACCCGCAATACACGATACATAACCTCGAACCGGTACCCCCGCCAGCAAGGACTTGTCGACGAGCACCTTTATGCGTTGCAAGCTTTCTTCGATAGAACAATTTATATTTTTTTGATTAAAGGCCTCGGATGCGGCTGTAAAACAATTCACCTCTTTTACACCCACACTCAAAGCGCGCTCTAGACCTTGAATATTTGGTATCAAAGCAGGATAGGACACACCCTCACGCCAATTTAGTTGCGAATAGATAAGGTCGCTAGCGGCCATTTGTGGCACCCACTTTGCGCTGACAAAGCTGCCCGCCTCAATGGTCGACACTCCCGCTTTCTCAAGTTTTTCGATCAATGCCAGTTTAATTTTTATATCGACGATATTCGACTCGTTTTGAAGGCCGTCGCGGGGGCCAACTTCAACAATTTTTACGCAGGATACAGCATTCATACTAATTTTCCAGAGGTGTTTTTAACTCGACGGCATCGGCAGATACGCGTGCGCTACTCACAAAGATATTGCCTAAGTTGCTCTCGCGTGCTCTCGGGAATGGCTTCGGACTTTTGGTTTACGTAATCGAAGTACACCAACACGGTATTGCCCTTAGCCACCAATTTCTCACTCTGCCATGCCTCTTGAATAACGGTGAATGAACTATTGCCAATTTTTTCAATACGGCTGCGAATCTCTACATTTTTTCCAATATATATTTGGCCAACAAATTCGACGTCGTATTTTTTTAGAATAATATTCCATTTGCTGACATCCAAATCTGGATTAAAAATTTGAAAAAATGGATTTCGCGCATGCTCAAACCACACAGGCAACGCGGTATTATTGATATGCCCCAGAGGGTCGGCCTCGCTAAAGCGTGGCTCTATTACGTGCTTTAATATCACTTATCTCCCCTCTCGAAAAAACAAAAACCTTTAATTTATGGGTATCTCTAACAACTTTACCAATCAGGCCGGCACCAGCGACACAAGCACTTCACCACCTACTACCAAGTCGTCCACTTTACAGGAGATAACATCGATTGTTCCGTCGCGTGGAGCTTTTATGGTGTGCTCCATTTTCATGGCTTCGGTCACCAGTAGGCTATCGCCTTTAGCCACCTGTTGCCCAGGCTCTACCAAAACGGCAATTACACGACTGTTCATTGAGGCCAGTAAGGCGCCATCGTCTACGATGTTTTCCTGCGAGCCATAGTCCGGCAAGTCCAAACTAAAATTTACCGTGGTGCCTTGAGTGAATAAGGTGGCCGACACCTGATTCATGGTGAGCTTGTCCACATAGCCCTTATGGTGCTCTGCGAAATCATGGCTTACAACCACAGCGCTCATTCTATAGTCATCTATTTCTGCACGTAATGCAGTTCCAACATAGGAGCCCGCCAAGCGATGGTGTTTGCCATCATATTCAATAGTGAAGTAACGACCTTCGCCCTCGCCGCACTCTTGCGCTCCAAGAGTGAATGTTTGACTACCGATACGAAGCGTACCTGTGTGTATTTTTGCACTGTTCAAGCGCCAACTATCGGGCTGATTCCACGGCGAATTGACATCGACATCAAAAGAATCGGCGGCCAACATGTGCATGCGCTGTTCGCGTCGTAACAACAAATAGAGCGAAGCCAACAGCACATTGTGCTGCATATTTATGTCGGGTTCGAATTGTAGTGCAGCAAGATTTTTAGCAATAAACCCGGTATCAAAATTTCCCTCGGCAAAATCGTGGTGAGAAAATAGTGCATATAAAAAACGTATATTGGTGCTTAAACCTGCAATTCTATACGCCGCTAGTGCTCGTTTCATGCGCACCAGAGCACGCTCACGATTTTCGCCCCAGACAATTAATTTCGCAATCATTGGGTCGTAGTACACACTTATTTCGTCGCCCTCGCTTACGCCCGTATCCACGCGTACATAGGAGGACTGAGCCGGGGTTTCCAGATAGCCTAGCTTCCCGGTACACGGGAAGAAGTCGTTGAGAGGATCTTCTGCATAAATTCGCGCCTCAAAGGCATGACCCGAAATAGCCAATTCGTTTTGTTGTTTTGGCAGTTTTTCACCAGCGGCAACGCGCAGTTGCCACTCGACCAAGTCTTGCCCTGTAATCATTTCCGTTACCGGATGTTCGACCTGTAAACGAGTATTCATCTCCATAAAATAAAAGGCGAATTCGCCCGTGATGGTGTCCACCAAAAATTCTACGGTGCCAGCACCAACATAGTGTATCGCGAGCGCCGCGCGCACGGCCGCCTCGCCCAACAATGTGCGTTGTTCCTCGCTAAGACCCGGCGCTGGCGCTTCTTCAATAACTTTTTGATGACGCCGTTGCACCGAACAGTCGCGTTCAAACAGATACACAGCATTGCCGTGGGCATCACAAAATACTTGTATTTCAATATGTCGGGGTTGAGTTAAGTATTTTTCTACCAACATGTTATCGTCGCCGAAACTGGCCTTCGCTTCGCGTTTTGCCGAGGCCAAGGCCGAATCGAATTCTTCTTCCGTAAACACCGGGCGCATGCCTTTACCGCCGCCACCGGCCACGGCTTTTAGCAATACAGGAAACCCCATGTCGATAGATGTTTGTTTTAAATATATAGGCGACTGATTGGCGCCGTGATAACCGGGAACTATCGGTACCCCCGCTCGCTCCATAATACCTTTGGCGGCCGACTTGGAACCCATCGCAAGTATGGCCTGTTCCGGCGGGCCTATAAATACCAGGCCATTGTCGTCACACAGACGACAAAATTGCGCATTTTCAGAGAGAAAACCATAACCGGGATGAACGGCTTCGGCACCCGCTCTCAAAGCGGCTTCAATAATGCGCTCGCCCACCAAGTACGATTCTGTCGCTGGTGAACTGCCAATATGAATGGCTTCGTCGGCGAGACTTACGTGCAGGGCATTGCTGTCTGCGTCGGAAAATACTGCCACGGTGGCAATGCCCAGTTTATTGGCTGTTTTTATAATGCGGCAGGCTATTTCACTGCGATTGGCGATCAGTATTTTCGTAAACATACCCTTAACTCCGCACCCACGCTGGCGACCGTTTTTCCAAAAAGGCCGTCAGGCCCTCCTGGCCTTCTTTACTTACACGCAACGCGGCAATTAAATTACTGGTGTGTTCAATCAGTTCGTTGGTAATAGGCGCATTACTTACATCAAACACCAACTGCTTTGCTTCGCGCATAGCTGCCGGGCCATTTTTTAATAATACTGTTATCAATTGCTCTACTTTTTTATCGAGTGAGTCTTCACATACCACTTCCGAAAGCAACCCCATGGTGAAGCCGCGTTCTGCATCAAATACCTCTGCTGATTGAAAATAACGTCGCGCAAATCTTTGACCTATGGCGGCAACAACATAGGGACTAATTACCGCCGGTACCAAACCAAGCTTGGTTTCGCTAAGAGAAAAATTTGCCATTGAGCACGAGACCGCCATATCACAACAACTAATGAGCCCCAGTGCGCCGCCAAAGGCAGATCCCTGAACTTTTGCAATCGTGGAAATAGAAAGAAAATTTAGGGTGTGCAGCATATCGGCCAGTGCCCGTGCGTCCTCTTGATTTTTCTCAAGAGAAAAACCCGCCATACTGCGCATAGACTCCAAGTCTGCACCGGAAGAAAATGTCTTACCATTGGCCGCCAACACCAACAGGCGAATATCGCGCGTATTGCTGAGTTCGACAAAATTTTTGTGCAACAACGCCACCATTTCGGCATTTAACGCATTGTGTTTTTCAGCGCGATTTAAAGTTACCGTCGCCACTCCGCGTTGATCGACGTCCATTAGCACTGTGTTGGTAGTCATCTTTTTTCCTAATGTTTTGGTGAACATTACCGCTGTTTAATCCAACCGTATATGACGAGGTTAATTTATTTGAATTGACAGGATATCGTGCATTTTACGTAGCCCGAGACATGAATTGGGCACCACTGTTCGAGACGCGCCGTAAATACATCCATGTAGGCTCGACCACCAACATCCATGCTGGTGACGGTCTCGATCAGAGGCACCCAATTCCTGCCTCTCCAATTCAATCGATTAACATATTCAATTTGCTCTTTTCTTCATTCACACTACATTCTAAAAACACCAAATCGCGTTTCCGGTATGGGTTGGTTGAGCGATGCAGAAATACTTAAGCCCAACACCTGCCGCGTTTGAGCCGGGTCGATAATACCGTCGTCCCACAAACGCGCAGACGCATAGTAGGGGTGACCTTGGGTCTCGTATTTATCTACGATAGTGCGTTTAAAGTCATTCTGCTCCGCCTCCTCCCAGTGAGTTCCAGCTTTTGCCATTTGCGCTTGTTTTACTTGCAAAAGTACACCGGCAGCCTGCTCACCACCCATCACCGAAATTCGCGCATTGGGCCACATAAATAGAAACCGCGGGTCGTAAGCACGGCCACACATTCCGTAGTTTCCCGCGCCAAAAGACCCGCCAATTATGACGGTAAATTTTGGCACTTGGGCGCAGGCGACGGCGGTTACCAACTTGGCACCATGTTTGGCTATTCCGGTGGTTTCGTAGAGTTTGCCCACCATAAACCCGGTGATATTTTGTAAAAAAACCAAGGGAATTTTTCGCTGACAGCACAACTCTACAAAGTGCGCGCCCTTCTCGGCAGACTCGCCAAATAAAATCCCATTGTTGGCCACAATGCCCACAGGGTAGCCGCATATACGTGCAAAACCACACACTAATGTGGTGCCGTATAGTGCCTTAAATTCATCTAACTCGGAGCCGTCCACAATACGGGCAATCACTTCGCGAACGTCGTAGGCATGTTTTGGATTGAGAGGAATAAGCCCGTAAATATCGCTAGGGTCGTACAGCGGCGCTTTCGACTCTCTCACATCCAGAGCTATGGTTTTTGTGCGATTTAATCGGTTAATGGCCTGGCGGGCCAATTTTAATGCGTGCTGATCATTGAGCGCATAATGATCGGCGACACCAGACTGACGGCAGTGCACATCGGCCCCACCCAATTCTTCCGCAGTTACTTCTTCGCCGGTGGCCGCCTTGACCAAGGGCGGGCCCGCTAAAAAGATGGTGCCCTGATTTTTAACGATAATGGACTCATCCGCCATCGCCGGCACGTAAGCACCCCCCGCGGTACACGAACCCATAACTACTGCAATTTGCGGAATATTTTTGGCCGACATATTGGCCTGATTAAAAAAAATACGGCCAAAATGTTCGCGATCGGGAAATACTTCGTCTTGTTGCGGTAGGTTGGCACCACCGGAGTCTACCAAGTAGACGCAGGATAAATTGTTTTGTTCGGCAATGGCCTGCGCACGCAAATGCTTTTTTACTGTGAGCGGAAAATAGGTGCCACCTTTTACCGTGGCGTCGTTGCCGACGATCATACATTCCTGCCCAACAATGCGCCCTATTCCCGCCACAACGCCAGCGCTAGCAACGTCTTCGTCGTACACCATATACGCTGCCATTTGTCCAATTTCGAGAAAAGGCGACCCCGAATCAATGAGCGCGTCTATGCGTTCGCGCACCAGCATTTTTCCACGCGATTTATGACGCGCTTGCAGTGCTGCACCACCACCCAATTTTAGCTGAGCAACTTTTTCAAACAGGTCCTTAAGCAAGGCTTTCATCGCGTCGCCATTTTGCGAAAACTCGGGTGAATGCGCTATTAATTTGCTTGCGATGACCGCCACGGCTTGGCTCCTATAAATTTTTGTGTGCTGCTTTTATAAACTAATCGGGTAAAGCAATAGCGTGTTAACGTGACTCTTTAAATAATTCGCGGCCAATAAGTATTCTTCTAATTTCCGAAGTACCTGCTCCAATTTCGTAGAGTTTTGCATCGCGTAACAATCTACCAGCGGGATATTCGTTTGTATAACCGTTACCACCGAGTATTTGAATAGTTTGCAAAGCCATTTGTGTGGCGCGTTCCGCAGTGTATAAAATTACCGCAGCGGCGTCTTTGCGGGTGACTTCGCCGCGATCACAGGCCTTGGCAACAGCGTATAAATAGGCCCGCGATGCACTCAACTCTGTGTACATATCGGCCATTTTCCCTTGGATCAATTGAAACTCACCAATGCTCTGGCCAAACTGTTGACGGTCGTGAATGTAGGGCACCGCTACATCCATACAACTTTGCATAATGCCCACAGGGCCACCCGATAATACAGTGCGCTCGTAATCAAGGCCCGACATTAACACCCGCACACCTTTATTCACTTCGCCGAGTATATTCTCTTCTGGCACTTCACAGTCTTGAAAAATAAGCTCACAAGTATTGGAGCCGCGCATACCCAATTTATCCAATTTTTGCGCCGTGGCAAAACCTGGAGAGTCGCGTTCAACAATAAAGGCCGTTATCCCATGAGCACCGGCACTTAGGTCTGTTTTGGCGTAGATGACATAAGTGTGGGCGTCTGGGCCATTGGTAATCCACATTTTGTTGCCACTTAAAATGTAGCGATCACCCTTTTTTACAGCGCTCAACTTTAAGCTGACAACATCAGAGCCGGCATTGGGCTCCGACATGGCCAATGCCCCCACGTGTTCGCCGCTGCAAAGTTTTGGCAGGTATTTATTCTTCTGCTCCAGTGAACCATTTTTACGAATTTGATTGACACATAAATTTGAGTGCGCGCCATAAGACAGTGCCACCGAGGCGGATGCTCTCGACACTTCTTCCATCGCCACCACATGGGCCAAATACCCCATGCCACTGCCACCAAATTCCTCTTCAACGGTAACGCCAAGCAAACCCATGTCGCCGAGTTTGCGCCACATGTCTGCAGGGAATTCATTGTCGCGATCGATTTTGGCTGCGCGCGGCGCGAGTTCTGCCTGACAAAATTTGAAGGTTGTCTCGCGCAGCTGATCGACATCCGAGCCCAAGTCAAAATTCATTGTATGGTAGTGCGTAGTCATGCGGTCACCTTTACCGTTAAATTTCATTAACACCTATTCTTTATAAGGCGCTAGTTGTACCAGGTAATATCTAATCCTTACCACTTGCCATAGCTTGCAAACAGTTTTTCTCAGCGAGCTTCAATTCTTTTTGCAATACTTTTATGTCGCGCATCTGTTTGGTCAAGCTCTCTTGCTTCTCTTTGATCTTTTGTAAAAAAAGCGCCATTTGTTTGTCGTTACCCGTAGCGGGGTTATACAGCGCAATAAGCTCTTTACTTTCCTCCAAGGAAAACCCCAAACGCCGCCCCCTCAGAATCAACATTAAACGCACTCTATCGGCGGCACTGTATATGCGCTTCAGGCCTTCGCGTTTAGGAAGTAGAAGACCTCTATCCTCGTAAAAACGCATGGTGCGCGGCGTGATGCCAAACTCGGAGGCAAGGTCTGAAATAGTGTAAATCTCTATTTTATTTGACATCTGTATATTCTGTTAATGACCACCGGCCAACCGTGATCATTAACAAGTTGGTTTCTGGCGCCTTATAACAATAGCTTACCTTTACGTAAAGGTAAATATATAAAAATTCCACATCTTGCAAGCAACCATCTTCGACTTTACTCAACAAAGTAAGACTTGGATTCGGTGTTTGTCCATGCGGCCTTCGCCCGCGTGGATACGGGTGCAGAGCTTACATGGACGTACTTAGTGCAAGCACTAAAATCCCTGCTTTTCTTCAGTAATGGCGTGGCGGTCAAAATATGACCACAGTGCGACGGGCCAGGTGGGCCTATCTGTGCTTTTTGCTTCAGGGTCTCTAATCTTGCAAGCAATGGGCTGATCGTTATATGGTCAATAATATTTTTGGCTCAAGGCTCCCTCCTGAAGCCCTTCTTCTTCAGCTGCGATCGTAATGTAAGAACCAATTTAAGTGACGCTAAGGAACGTGCATGAAATAACGTCCGGAATTTACGAAGTGGCCGATATCACTTTATAATTTAACTTCCCCAATACCTGATCAAAAACAATCGTTCAGGCGTCGTAAATTTCCTTACACGCCATTTTTTCTCGTTTCGTAAACTTTATCGATGATATTCACTGTCACATTTAGCACTTGCTCCGTATGCGTATTTTCAATCAGCTCCCTGACAAGTTCATGATTTTTAAACACTACTCCAGACATGGCTCGAGTAACATGCGGAAATAGTTTGTGCTCTATGGGATTCCACTTTGATGTATAAGGTGGGTAATGAGCCATTCGAATTTCAATTCCAATTTCGC
>JBLHGN010000053.1:0-16847 GCA_047616325.1 Lentisphaeria bacterium
GTAAGAAGTGAGACGCCTACGTCAGTTCACAGGATGGCCCCATTCCTGACTTGGGGTTATATCGATGTTGAATAAAAATAAAGATCTTGATGCCGGTTACCGCGTGAGCGGTTTAGTCCGTTGGCCGAAATCGGAAGCCGACAAACCGATAGAGTAACTTTCCCCCAGGGTCAGTTTGTGAAAGACCTGATCTTTACGACAACTAAGCTAGGGTATAATCGCGCCCAAATTGGCAGCCAGCATAATGTGTCTGCGCTAAAACAATTTCGTATGTCGACACCAATCGAGTTGCTGTATACCAATTACCACTCAGCTCAGAGGGCACCTTAATTAATTATCATTGGCTACTAATTTACCTGTATCCACTCTGTACAATACGGCATACAACGCGGGGACAACATACAGCGTTAACACTGTTGAGAACAACAAGCCCGCCATGATGGATACAGCCATCGGCTCCCACATTTCTCCGCCGCCCAAATACAAGGGAAGAAGACCCAATACGGTTGTTGCCGTGGTTAACAATATAGGGCGCATTCGCGCAACACAAGAATGCACAATGGCCTCTGCAGGTTCTCGACCACCATCTAATTCAGTTTGAATTCGTTCTAGCAACACAATAGCATTATTTATGACTATTCCCGCCAACGAAATAATACCGAGGAAGGTCATAAATCCAAAATATGAACGTGCCAGCAATAAGCCACCGATCACACCGATAAGCCCCAGAGGAATGGTGGCCAAAATAATAATCGGTTTGCGTATTGAATTAAATTGCGCTACTAACAGCAACAAAATAATAAAACCGGCCAAGGGGAGCTTATCCATTATGCTTCTGTTTGCCTTGCCAGATGATTCACTCTCACCGCCCAGCTCATAACGCACGCCACCACCCCACTGGCGATCTATATTATCCAACCACGGCTGCAAGTTAATAAACTGCTGTACCGCCGTGATATCGCTCTCTAGCTGAGCCCCTATGGTGACAGTGCGCACACCATTTCGACGCAATATTTTGGCGGTATTCCACACAACGTTGACATCGGCCACCTGCGCTAATGGTACCGACATTCCCGAAGACGGCGCGTAAACAGAAAGCGACTCCACTTTATTAATATCATTTTGACTACCTGCTAGCGAACGCAATGTGACGGGAATAATATCTTCTCCCTCACGGTATTCCGTGAGTTGTATTCCGCTCAGGCCAGCCTGCAAAGAGGCGGCAATATCTTCACTGGTCACCCCCGCTCGCAGGGCACGTGCTTGATTGATATGAATATCAAACTTTTTGATGCGCTGGCCCCAGTTATCACTGATATTGGTGAGACCACCCAAGCGATTCATTTCTATTTTTAGCGCAGACACCGCCGCATTTAAGGCATTTTCATTTTTACTGCTCAAACGTACTTCCACCGGATTGGACACCGCGGGACCATTTTCAATACGTCGCTGGGTAATTTCCAAATCGGGATGATTGGCCAGGCCGTAGCGCTGAATTAAAGGCATTAATGTGGCTATCGAACGGTAGTCGGCCACATTGACAATAAGCAGCGCATATTCCGGCGTATCGGCCTTTCCTGCATGGGAAATCACAAACCTGGGGCCGCCCGAACCCACATAGCTGATCCAGTTAACGATGTCGTGCCCATCGGCTTTTAGATGAGCGAGGTAGTCGCCCACATCGCTGGCAAGCATTTGAGTCGCTTCGATAGTAGACCCAATGGGCAATTCCAATTCGATTTTAAAATAGCTGCGGTCGGATGCAGGAAAAAACAATTTAGGCACGGAGTTAAAGCCGCTCATTGCGATAATGAACACCAGAGCTGTGACGCTGAGTGTAGCCCATTTTTTTTTCAGCAGCAGCGCCAATGTTTTTTTATAATAGCGATAAAATGTACCGTTCAATGATTGTGGCTTAGGTGTAACCTTTAAAAAATAGACACACAATAAGGGAATAACCGTTAACGAAATAATCCAGGAGCACATCAAGGTAATGGTCACCACTTTAAATAATGATGCAGTAAATTCACCCACATTCGATTCAGCTAAAAAGATAGGGAGAAATGCCGCCGAGGTTGTCAGTGACGCCGTCAGCAGTGGTACACGCAGCTCCATGGCCGAATCGACAGCCGCAGTGATAGGTTTAAGTCCCTGCTGTAGACGCACCAATATACTCTCTGACATAACAATGCCGTTGTCGACCAACATCCCCAGAGCAATAATTAATGCGGCCAGCGAGATCTGATCCAAACCAATATCAAACAATGACATAACAATAGTTGTCATTAACATGGATATGGGAATTAAAGCCACAACAATAATACCCGTGCGAAAACCCAAACTTAATAACATGACGGCGGTTACCACTAACACGGCCTGGCCAAGGTTGGAGACAAAACTTTTCACTTTATCGTCGACCTCACGTGGTGAAAAATTGATAAGCTCGAATTCCAGGCCCCAGGGATATTGCCGTTCAAACTGAGCAATGGCCCCCAGCACTTGCTCACCCATAGCGATATTATTGCCACCCTCGCGCATGGATACGGCTATGGCTAACGCGGCTTGCCCACTAGACATCACGACTTTTTTGGGGGGATCAACATAATCCCTGCTCACGGAGGCGATGTCTTTTAAAAATACCAGTCGTTTCGAGCCAGGCACCCGCACAATACTGTGCTTTATATCTTCAATGGACTCAAAGTTACCACTAGGTTCAAGCACGATGCGCTCGCGTCCTAGATTAAAGCTCCCCCCCGAAATCACAATATTGCGAGCAGAGATAGTTTGCGAAAGCTGGGTAGGTGAAATGCCCATATCGGCCAATCGGCTATTGTCGTATTCGACAAACACGCGCTCTTCCTGATCGCCAATTATTTCCACTTTGGCGACATCGGGCAGCTGTTGTAAATCGTCGCGCACACTGTCGGCCACTGTTTTTAACTCAGCGTAACTAAAGCCTTCTCCCGTGAGTGTAAACACCACGCCAAACACATCGCCAAATTCGTCATTGACTCTAGGAGGTGTTGCACCCGAAGGCAAATCGCCAGAAACCGATTCCACTTTACGACGCAACTTGTCCCAAATAGGACGCATATTTTTGTAGCTTTCCTTAATGTTGACCAACACGATTGAAATTCCTGTACGCGATTCACTGGTGACAAAATCCAGCTCGGGCATTTCCTTCACGGCTTTTTCTATTTTTGCTGATACAAGTTCCTCTACTCGCGCAGGGCTGGCACCGGGAAAGTGCGTTATCACCTGTGCCGTACGAATGATAAAACCGGGGTCGTAGGCACGAGGCATAGACAAAAAGTTTTGTATGCCCACAAAAACAATTACCGCCAACAAGACAAGTGTGAAGCGGCTATTTTTTATCGAAAATGCGGTAATGTTCATTGTAAGTTAACTTCCAAACCGCTGAACATTTTACTCATACCGGCAACCACCACACGATCACCCGAGGCCACACCGTCGGTAATTTGAAGGCCTAAATTAGACAGCTCTCCAGTGACTACTGTACGGCGCTGGACCACACCCATGCCCTGTTCTCGCAGCTGGGCAATATAAACATAACGACCAGCGTCATCTTCCATTACTGCTTGCGCTGGTAAAAACACACGATTAGCTTCATTTTCTTTTGCGGGTCGTTCACCGCGCACCGTAACCGACATGCCGGGTAAAACGTTAAACGCCTCAACACTAGACATGTTTAATGTAACTTCGAAGGTATTGGTTTCTGGGTGAGACTGAGTCGCCGCCTCTCGCAGAGTTAAGGGGAATGACTGATCGGGAATCGTATCAAAATGCGCGCTCAACTTGGGTGGCACACGATCACCAATAAGAATCATCACACTTTCCGGAACATCCACTTTTACCGCCAAGGTGGAAAGATCCTGTAACAGATACACCGGCTGCATAACCGATACTTCTTCGTAATTATCCATATAACGTTTGGCAATTCGCCCGGCAAAGGGGGTTTTTAATTCGGTATTACTCATATTCTGCCGCGCCACTTCATAATTGGCTTTAGTTGTGGCATTTTGAGATTCCAATTTGCCAAAATCTGAACGCGAAATCATGCCCTGGTCAACCAATGCTTGTGCGCGAACATAGTCACTGTGCACCTGATTAAATTCGGATTTTCGACTATCGAATTGAATACGATAATCGGTGGCGTCCAACTGCGCTATCATCTGGCCCGCGTCAACGTCTTCGCCTTCGCTCGCCAATAGCTGAATAAGCTTTCCAGGCACTCTAAAGGCTAACTCGGCCTGCTTGCTGGCCTTTACAACTCCGGGCAATTCCCGCCAAACCACACCGTCGCTAGGTGCCACAATGACGGTGCGCACGCTGCGCATAGGCGCGGGAGTGGTTTCGATATCACCTTTGCTGCACCCGTTTATCAATGACAATACAAGTAGTGTAGATACGACTGAGGAAATAATAGGGGCTTGGGGCATGTTGGTCTCCAGTTCAACGAATATGTTCATTCTCCGACACGAATGCTAGCAGATCCCCCCTAGGGTTAACGCATATTTGACATTAATTCGGAAATCTCACGGGAAAAAGGCAGATAAAAAAAAGCCCCAACAGGAATGTTGAGGCTTTTCAAACGAAACCCTGAATAAGGGAGGGACTTATTTAGAGATGTGAGCCACTAAATCTAATACTTTGTTGGAGTAGCCGATTTCGTTATCGTACCAAGAAACCACTTTAACGAAGTTGTCGTTAAGTGAAATACCGGCTTTTGCGTCAAACACGGAAGTGCACACTTCTCCAACAAAGTCGTTAGACACAACTTGATCTTCTGTATAGCCAAGAACACCTTTCAACTCACCTTCTGAAGCGGCTTTCATAGCAGCACAGATTTCAGCATAGGAGGCGCCTTTTTCCAAACGACAGGTCAAGTCAACAACCGACACATCGGGAGTAGGTACGCGGAAAGACATACCGGTCAGCTTGCCGTTAAGCTCGGGAATAACAACACCCACGGCTTTGGCGGCACCCGTAGATGATGGAATGATGTTCTGGCTAGCGCCACGACCACCGCGCCAGTCTTTCATAGACGGACCGTCGACGGTTTTTTGTGTAGCTGTTGTAGCGTGAACGGTCGTCATCAAACCTTCGACAATACCATATTTATCGTTAAGCACTTTGGCGATAGGTGCCAGGCAGTTAGTGGTGCAAGATGCGTTAGAAACGATAGCCTCACCTGCGTATGACTTATGGTTAACACCCATAACAAACATGGGCGTACTGTCTTTCGAAGGTGCTGACAGAACTACTTTTTTAGCGCCGGCAGTGATGTGCTTGCGCGCTGTCTCATCCGTTAAGAAAAGACCGGTAGATTCAACCACAACATCCGCACCAATAGCGTCCCACTTAAGGTCTTCAGGGTTGCGCTCTGCGCTTACACGAACGACTTTGCCATTGACGACCAAGTTACCGCCTTCAACTTCCACAGTGCCCTTGAAGCGACCGTGAGTGGAGTCGTACTTAAGCATGTACGCCATATAGTCTACGTCTAGCAGGTCGTTAATTCCCACTACTTCAATATCGTCACGCTCAACGGAAGCGCGAAAAACAAAGCGGCCTATGCGCCCAAACCCATTGATACCTACTTTAACTGTCATTTTTGATCCTTAGTGTTGGATTGAAGAAAAGCATGACTTACGACCCAACATTGCGAAAAGTCGTAAAAAATCGTGCGCTACGTTACAAAATTATGCTCCCGGCGTCCACCAGCAACGACATTTTTATTGATCTATTCGGGATTTAGAGCCCCACTGACGTTGCATTTCGTCAGTTGTTGGTCTGAAGAGGAGCCGTATTTTACATCTATCGAGCGCCAAACACACTAACTGCTGTAAAGTTAGGGCATATCTTGTTTGCGCATCTATACTAATTTAAGCGTGGCGCTAGCCTGCCGGGCCCAACTTTACCGCTGTAAAGAAAATACTTACGAGGACGCAATGACCACCCCCATCGACAAGTACTTGAATATACTCGCCCAAAAAGATGGTTCAGATTTGTATTTGAGCACTGGTGCGCCACCTTGTGCTAAATTTCAGGGCACCCTTAAGCCTCTCGGACAAACTGCGTACAAAGCTGGCGAAATAGAAAGTATCGCCAACGCCATAATGGACGAGGAGCAGCGTGAAAGTTTTATGCACGAGCTTGAAATGAACTTGGCAATCTCTATAGCCGGTGTAGGCCGCTTTCGCATCAATATCTTTAAACAGCGCAATGAATTCTCAATCGTCGCGCGCAACATAAGGGCAGAAATACCCAAATTTGATGACCTGGGGCTACCCGAGGTACTCAAAGAAGTGATTATGACTAAACGCGGCTTGGTGCTCTTTGTGGGGGGCACCGGTTCGGGTAAATCAACCTCGCTGGCAGCGCTTATCGATCACCGTAATAGCACCAGTGCCGGCCACATTATCACCATTGAAGACCCTGTGGAGTACGTGCATCGCCACAAAAAAAGCATTATTAATCAACGCGAAGTGGGGGTGGATACACGTAGTTTTCAAAGCGCGTTAAAAAACACCCTGCGGCAGGCGCCGGACGTAATTCTTATCGGCGAAATACGAGAGCGCGCCACCATGGAACACGCGTTGGAGTTCGCTGAAACCGGGCACTTAGCTATTTCAACGCTACACGCCAACAATGCCAACCAAGCACTCGAGCGCATTATCAACTTATTTCCAGAGGAACGCCGCCATCAACTATTACTGGGGCTTTCGCAAAATATTCGCGCAATTGTGTCGCAGAGACTGGTTCCCACAATTAACGGCAAACGCCGCGCTGCAGTGGAGGTGTTACTAGGGACAAAAACCATTCAAGAGTTGATTCTCAAAAGTCGCTTGGATGAAATTAAACCGATTATGGAAAAATCAGAAAACTTGGGTATGCAAACCTTCGACACGGCCCTATTCCGGCTTTATATGGCCGGTACCATCGCCTTAGACGAAGCGATCGCCAATGCCGACTCGGCAAACAATTTACGGCTGCGCATTAAACTTGCCAAAGAGAGCTCTGCTGACAATAACATCGAAAAATCGATTAAAGATAAAACGTCGGACGACGATGCACTCAGCGCTTCCAGTTTTGGCGAACTATCTTTAGAGTCCATAGAGAGTGAAGAAGAGCCGGAAGACCCCTTCCAACCAAGAGAGCCAAAATTCTAGCTGGAGTTCAAATGTTTTAGTTGTGCGGCAGTTAGATGGTCGAGGCCACTAGCCCCTATCGAACAAAACCTGTATGTGTTCACGGGCACTGCTACCCAGCGCGCCAAGATGATAGCCACCTTCCAACGACGACACGATGCGCCCCTCACAATGTGTTTCGGCCACGGCCACCACCTGTTCTGTCACCCAAACGTAATCCTCTTCTACAAGCTTACACTGCGCCAAGGGGTCGCGTGTGTGGGCATCAAAACCCGCTGAAATAAATATTATTTGCGGGTCGAATGATAGCAACTGCGGAAGACATTGCGCACTGAAAACCTCACGAAAGTTATCGCTATCGCTGCCAGCACTAAGGTGCGCATTAACGATATGACCATTAATGGTATCGCACCCAGTGTAGGGGTAAAAAGGGGCTTGGTAGGTTTGGCAAATAAATACCCGAGCGTCATCTTTAAATATATCTTCGGTGCCGTTGCCATGGTGCACATCAAAATCTACCACGGCCACCCGCTTAAGCCCGTATACCTCTATAGCGCGGCGCACACCCACGGCCAGATTATTAAAGATACAAAACCCCATTGCACGGTCGTGTTCGGCGTGGTGACCCGGTGGCCGCACACAACAAAAGGCATTATTCACATCGCCGGTCATCACTAGATCGACCGCTTGCACCACTGCACCGGCTGCGTGTAAGGCCGCTTCGAGGGAATGGGCGTTCATTGAGGTGTCGGCATCTAACTGCACGTGCCCTTTCGCGGGCGCCGCATCGAAAATAAGTTGGATATACTCTGGGTCATGAGCACGAGATAAATCTTCAAACGTTGCGGCCCTGCTTTCAAATACCGACAGCTTTGACAACAAGCCGGTGTCTGCCAGCGCGTTGTAGACCGCCGCTATGCGCTCTGGCGCTTCTGGGTGACCGGCGCCCATATCGTGTTTTACACAACTGGGGTGGCTGATATAGGCTGTTGTCATTGGTATTACCCCCTTTTTTATTTTTGCCTTAATACCTACTTGATAACATAAACTGCGCCGGAATTGTTTGCGCCATCATTGGGAGTTGGATTAATTCCCCCGACACTACTATCTTCACCCTCAGCGCCAACGACCAAGGTATCGCCAATAAAGGCCAAGACATTGCCAAAGTTTTGACTGGGCTCGGTATTGTTAACCGCTTTTAGGGTGTGCGCCGAAGGCCAGCCACCCTCGCTGTCTCTGGCAAATAGATACACGGCTCCAGAATTACCCGCCGTCACGTCTTGCAGTGGCGCCCCGACCGCCAACATGCTGTCCGTCATAGCAAGTGCACTACCGAAGCCCATCGCTCCCGCTGTGGTTGCTTTAAGATAGGTATCCTCCCCCCCCCAAGATGTGTCGCTTTCATCTTTGCGACTAAAGATATATACGGCACCGGCATCTTCCTGAGATTTATCCGCTTGGAGGCCGTCAACACCTGTTGCACTGCTCTGTTCCCCTGGTGCACCCACCACCAAAACGTCATCTTGGATGACCAAAGAAGTTCCAAATTTGTCGCCCTCATCACGAATAGTGGCCACTGTCGGATCGCCCACAACCCACGTTCCGCCAGTGTGTTCAACAACATACACCGCGCCTTTATTCAGATCTCTACCAGGAGCACCGATGGCCAACTCTGTTGAATAATTTAGTTGAAGTGCTGCACCGAAATCGTCACCTTCAACAGAATCGTCTACTACGATGGGCTCGCCCTGCGTCCAGATAGCGTCTACCAACGTGTATTCAAATACAACGCCTCCATTTACTCCCGTATCTAGAGTGGCTCCCGGCGCACCTACCATCAAAATATCATCTTGCAGACTCAAGGCTTCGCCAAAGCGATCACCCTCAATGCTCGATGCCAAAGAAAGCTCTTCGATTTGATCCCACCCACTTCCGGTCACGATAAAAACCCTTCCGGCAATAACATCCGACCCTGGGGCGCCAACCACTAGAGTAGAGCCAACCAAGGCGACACTCGAGCCAAAACCCTCGTGGGGCTCAGAGACTGTTGGCTTTACGCTTGCGGTCTGACCCCACAAATCGCCACTGAGGTTAAAAACAATTACCTCTGAGGCGCCTGGCAGGCCTACAGCAAGCGTATTGTCTGAAAACGCGACACTGTGACCAAACTCATCACCAACGCCAGGAGCTGCAGCTTTGAGAAAATTTTGATTTAAATCGTCTTCACCCCCACGATCGACAGTTACGGAGTAAATCTGCTCGGTAGAATCGTCGGTAGCCGTGACGGTAATACTGAGAATTGTTTCGGATGATGCAGTAAGCGACTGAGAAACACTTGATTTTCCGTCAACAAGCTCACTATCTCCAGCGAAAAATAATGCTGCCTCACTATTTGAGGCATCCACTAACACGCGAGTTTGATTGACAAGATAATTAGTTTCCACATCGTACTCTAGAGTGCCTGAGAAAAAGTCAAAATCAATATCAGTCAATGTCAAACTCGTTAAATTAGCGTCATCATCGGTATCTTGCTGGCGGGTGATTACAAAAACATAGGTCTGCTCGGTGAATTCATCTTCCGCCAAAACGGTTATTTCAAATGTGTTTTCACCGACGGCCAAAGTTTGTGATGAACTATTGGTGTCGTCTGCCAAGTCAACGCCGTCAAGCTCCATGGTGGCCCCTTCAGAGCTAGTCCTTGCATTGAAAACAATACTAGTCACATTCACGCTAACCGTATCTGTGTACTCTAAGGTATCTGTATCGAACGAGGGACTGAGGTTCACATCGCTAATACTCAGACGTGAGAGACTAGCATCGATGGAGCTGGCGAACCCCGCTTTACATGCCTGAAGGCCCAACAAAAGCGCGATTAGGGAGACACAATACGACCATCGCTTAAAATGAACAGCCGATTTTGACGGACACTTGGACGTTGATTTTTTAACCTGCAGCATTTAGAACTTCCTCTATAGCTATCAAACACATTTTAATTTTTGTAATCTCGTTGCCGAACTAGGCACATAGAAATCTAGATACGATTAAATCTAGATACCTTGAAATCTACGCTCTTTGAAATCTAAGTAATTTAAACCTCAGGCCGCTAGCTTCCCCCAGGTCAACATGTAGGGGCGCAACATTATCACACACTTGCTACACCAGATATAACGCGAGACACATCTGCAACGTAAATCTGTACGGCATTGACTTGCTGCACAGCTTACCCCCAGACGACCGACTCAATTAAGAAAAAAACGAGTAAGCGGCTTGGAACTTCAAAATGCGCCAAACAGGTCGAATGCGAATTTATTTTCTAAACATTGGCGGCACTAGCATGCCACTTAATAACGAGAATCTTCATTATAGCGAGCGCCATCGGCACAAAATATCAGACCCACAATTCGAAGCTTAAGGCCCTAACGTCTTACAAAAACCGCTAATAGAGCAAAACAATCGAAGCCTGCATTAGAAGTTTTTGCAATAGAACGTTATGATTCAGTTATAAACAACATTTTCTATACGGCGCAACGTAATGACCCAGCGGGCTGATAAGCTTCCTCCAAACACTTACGACATTGCCGTTATTGGTGCGGGAATTCACGGCTTAAGCATGGCCTGCGAATCGGCGAGTCGGGGCCTAAAAACGGTACTGGTGCACAGTGGCAAACTGGGCGAGGGTGCGTCCGCCGAGCCCACCATTATTGCCGGGGCTGATATCGTTAAGCTCGAAAGCCTCAATGTAAGTGATGTCGCTACGAATTTTGAGGAACTTGCGCTACTGAGGAGCAAGGCGCCCCACCTCGTGCGGCCCATTCCCACCTATTTTACCCACAACCCCACCGCGCGCTCGGAAAGGCGAGCCAATTTTGGCTTAGCACTATACCGGCGCCTGCAGGGAAGAGAAGTATTCCCTTTCTCTACTAAATTTCCCGCCGCGCCACTCACGGTGATCAAAGCTCAGCACCTATTAAAAAGATCTGCATGGGAACACACAATTAATCCGCTTAGAGTTAGTATCGCCTTGGTGCAACAGGCCCAAGAACTAGGTGTTTTCCTCCTTACCAACCAAAAAGTTAGCGGGGCCACACGCCTTGCTGACAGCTGGAGTTTAAGCCTCGAGTCTGACTTTGCCGCCAGCAAGAGCGAAATCACCGCTAAAGCCTTAATCACCTGCACCGGGCCAGTCGCCAGCGATACCTTAGCCTCGATACTTGGCGTAAAAACACGCTGTAAAGCCACCGCAAATCACTTGGGATATATCTACTTCAAACGTTCCACGGTTGAGACGCTAGATAGCAGCGAGGAACAACACCCTCGCGATAAAGACCGGGATAATTCTGGTGCGCGTTTTTTTGATAACGGCGCAGTGGCTATCCAGCAGGACGACAAATCACTGGTATATGTCCACACCTTTGACGAACAACATCTATGTGCGGGTCCTATTATTGCTCAAGACAAATCTGCAGAGTCAAAAGCAAAGGCTATCGCCACATTTTTACAGCATTGGAATCGCTACTCTCAGGAGGCCCTAGTGAGTAACGACATAACACACAGCCGCTGGTCTGCGTTGGCGATGGTTGAAGACTCGGTTCAGAAGTCTTCGGAGCGAACTCACGAGTCATGGTTGGATTTAAATAATCCCGGCCATGCTGCTCCGCTACTCACATTATTCGGCTCAAACCTTATTCAATTTCGCTTGATTGCTGAACGAGGTCTGGATATTTTAGAGCCCTTCACCGGCACCAAAAAGAGTAAAGATTTCGCACACCTACCCCTTCCTGGAGGTGACCTTCACGAACGTTCAATCGAACAAGTTTTTGCACAGCTGGAAGAGCGTTTCAGCTTCATTAGCCGCTCAATTTTGCAGCGCCTTTTTGCCACTTACGGCACAGCAATAAACGTGATACTGGCTTCTGTGCAAACGCTGGAAGATATAGGCGAACACTTCGGCCACGGCCTCTATCAAAGAGAAGTGGATTATTTGGTGAGCTGTGAATGGGCTAAAACGGCCGATGACGTTTTGTGGAAGAGAACGCGGCTAGGCTTAATATTTAACGAAAGAGAAGTGCAACAACTGGAAAACTATTTGAAGAGCTAACATTAGCGCACTAACAAAAGAAGCTAAGAAAAAAGAAACTTCGCTTTGCCCTCAATCCACTGCTGTGAAATCTCCGACTACAACACAATCGCTCTACTTATCGTCGTCACCGAAGTCATCCGTATCGCCAAAGTCATCATTATCGCCGAAGTCGTCATTATCGTTTCCCGCCATGGAATCATCATTTTCCAAATCGTCAATCAATGACGATATGGCATCATCGAGTTCATCTTCGGCTAGGTCTAGGCCTTGTGCCCTAAGCATCGCACTGACCATGTCTTCTTCCTCTTCTTCATCGCTAAGCTCTTCTACGACGGACTCCTCGGCTACCTCTTCCTCAACCCCCATTGCGTCTAGGTCATCCAATTCATCCATGGGGTCGTCATCGTCCGTATCCATTACAGAGCTCATTGCCTCTAGCAAGGCCTCTTCTTCCGCTTTCGATTCTGGCGTTTCCACCGCATCAGGCGCCGTGTCGTCAGTACCCGAGAACTCCATATCAATATCCTCGTCGTCCTCATCCTCATCCTCAACCTCATCCTCCATGGGCATACTTTCTTCTTCAGGGATTTCGTTTAAATCCAAGACTTCCATGGGCGGCTCTTCTTCACTTTCGTCCTCTTCGGGTTGCACTTCTTCTATAGCCTGATTTACGTTCTCTTCAGAGAATTGATCCAGGATCTCTTCTGGTTTTTTTCCAGCGACCAATTTTTTAAAAATCAAGAAACCCGAACCAAACAGTACGACATTACCCAAGGTAAGTGCGCTGTAGAGTAACCAGCTGGGAATAGACTCCGCTTCTTTTGCTACAACAGGCTGGAGGCTGACTTGAGGTAAAGGGCTCGCGACAGGCTCAATAGAGGGCACCGGAGAAGCTGCTGGCTCAGACGCTCCCTGGTCTTCCACAAAAGGCTCTATCTCTTCTAAAAAACCTTCGTCCAAGGAGTAATTAAAACGGATGTCTTCGAGGCTTTCGTCAAATTTAGCACCGTGCTTGGTGGCGCTGCGAATTTTTATTTTGGCTACATATTCACCTTCATCCTCAGGCTGCAGGGTTGCCTGCCACGTATCCAGGCCTGTGAACGCCATAGGCCAAATTTTATTTCTCTGATTTGGCCCGAACAAGGTGGCTACAACTTGTGTCTGCCCTATATCTATTTCTTCACCATAGGACCTTGCCGTTAACAAGTACTCAAGCTTTCCATCGTTGAATACTGATTTTATATCCGCATCAAAGGTCTGACGAACGCTAAACTGATGATTAAATTCTCGAACAAAGCTCTTGCCATCTACCACTATCGTAAGCTGGTAAATGCCGGCCTTATCAAATTCTGGAAGCTCGAGGTTAAATATTCCGGTTATAGGAGGTGAACGGGTAGGAATACCTTTATCCCATAATTTATTCAAGGAGAATTCGTCGTGGCCAGCCACCATGTCGGCCTTTATTTCCATAATTTTTAGAAATTCAGGGCTGGTAATGGTTTTACCATCTTGTTGCAGTGAAAAACTGACGCGATACTGGTTGCCCTTAAATACATTATGAGGCATGGATTTAACGCGCAAATTGAGATTGCTGACGACGGTTATCCGGCTGTCTTGATCCATCGCGGCTTTAACCCGCCACTGTCCCTCTAGGGGCTGTTTTACGGTAATAAGGTCGTAGCTTTCTGTGCGATACCAACTTACGTACTTTGATTTCGTTTTAGCCTCCAAAACATCATCATCAGGGCCCGCCAATTGGGTATTGTCCGCTGGGTTCTCTCTAAAAATAAGTGCAGTAAATTCTTCGACACTGGTATCCACAAGAAAACCTTCTTCAGAAAGTGGCACCTGCTCAGCGGGCACGGCGGCATCGAAGGCATTTAGGAAAATTTTCATAAGATCGTCGGCGCTGTTGGCAACGGCGGCAATACCACCGGTACCCAGCGACAACTTATCCATCAAGTTTGTGTCGGCATTTTTTGATAGCGCCACCGTATGAACAACAATACCGGCTTCTTTTAGTTTTGGCAGTACTTCGTCGACGATACGTCGCCATTCTCGCTTGTTAACGGCGGGGTCTTTGTCTATATCAACCATGCCATCGGTCAACAAAATAATACTGCTGTGATACTCGCCTTGGTTCCCGCCCAAATCGTAAGCCGCTTTTTCCAAGGCTTCACCTATATTGGTATAAAGACCGGCAGAGTTTATTTGACTGGACTTGGACTGGGCATCCTCCCGCCATTCTTGCGCAACGGGCCGGTGAGGTACCAACATGTTGACCCACTGACCAAAAGTCCAAACACCTGATTTACTTCCCTGGGGTAACAATTGCACAAGAAGCTCTATAGCCGGCTGGCGCAAATTGTTTGGGTCGTTCTGTTTCATACTGCCGGAAACATCAATTACCAAGCGCACATCTGCCGGCAACACCTTTTGCGAGTACTGGCTGGGCTGGGCGGTGGTCGATAACCCCAAAGCTAAGCCGATAAGAAATACAGTGGCCTGTGATAGGCTGCGAATAAACGTCATATTGTTTCGGCTGTCTCCCCTATTGCCTTGAAATGCCTGTTGGATGCTAAACTGTAAAGATGCGCGCTGGCGACTGTGTTTATTGGCGTTCACTCGATAGTTGTTAAAAAATATAAACAGTAAAGTCTATTAGACTGATGGCTACAATGCTTTGATTGAGTGAGTCCAAAATCACAAACTTGTATTGTGCTCCTAATTAGCTCAAAGGAAGTGTGATGAAGGATGACAACTAGTGAGAATCAACAACCTTGCTCTCAAAAAGCTAAATAATGCAAACTTCAGTCAAAACCACTCTCGCAATTGGTGCAGTTATTAAATATAGGCTTCTAACCAAGCCCTACTAACAAGCAGCATATATATTAGTTATTTATAGCAGTTGTGGGGCTACCCTGCCGAAATTGACCGCAGTTATTTTTGCTGGTAGCGCTGACAAAAATACCTATGGACGGCCACTACAGGCCTATATAGGGGGAAGAGCAAGTAGTTTTTGGCGTCAAGGATAAGGCAGCGAGACGGATTCAATATGAAATAAACTTAGGCAGTTTTTTGCGTTTTGTAGCGCTGTACAGCGTAAAACGTCAAAGAACACAGCAGTGAAGCAATAACAGCAACGAGCAGTGGCCTGCCTGCCCGCCAGAATGCATCTGAACCTACAAACACGCCCTCTATAGCACTTATCAACCAAGCGGGAGACATTTGCGAACTTTGCGAGTCTGTATACCAAGGCACCAAAAGCACTGTGACAAATACAACACGAGCCATATGTCGTATTTCTACCCTCCTAATATGAGCGGTAACATACCACCAACAGCAGATAAACATTGCAGCGCCCAGCAAGTAATAGAGCCAGCCCCAGAGATAATCTTCTGAACTAAACATAGGTGATTTTCACTCGTGATAAAGAGGTTTTCAGGGGCCGCATTCTACCTGCTATTGACTTCCAAGCCAAACACGCACTGAAACCAGCGATGGATAATTCGGTATTTTCATGAGCAATTGAAAGCGGAAAATCCGGCACTATATTGAGCGAAGAAATTGTATGTACACGTAGTGGATACATATAAAAGCTGCAGAAAAATAGAACATCAAACGACCCCTTTATTATTGATTGCAAGAACAGCCGCGAAATATGGCCTTATAGTGGCAACGGGGTTTAGGTCGACGCTGCTTTGTGATCATTAAAAAAAACTGAGGACAGCTATGACACGTATTGCCTTATTTTTGCTTACCAACCTTGCCGTCATTGTTATTGCGAACATTACCCTTAATCTACTGGGTGTGGCCAGTTATCTGTACCAACCGGATTCCGATCTGGATATGAAATCGCTGCTATTTTTTTGCGCGGCATTCGGATTTAGCAGCTCGTTTGTTTCTCTATTTATTTCGAAATGGATGGCAAAACGTGCAACGGGTATACGCCTTATTAACACGCCACACACCGCCGAAGAAGGCTGGCTTTTAGAGACCGTTCGCGATCTCGCCGACAAAGCCAAAATAGGCAGGCCAGAAGTGGGCATATTCCCTGCGCAACAGTCCAATGCCTTTGCAACTGGATGGAATAGCAATAATGCTCTCGTGGCGGTGAGTGCGGGCTTATTGCACCGTTTCGATAAGAATGAAGTGCGCGCCGTATTAGGCCACGAAATCGGTCACGTCACCAACGGCGATATGACCACACTCGCCCTTGTTCGAGGTGTTGTGAATACCTTCGTAATGTTTTTTGCGCGAATTATTGGCAATACGGTAGACCGAGTTATTCTAAAAAACGAACGCGGGCACGGCATCGGTTTTTATATTACTACATTTGTAGAGGAATTAGTGCTGGCCTTTCTCGCCAATATGATCGTCGCGAGGTTCTCTCACAAGCGGGAATTTAGAGCATATGTTGCGGGTGCCAATTTGTGTGACAAACATTCCATGATAAGCGCGCTGCGGCGCCTGCAATCGGAAGCACGCCAACCCATCGCAGAAGAGATGCCGGACACATTGAAAGCCTTTGCTATCTCCTCCAATTTTTCGACAAAGATGATGGCGGCATTTGCGACTCACCCACCCCTTGAAGT
>JBLHGN010000054.1:0-16637 GCA_047616325.1 Lentisphaeria bacterium
TTGCCTTAGGGCTAAAAATGGCAAGCTTTTTTTGATTCACATCTAATAATACATAATATTCACTGGTAGGCTGGCGTTAGTTCTGCCGGGAATACATTTTAAATTCACTCTCTAGGCAACTGGTATATGACAAAATCTCCCAATAGCTCTGTTATCGAGTCGGTTTCCGCACTGATTGATGGCGAATCAAATGATTCCGATGTAAGTCAGGTACTTGATTCCATCGATACTCGGTCAGCAGGCCGTGAGGAAGCTCGGGCAAAATGGGAGCGTTATCAGCTGATTCGTTCGGTAATTAAACGAGACTGTCAGCATTCACCCGTAGATCTTTCGGTAGCAATTTCAGCAATTATTCAAACAGAAGAACAAGACCCTATCGTGTCTCTTGAGGATCAAGCACTACAGGGTGGTTCTGCCCAAGTGACACCTGTTAATGGCGCGTGGGTGAATGCCTGGAGTAAATGGCGCGATGTAATGGGCAAAACGGCGATAGCGGCTACGGTTGCCTTTGGTTTTGTCATTGGCGTGCAGCAGTTCAATGGTTATTCGGCGGGTTCGGGAGCACTTGTTGCCAACAATGCAAAGTCCGGCGCGGAGTCGTCTTCAGGCGCAATCGCACACGGTGTTTTACCTGGATCGTCTGTACCCGAGGGCTTCGAGTTGCCTTCTCTATCAGCCAGAACTGTCAGCTCGTCAACTTTCGATGTAGGTACTCGGTCGGGTTCGCGTAACAGTTCGCCAATAAGGGCGGGAGAGTTCGCTCAGGGCGCACTGGTTATTCACGACAATGAATTACAGAATCACATAAACCGTCTAATGTACAAGCACTCAGAGCAATCTGCATCCTCTGGGAGCATGGGTGTCATTCCGTTTGCTCGCGTCTCAGAGCTGCAATCTGAGCCTCAAGAGGAAGGGGAATAAGATTCAATGTCAGACGCATGTGGGCGTTTAGTTTGCCTGTCTTTTCTTTTATTTACTTCATACGTCTTTGCTCTCCCGCCTGAACCTCCAGCAACAGAAGTGCTGACAAAGATGGCTAAGGCCATTCGTCTTCTTGATTATCGAGGACGCCTAACTTATGAGCATTCGGGTAAGATCGACGTTATTGAAATAAGTCATGGTGTTATCGGTGGCTTGGAGTACGAAAAGGTTTCGTACCTAAACGGCCCAGATCGTTCTCGCTCAAAGAGTGGCAACTCCTCGAATTGTATTTCACCCGGCAGTCGCTTGCTGAGCGGTGGTTTTTTGACGATGCCCAATGGTTCTCATTCAAGTATTGACCAATCCTACAGCTTTGTTTTTGTTGGTGAAGATCGCATAGCGGGTCGGGACGCATGGGTGATACGGCTCCAACCTAAAGATGACTATCGTTACAGTGTTGTTTTGGGGGTTGACAAAACTACCTACTTGCCACTCAAATCGCTTCTTATTGCTAATGGTCGCAATGTTCTAGAACGTTTACATTTCATTTCTCTTGAGACTGAGCCAAGCTTAAACGCGGCTAGTTTTGATTTTCCCTCGGAAGAGGGCTCTGGGGTAGGGTCAAAAGGTCCGTGTACTGGTCAATCTCGATCTTTGGATTTAGAGTCATATTGGCAGCCTACCTGGGTGCCGCCAGGCTTTGTGCTGTCTGAATATAGTTACTCTGAGGAGGATGGACATGTAGAAACCTACACGGATGGTATTGCTACATTTTCTGTTTTTGTCGCGCCCACAAGCATCGATGGTGCAGATTTTTCTGATTCTAGTGCTAGTTTTCTTGCAATTCCAACCAGCCTCAAAAGAGGGGCGACGGTCATCGTTATGGCTCCGGTCAGCACTGCCGACAGTCGCTTTGGTGTCTCTGTCGTCGGTGAAATTCCGGGAGCGACGGCCAGTAAAATATTGACGACGGTTGCCTTGGTTACTGCGCCTTTACGTGTGAAGTCAGCGTCTGAAGACGCACCGCCTACAAAGGCCAATTGAGAAATATAGTGATTTATTATGTTGCATGAAACTGGCAAGGTCGTAGCGGTCGACGAAGATGGCTTGTGGGTGGAAACGCTCAAGCAGTCTGTTTGTGGGCAATGCTCAGCCAAAGCTGGCTGCGGGCAAAAATTGCTCAATTCATTGGCCGCTACAAGTAATTTTACCCTTATAAAAGTTCACTTCGACCCATTGTTCATAGAAGAGCAGTGGCAGGAGGGCGATGCTGTAGTTTTGGGGGTCGACGAGTTTGCTCTCGTAAAGGCAGCAGTAATTGCCTATTTGCTTCCTCTATTGTTTATGTTGTGTGGCGCTTATCTGGGGTCGAATATAGGGCCTTGGCATTTTTCAAGCGAGTTGCCTGCTATTGCGGGAGCTGTTGTTGGACTTTTTTGTGGTGCGCTTGCCGTCAAAATGCATTCGAACTTGTCAAAAAAAACATCGTGTTATGAGGCTCAAATAATCTCAAAGGCAGAAACCCCTTCGGCACTTATTTCAACTATAGAGCGTCAGCTGCAAGGCTCGTAGTGGTAGACGTTATCATAACCCGTTAGGCGCTCGATGCCGTCTCCGGTTTTCCGCGACACAGAGTTTTAACCTACTATATTTTGGAGACGATATCTTATGTTTCGGTCTATTTTAAACGCTTTTCTCCTATTCGTTTTGCTTTCGAGTGCTGCGGTCAATGCAGCGGTAAAGGGCCTACCAGATTTTTCTGGTTTGATCGAGCGGGCATCTCCCGCCGTTGTTAAAATAAACACGGTGTCGAAGATATCTGGCGGGGGCTTTCGTTTGCCGCCCGGACAACAAATTCCCGATATATTTAAGCGTTTTTTAGAGCCGAGAGGCATGCCAGAGCGGGATATGCATTCTATGGGCTCGGGATTTTTTATTTCCTCCGATGGGTATCTGCTGACAAATAATCATGTAATCGACAATGCTGATGAAATCGTGGTCCGGCTTATCGATAGGCGAGAGTTCGATGCAATTGTTATTGGTGTTGATCCCTTGTCGGACTTGGCGCTTTTGAAGGTTGAGGAAAAAGGTTTGCCATACCTGAAAATGGCGGACTCGAAAGTATTAAAGGTTGGTGAATGGGTGGTTGCCATTGGTTCGCCCTTTGGTCTGGATTTTTCTGCCAGTGCCGGAATAGTAAGCGCTAAAGGAAGAAGTATTCCCAATGGCTCAAATGGTAATTACGTGCCCTTTATTCAAACAGACGTAGCCATAAATCCCGGCAATTCAGGAGGCCCTTTGTTTAATCTCGACGGGGACGTGGTAGGCGTAAATTCTCAGATCTACACTCGGTCGGGCGGGTCAATTGGTTTGTCGTTCGCCATTCCTTCCAGTGTTGCCAAAAATGTTGTGGCGCAATTGAAGAAAAAGGGGAAAGTCGATCGAGGTTGGTTGGGTGTTGTTATTCAAGAAGTAGACAAGAATTTGGCTGACTCATTTTGTTTGGATGTTCCAATGGGCGCGTTAATCAGTTCAATGGAGCCCGCTGGCCCGGCAGAAAAGTCCGGCTTGAAAGTAGGCGATGTGATCATTAAATTTGATAGTGGCGACATATTCGAAAGTGCCGATTTGCCGCATGTGGTGGGTGTAACCACCCCCGGAGTCAGTGTTCCCGTGGAGATCATTCGTCAGTGCAAAAAGAAGGTGCTCACGGTTAAAGTGGGCACTAAAGGCGGTGTCAAGTCTGAAGTGGCGGTCAGTGATGGCAGCCCCTCGGGCTCAGTAGGAGGGCGGTTGGGGGTGGTTGTTGAAAGCGTCGATAGGTCTCTATTAGAAAAAATGCAGCTTAAAGGTGGTGTTATGGTAAAAGAGGTAAACTCCAGCGGCGCCGCAGCCAAGGCGGGTGTGGCTATCGGAGATGTTATCGCCCAGCTAGGTTTTGAGGAGCTCATGGATGTAGATGACTTTAACAAGGTGGTGGAGTCGCTACCAAAAAACACCATACTACCTATTCGTTTTTTTAGTAATGGCCAGCCCGTATTTAGGACGTTTACCCTAGAGGAGTAATGCCTGTGTTTTGGCCTTCACCATAAATGCGCAGAGGCACGAGAGCGTAGCGTGCGTGTTACATTTGCTGTAGACTTGCCGCACCTAAAACCGCGCCTAAAATGGGTTGCGGTTTTTCATGCTTAAGTCTGTTGGTTTTAGATGGCTGTATTACTTAACCTTTTGATTTTACAGCTGATAAAATAAATTTAGCCGTGATTCAACAAGAGCTTGAGTGCTCAATTGCCATATGATCTATGCCACGTCAGTTTGACGTCATCAAATTACAGAACTTAGGTCTTATATAAACCCATGTTAATGAGTTACGCAAAGCAGTGTCAGATCTGAGTCATATTCGAAATTTTTCAATTATTGCCCACATTGATCACGGTAAATCCACACTTGCCGACCGCTTTATTCAGCATTGCGGTGGTTTGGAGGCCCGGGAAATGTCAGCGCAAGTGCTCGATTCAATGGATATTGAACGAGAGCGCGGCATCACGATTAAGGCCCAGAGTGTCACGCTAGACTACCATTCGAAAGATGGTAAAACCTACCAGTTAAATTTTATTGATACGCCTGGGCACGTAGATTTTTCCTACGAAGTTTCTCGTTCGCTGGCGGCCTGCGAGGGCGCGCTGCTTGTTGTCGATGCAGCCCAGGGAGTTGAAGCGCAGTCGGTAGCCAATTGTTATACGGCCATTGAGCAGGGCTTAGAAGTAATTCCCATTCTTAATAAAATGGATTTACCCCAAGTTGAGCCGGAGCGAGTTGCCCAAGAAATTGAAGATATTATCGGTATTGACGCCACTGATGCCGTTAAATGCAGTGCCAAGTCGGGTATGGGTATAGAAGACGTTCTCGAGCGCCTGGTGAAACTGGTTCCACCACCTGTCGGCGACGTAAACGCGCCGCTTCAAGCCCTTATTATCGACTCCTGGTTTGATAACTATCTTGGAGTAGTCTCGCTGGTGCGCGTCAAACAAGGCACACTTAAAGCAAAAGAAAAAATCATCACCAAATCCATCGGCAGGGCAAATGTTGTTGATGTAGTTGGCGTATTTACGCCTAAACGGCGCGATACCGGAGTGTTGCGAGCCGGTGAAGTAGGTTTTGTAGTCGCCGGCATAAAGGATATTCATGGTGCCCCAGTGGGCGATACACTCACTCATGCTCACTCCCCCAACGTTGCAGCGCTGCCGGGCTTTAAAAAAGTTAAGCCACAGGTTTACGCAGGTCTGTTTCCAATAAACTCGGAAGATTACGAAAACTTTCGCGATGCTCTGGCCAAGTTGACTCTCAACGATGCCTCCTTGTTTTATGAGCCGGAAAGTTCAGATGCACTGGGCTTTGGCTTCAGGTGCGGGTTTTTGGGTATGCTTCACATGGAGATCATTCAGGAAAGACTGGAGCGTGAATACGACCTCGATCTGATCACCACCGCGCCTACGGTAATATTTGAAGTGGTAACGAAAGACGGCCGTACCCTTAGTGTTGACAATCCCTCTAAGTTGCCCGACATTGGTCTTATTGAGGAAATGCGCGAGCCAATGGTTGAGGCAAATATACTGGTGCCGCAAACCTATTTGGGGTCAGTGATAACCTTGTGTGTCCAGAAGCGTGGTATACAAAAAGACATCCAGTTTCTTGGCAGCCAAGTGGCGGTCAAGTATGAGTTACCCATGAATGAAGTGGTTATGGACTTTTTTGACCGCTTAAAATCGGTAAGCCGCGGCTTCGCTTCGCTGGATTATAGCTTTGTCAGGTTTGCCCCCTCAAACTTGGTTCGCCTCGACGTGCTGATCAATACTGAGAAGGTCGATGCTCTGGCGATCATTGTGCATCGCGACAACGCCCAATACAAAGGTCGCGCACTGGCCGATAAGATGAAGGAGTTAATTCCACGTCAAATGTTTGATGTGGCTATACAGGCAGCTATTGGTGGGCAAGTAGTTGCCCGAACCACTGTTAAAGCCCTGCGAAAAAACGTTACAGCTAAGTGTTACGGTGGTGATGTCTCTCGTAAAAAGAAATTATTAGAAAAGCAAAAAGCTGGTAAAAAGAGAATGAAACAAGTGGGAAATGTCGAAATTCCCCAAGAGGCATTCCTGGCTGTGCTTAAAGTTGATAACTAAAATATTGGTGTGTAGTAATGGATATTAATCTTCCCCTTTTACTGTTTCTTGCTGTTGCATTTACTGGTGTGACTTGGCTTGTGGATCTGGCTTTTTTTAGCAAGTCTCGCGAGCAAAAAATCGCCGCAGTTGATGGTCAGTTTTCTTCGTTGACGGTTGAGCAAAAGCAGCAGGACGAGAGCTATAAAAAGGCGATGGAAACGGTATCTTTAGAGCCTGTTTTGGTGGAGTATTCTAAGTCTTTTTTTCCTGTACTTTTCCTAGTGTTTGCTCTGCGCTCGTTTATAGTTGAACCATTTCAGATACCGTCAGAATCCATGGTGCCCACCCTGGAAGTTGGCGACTTTATACTGGTTAATAAATTTACCTATGGCATTCGTTTGCCGCTTATACGAACCAAGATATTGGATATAAACACCCCCAAACGTGGCGAGGTTATGGTGTTTTTTCCGCCGAACAAAGACCAATATTTTATTAAGCGCATTGTTGGGCTTCCGGGCGATGTGATTCGCTACGCTGACAATGTCTTATATGTTAACGGCGAAAAGATGAAGCAAGAGTTGGCCTATACGGACCCAAGGATTGACAATGCATGTAATTATATTGGCCGAGGGCAGGGCGAATATGTGGTTGTGAACGAGACCTTTGGCGATGTCTCCCACCTTATGCGGAAGTGCGAATCACCCTTAATGGCGAGCAGTGATCGTTCCTGGAAGGTGCCAGAAGGCCATTTTTTTATGATGGGAGATAATCGGGACAATAGCTCCGATAGCCGGGTGTGGGGAGCCGTGCCGGAAGAACGAATTGTTGGCAAAGCATTTGCTATTTGGATGCATTGGGAATCGTTATTGAGTATTCCCAGCTTTTCACGTGTAGGCGCGATTTAAGCTTTATACAATTATTTTTGACACCTTTAGAGATTTTTCTGTATGAAAAACAACCAACGCGGTTTATCTTCCATAGGTTGGCTGGTGGTGCTGAGTATCGCCAGTATTATTATTACCTGCACAGTAAAAATGGTGCCGGCATATGCTGACGACAGATATGTTGTCGATGCTCTGAAAACGTTGGTAAAAAACAACCCCGATCTCGCTTCTTTGAAAGAAGTCCAAATCAAGTCTCAGCTGGGTAAATATTTAGCTATTAATAGTGTGAACTCTGCGGCAGAAAATAGCTTTGAAGTGAAAAAGCGACGGGGCGGAGTGGTTGTTAACTCCATCTATGAGGTTAGGGTGCCTATTATTATAAATATTGATGTTGTCATGACGTTTAAACATCAGCTCGATACTCAAAATGCTTCTGCCTGCTGCAAGTACATCGTCAAAGAAGTCGATGAATCTTAGTAAGTTAGAAACGCGTATTGGCTGCGAATTTGTCGATCAACAGTTATTTGTTCAGGCTTTAACGCATCGCAGTTTTGGAAAGAACAATAATGAGCGGCTCGAGTTTTTGGGCGATTCACTGCTCAATCTCATTATTGCAGAGGCATTATTTCTCAAATTTAATGAAGCGAGAGAGGGCGATTTAAGCCGTTTGAGATCGAGCCTTGTTAAAGGTGTTACCTTGGCCCAGGTTGGCAAGGAGTTTGATCTTGGTGATTATCTTTTGCTTGGTGAAGGAGAGCTGAAAAGTGGTGGTTTTCGGCGCGAATCTATTTTGGCTGATGCTGTTGAGGCGATAATAGGAGCAATTTTTTTAGATGCGGGTATGGCAAAGTGTCGTGAAATTGTTCTACTGTGGTTCTCGAAACGCTTGTCCGATATCAGTTTAAGCAATACCAGCAAAGATCCAAAAACTCGTTTGCAAGAATACTTGCAGGAGCGTAAGCAGGAGATTCCCAGTTATTCTGTAATTGAAACAAGCGGTTTGTCGCATGCTATGGAGTTTTTGGTGGAGTGTCGCCTATCGGGCAATGGAATTGTTTGTCAGGCTAAGGGAGCCAGCAAACGCACCGCAGAAAAGCTAGCTGCAGAGAAGATGTTAGCATTGTTAAAACAGGCGCTCTAAAACAGCGTATTTAAACGTGATTGAGTATGTTGTCAATAAATACGGACTCAACTTGCGCTGGGTGTATGTAGGCCTATTGTAAACATTCTATAGAAGCTAGCTTATGGTCAAACAAAACGAAGAAAAAATCCGATCTGGCTATATAGCCATAGTTGGTCGCCCCAATGTTGGTAAGTCAACATTGCTTAATCATATGCTTGAGCAAAAAATCAGCATAACCTCAAGAAAGCCACAAACGACTCGCAATAATGTCCTTGGTATCAAAACTGTTGACTCAGTTCAAATGGTTTTTGTCGATACTCCAGGTATTCACAAGGGACAAACAAAAGCTATAAATAGGTATATGAATCGTGCGGCATCAAGTGCATTAAAAGATGTTGATGTGATCGTTTTTGTTGTAGATAAGGCACATTGGACCGAAGAGGACGAATGGGTGTTGCAGCAGGTTTCCGCCGAAAAGTCTCATGTGATTATTGCCATCAATAAAGTTGACCAGCTTGTCAAAAAAGATGAAATTATTCCTCATCTAGAAATACTTCAAAAAAAACTTCCTAACGCTGACGTTGTTCCCATGTCAGCACTTAAAAACCAGAATCTTGATACGCTTGAAAAACTAATAGTGTCGCACTTACCGGAGGCTTCACACTTCTATCCTGAAGATCAAATAACCGATAAAACTGCACGCTTTATGGTGTCGGAAATAATCAGGGAGAAAATTACCCGCCAGTTGGGCGCCGAATTGCCCCACCAAGTGGCCGTTGAGGTGGAGGAGTTTGTCGAGCAGCCTGATCTAATACGCATAAGGGCGCTCATACTCACGGAACGTGAAGGTCAGAAGCGCATCTTGATTGGCGAGAAGGGTGACAAACTTAAAAGCATTGGCCAGCAGGCACGACTTGATATGGAAAAGCTGCTTGACTCAAAGGTGATGCTACATCTCTGGGTAAAGGTAAAAAGCGGCTGGTCTGATGACGAAAGAGCATTGCGCAGTTTGGGGTATCAGGATTTTTAGATTATTTAGGGTATTTCTCTTTAGATTAGGCGATTAACCATGTCATCTATGATGGATGCAGAACCCGCCTTTTTAATTCACAGCAGAAAGTATACCGACACTAAAATACTGGTGGACATACTAACTGCACGTCACGGTAGGGTCTCAGGTGTTTTGCGGGCACCTATTAGTAAAAAGAGTCTGACGAGGGTGCAGGCATTTACGCCGCTCTTGGCTTCGTGGCGAGGAAAGGCTGCGCTTAAAACGTTTACTTTGGTGGAGGCAACGGCAAACGCCTATTCTCTGAGTTCGCGCTGCCTATTTGCCGCAATGTACCTCAATGAAGTAGTGCAGCGATTAATGCCACTAGAAGATGCTTGCGAAACATTGTTCTCTTCTTATCGTGAAGCCTTGGAGCGACTGAGTCAGCAAAATGTTTTTGAAGAAAACCCACATATAGAACAAGCATTGCGTCTATTCGAGTTTTCGTTTTTAGAATCCTTGGGTTACTGCATAGATTTTAAAAGTGATATTAATAATGTGCCAATATCCCCGCAGGGTGATGCTCAGTATGTTTTTATCGCAGGAGAGGGGTTTTGGCCTCTGCGTGAGATTGACGAAGAGCCAATGACTAATGCCACCGTCAATAATGTGGATGCACCCAGTATATTTTGCGGCGACATTCTGCATTTAATTGCTTGTCAGAAATATGAGGATATTGAGGTCTTGCGTTTTGCGAAAAGGCTCACTCGAATTGCCTTTAAGCCCTTGTTGGCTGGCAAAGTATTGCAGTCACGTGAACTGTTCCGAACCCCAGGGTAGCGTTGCTATTATTTAAAAAGTATATCGAGATCGTGAGCTTCGCGCCAACTTAGAAGCTCTTGGCAGGCGGCTATAAGCTGTTCCAGTTGTGAGCTAAGGTTTTCTATGCGTTTGTCTTTAAGGTCTTTGTCGAGTTCTGCGCTCACCCGCAACAGTGTTGGAACGCCACAGTAACAGGCGCCCCCGTGGAGGCGGTGGACAGTTTCGTGAAGCTGCTCAATGTCTTGTTCTCGCCAGGATTTACGTAAGGCCCCCACTTCTGCACCGAGTGAGTCTATAAGCATTGTTAGCATGTCGCGCGCTAGTTCGGCTTTCCCGTTGGATAATTTTAAACAGAGTTGCACATTTACTGGCGCCTTGTCTGTTGAAGGCTGTGTGCGTGGTGGAGGCTGGTGGTTTTCTGCTGTCCTAGAATAGTGCGTCCATCGCTCAAGCAATTCAT
The DNA here is from genome assembly GCA_047616325.1 of Lentisphaeria bacterium. GTDB lineage: Bacteria > Pseudomonadota > Gammaproteobacteria > Pseudomonadales > Cellvibrionaceae > JBLHGN01. The sequence continues at coordinate 10,364 of JBLHGN010000054.1, forward strand.
TTAGTTGGCTATCGTTTATCGGTTTGCTTATAAAATCATCCATTCCAGAAATAAGGATTTTTGATTTGTCTTCTTCTACCGCATGCGCAGTAAGAGCGACAATCGGAGTTCGCATGTTTTCAGGTTCGCATTTTCGAATTTCATTCGCTGTTTCGAATCCGTTTATGCCGGGCATTTGAATATCCATAAAAATTAGCGAAAAGTTTTGCGTTTTAAGCAAACTTAAGGCGTCTTCACCCGATTCGGCACATGTAATGCTAATGTCAGAGTTTTTAAGGAACTCGCAGACCAGTCGGCGGTTCGATGCGTTGTCATCCACGAGTAAAATAGAGGGAGCAGATTGGGAAATATTAAGACTGTCGGTGTTAGTGGGTGTCGGCAGTGCCAATCGTATGGTAAACCAAAAGGTACATTTTTCTGTTTCGGCAGATACACCAATGCCACCGTCCATTTTGGTGGCTAGCGCTTGTGCAACGATAAGCCGAATATGGTTTTTATTGGTGAACTTGTCGTCTGCGTTGCCTTCCGCCTGTGATAATAGCGTGTTAATTTTATGTATCTCGTGGCTAAGATCGCCGCAGTTGTTGTTGCTTAGCGATACTTTGAGTTCAACTCTATTGTCATTAGTGTATTCAACGTGAGTCGAAATTTCAATGGTGCCATTTGTGTTTAGAGTGACTGCACTTAGGAGCAGATTATTATAGGTTTGTTTTATTCGAACGGGGTCTCCCTGGAGTTTTTCTGGGAGTTGATTGTTCGGACATATCTCTAAATTTAGTGAATATTTGTCTTTAGGTGCTTGCTGCTTAAGAAATGAGCCGTTGGCCTCGATGATGATTTCACTGATGTTAATCGATTTGTAATCGAGATTAAGTTTTCCTGATTCTAGTCGTGATAAGTCGGTGACGTCATTAACGTTTAGTAGCAATGTGTTGGCTGATAGTTTAATTGTTTCAAGGTATTCGATTTGTTGAGATGAAAGTGATGTTTTTTCAAGAAGTTCGGTAAAACCTATAATTCCATTGAGTGGTGTTCGAATTTCATGGCTAGTATTGGCTAAAAAATCTGATTTTGCGTTGTTAGCTTTTGTAGCTTCGTTGCGTGTTTTTTTTATTTCGGAGTTTTGAGCTTCAATGTTTTTATATGCTTCTCTTAGCTTGATGGAGGACTCTTTAATTGCCTGCTCATACTCATCGTGGGATTTCTTTAAACTCAGCGATAGCTTTCTTAGTCTCGAGAACAGAGGCGAGTATAAAGAGTTTTCGGGTGAGTGAAAATCTAGGCCGTGGTTTATTAGGTCGTCAATTACCTTGTCTATGGCTGAAGTAGGGATAATGAGATCTTTTTTAAGTTTTAATGCAAAAAATAAAAGAATAATAAATGATGATAAAAAAGTGCAAAAAGATAATATTGCCACTTTTGTTGGTACGGTAAACTCGTTGGTCAGAGCCGAAGTGTATGGCAGCGTTAAAAACCACATAGCTCCGAAAGTTATGGGTGGCAGTGCCACTAAATACATTAGCTTTTTATTTAATTGATACGTGTCTAACATAAAATATTAGTGCTCGCTGATACTGATTGCGTGAGAATTAAATTGGTCTGTAATAGCGGCCGTATTGTTCTGTTGGTCTAGCCCTATTGTAGCAAAGTGTGAGCTGCCTCGTTTAATTTGGGCTTTTGCGGTTGTAGATCAGTAGTTTTGCTATTTCTAGATGTTTTTAGTGTCGTTTTGGGCTTTTCCCGAGTGCAGTAAAATAAGGATAAAAGGCACATTAGATTTCTCCTGATGCATTTATAATATGCATCCTCATAGTTGTTATGTTTCTTGAATTCAACTCGTAAGTGCAATTTTTTGGAAGTGGTCAACTGGTATAATTCACGCCACTTTCTCGCCAAAGGAAATTGCTAATGAACTGTACACAGTTGTCCGAAATAGAACGATACCAGACCCAGCCATTTTTGAAAGCAGGATATACACAAAAAATGTTGCACAAGAGCTTGGTCGCCACCCTTCAACGATACGTCGTGAATTGAAGCGCAATACTGGTTTACGTGGTTACAGGCCCAAAAAGGCTCAGCGTCTAACCGATGAGCGAAAACATTTATATACATATACATATACACATACACGTATCACGGATAGTACGTGGCAACGAGTGGAAATTTTGCTGAGAGAAGAATGGAGCACGGAAAAGGTCAGTGGCTGGTTAAAGAAAACGGATTTGCAGCCGGTAAGCCCCGAATGGATTTACCAGTACATATTGACAGACAAGAAAGCAGGCGGTGATTTGCATGCCTATTTGCGTTGTCAGAAGAAGCTCAAGAAGCGATATGGCAGTCCAGATCGTCGAGGACAGCTTAAAAAGAGGGTTAGTGTTGATGATCGCCCTGCGGTAGTGGATGAGCGTAGTAGAGTTGGCGACTGGGAAATGCTACATGAAGCGATTTCACAAGCGCTCAATGCACAGTGTATTTTACTCATCCCTACCACTCATGGGGGCGTGGTCTTAATGAGAATACCAATGGCTTGATTCGCCAGTACGCACCCTAAGGCTCAAGCTTCGACAACATGACGCGCGAAGATGTTGAAAAATTATGACCAAATTAAATAACCGCCCAAGAAAATGTTTATGCTTTTGCACCCCAAATCAGGTATGGTTTGGCATCAATCCACCGATTGCACTAGCGAGTTGAATCCAGGTTTAAAAGCATCGCCTAAACTAACGCCTGTACGCACAAAAATAGTGTTTTTCGGTATAGCTTGATGTTAGAGCGCTATGGCGATGATTTTTTCTTAATCACAGTGGTTATTTATGAACTTTCCCACAATCGAAGCCTTTGTTGGTAATACGCCTCTTGTCAGACTGCAGAGACTAGCCGGTACAGAGCGAAATGCCGTGCTTGTCAAGCTAGAGGGCAATAACCCTGCAGGATCGGTGAAAGACCGGCCGGCTATGTCCATGATTTGCGGTGCAGAAGAGCGTGGTGAGATTTCACCTGGCGACAGGCTTATTGAGGCCACTAGCGGAAATACCGGCATAGCGTTAGCGATGGCAGCAGCGGTAAAAGGGTACAAAATCACATTGATTATGCCCAATAATATGACTCAAGAGCGCAAGTCATCGATGTGTGCGTATGGTGCCGAGTTGATTTTGGTGAGCAAGGAGCAGAGCATGGAGGGCGCGCGCGATTTGGCGCTCAAGATGCAAGCTGAGGGTAAAGGTGTGGTTTTGGATCAGTTTGGCAATTCCGATAACCCCAAAGCACATTACCAAGGTACTGGTCCAGAAATATGGCATCAAACAGAGGGCACAGTGACTCATTTTGTAAGCGCTATGGGCACTACCGGTACCATTGTGGGCGCGTCTCGCTATTTAAAAGAGCAGAATCCTGACATTCAAATTGTTGGTTTGCAGCCCGAGGCGGGCGCCAGTATTCCTGGGATTCGGCGCTGGGCTCCGGCTTATGTCCCTAAAATATTTGATGACGCTAATATTGATGAAGTCGTAAATGTTTCTCAAAAACGAGCGGAAGATACCATGCGTAATGTAGCGAAGCAGGAAGGTATCTTTTGTGGCGTTTCTTCCGGCGCTAGCGTCGCAGCTGCCTTAGATATATCTAAGCGTGTCGATAATGCTGTGATTGTGGCCATTATTTGTGACAGGGGTGATCGTTACCTGTCCTCTGGATTGTTCTGAACTAGGTTGTAGTTATTTCATGGTAAAAGTTCGCGAAGACCTCCCTCTCGACTTAGACGGCGTACTTGATACACCCTCATGGTTGAACAAAATTTGTTCAACGGTGCATATTGATGGCAGTGCCCGCGAACTCTTGGAGCATGCCTGTAAAGTTGCAAAAACGGTTGAAGGGAATCCGGGTGACCAAGAAACTGCATGGAGTGAGCACTATACGACCTACCTTGCCGGCATTGAGATGGCCGAGATATTGGCCGACTTGCAGCTAGACTGTGAAACTCTTGTTGCCGCGGTGCTCTACCGAAGCGTGCGCGAAAACAAATTCACACTGGATTATATCGCCGATACCTTTGGCAGTAATATTGCCAAGCTAATCGATGGTGTTAGGCGAATGGCGGCCATCAGTACTCTTTCCAATCACTCAGCCGAAAGTGTTTTCGGTCAGCATTCCGATGAACAGACTGAGAATGTCCGCAAAATGCTGGTGGCGATGATAGACGATGTTCGCGTAGCGCTTATCAAACTAGCCGAGCGTACCTGTGCCATTCGCGCGGTTAAAAAGGCCAAGCCAGAGAAACGTAAAAAAGTGGCCAAGGAGGTGGCAGATATATACGCGCCGCTCGCTTACCGCTTGGGTATTGGGCATATAAAATGGGAGCTTGAAGACCTCTCATTCCGATACCTACAACCTTACGATTATAAGTACATCGCAAAATTATTGGATGAGCGGCGCCTCGACCGTCAGAGTTATATAGAAAATGTTATTTCGCTATTACAGTCGGCGTTAAACACTGAAGGTATCGAAGCTGACGTCTATGGTCGGGCTAAGCACATCTACAGTATCTGGCGCAAAATGCGGAGGAAGAATATCGGGTTCTCCGAGGTGTACGATATACGTGCGGTGAGAATTTTGGCTAGATCCGAGCGGGATTGTTATGCTGTTCTTGGCATTGTGCACGCGCTTTGGCGCAATATCCCCAACGAGTTTGACGACTATATAGCTAGCCCAAAAGAGAATGGCTATCGTTCCCTGCACACCGCCGTAAAGGGCCCTGCCAATCAGGTACTAGAAGTACAAATACGTTCTCGCTTAATGCATGAGGAGGCTGAGTTTGGCGTATGCGCACATTGGCGTTATAAAGGAAGTGATAAGAATGGAGATAACTCCGCAGGGAGCTACGATCAAAAAATTGAATGGCTGCGACAGGTGCTTGAATGGCATGACAATGTTGGTGGTGGTCCCTGGGAGGATAATTTCCCCAAGGGTATCGAGCAAGACCGCATTTATGTGTTTACCCCAGAGGGGCATGTCATCGATCTACCAGAGCGAGCGACCCCGGTAGATTTTGCTTTTCGAATTCACTCGGATGTGGGCATTTGTTGCCGAGGGGCGAAGGTCAATGGGCGTATTGTGCCGCTTAATCACCCCTTGCACACCTCCGATCAAGTGGAAATCCTTACCAGTAAGCGTGAAGCACCGAGCCGCGATTGGTTAAATTCAAACTTGGGCTACATTACTACGTCGCGCGCGCGCAGTCGCTTGCAGCAGTGGTTCAAGTTACAGGACCGAGATCAGAATATAGCCGATGGCAGGGTTATGCTCGATCATGAATTTAAACGTCTATCTTTTAGCAACCTAAATTACGAAGATCTCGCGCATAAACTTAACCTGAAGTCCTTGGAGGAGCTCTATACCGCTGTGGGAACGGCAGATCTCGGTGTGGAACGAGTGATCAATGCTGCCCAGCGTATGGTTAGTAAAGGCAAGCCGCAAGAACCGGTAGTGTCGATAGTGGGGCGCGCCTCCAATGAAGCCAATGGTGCGGATGTATATATTAACGGTGTAGGCAACCTTATGTCGCACATTGCTCAGTGCTGTAAGCCCATTCCTGGCGACAGTATATCTGGCTATATTACCCTCGGTAGAGGTGTCTCCATTCACCGTGAAGACTGCAGCAATGTATTGCAGCGTCAGGCGGAGGAGCCTGAGCGAATCATTCAAGTAAGCTGGGCCGACGAACCCGGCAAACAATATTCAGCGTCCATCTTTATTGAAGCGTTTGATCGCCATGGTCTATTGCGTGACATTACTAGTTTGCTAGATCGCGAAAAGATAAACGTTAGCGCACTGGGCACCCAGTCCAATAAAGATAGCAACACCGCCGAAATGACAGTCACAATAGAAATTTCTGACTTTAATGATTTGAGTCGCGTTTTGGCGAAGCTCAACCAGCTTACCAACGTGTCTTCGGTGAGGAGAGTGATATGATGTCGGTTGATGCCTCCATGAATGTTTTTTCTAAAGACAAGCGCACCTACACATTAAAAGATTTAATTTACTTAATGGAGCGTCTTCGCGACCCCAAAACTGGTTGTCCCTGGGATATAAAGCAGGATTATCTTTCCATAACTTCCTCCACTATCGAAGAGGCATACGAGGTGGTGGATGCTATCGAACGACAGGATTTTGACCATATTAAAGAAGAGTTGGGTGATTATCTCTTTCAGGTTATTTTTTATGCACAGCTGGCTAAGGAAGAGAAACGCTTCGATTTTAATGAGGTAATCGACACGCTTAC
>JBLHGN010000055.1:0-16208 GCA_047616325.1 Lentisphaeria bacterium
CACCTGATCCCATCCCGAACTCAGACGTGAAACGATGCATCGCCGATGGTAGTGTGGGAGTTCCCATGTGAGAGTAGGTCATTGTCAGGCTTTAATTTTAGAACCCGTATTGGTTGATCCAGTACGGTTTTTTTTGTTTTTATCATATTTTTTGGCTGCTAGGCTTGACGTTATTCGACTCTCATGAGAGCCGAAGCGTCGGACCGCCCGAGCAGCGGCCCAGAATGCAGATCAGGGAATCGTCAGGCCGGAGTGCCGGCCCGGTTCTAAAAATAAAACCCCAGATTCGAAGGAGTCTGGGGCCTTAGCTTTACAAAACTAACTATTCTCAGCAAAATCGTACATGGTACCCATGTAACAAAATCCCCCCGAGCGATATGCACTCACCCCATGAGCTTCTGTTCATCAAAACCCTTTCATAGTAGTTTACGTTTTATTAGACGATTTTAGTCGATATAAAAACCATTCGAAAATCAAACTGTACTAATTTTTTAAACCATAAACACTGTGTCTAACTTGGCTCTATGTGATAATAGAGATTCAAAAATATTCAAACACTCAAGGCTTGATTTTTTATGCCACAGACTGATTTTGTCCACCTTCGGGTGAGAAGTGAATTTTCCCTAAAAGACAGTATTGTAAGAATTAAGCCGCTTGTCGCAAACCTTAGCGATTTAGGTATGTTTGCATGTGGAATTTCCGATTTACACAGTTTTATGGGGCTCATAAAATTCTATAAGGCCACGCAAGGCGCTGGAGTCAAGCCAGTATGTGGATGTGATCTATATATAGCCTCGGATGATGACGAAATAAAACCTTCGTTAATCACGCTCTATGCGATTAACGAAACGGGTTATAGAAATATTACCGAGATCATATCTCTTTCATACCAGCAAGGTCAGAAATTAGGCGAACCATTTATTCACTTAGACTGGATTGAGCAGCGAAGCGAAGGCGTGTTAGCGCTTTCGGGAGCGAAATTCGGTGACATTGGCCAGGCTTTACTAGGGGACCGGCTTGAAGATGCTCGACAAAAAATTAATTATTGGATGGAGCTATACCCAGGTCGATTCTATATAGAGTTACAACGAACAGGGCGCGAACACGATGAAACATATCTTCATAAAGCTGTTGCTTTGGCCGTAGAATTTTCATGCCCCGTAGTGGCAACAAACGATGTGAGGTTTCTAAAACAGTCTCAATACGACGCTCATGAGGCTCGCGTGTGCATCGGAGAAGGGCGCGCGCTCGACGATCCTCGAAGAGAAAAAAAGTATAGCGTTCAGCAATATTTACGCACAGCCGAGGAAATGCAAGAGTTGTTTGTTGATTTGCCTGAGGCAATTTCTAATTCGGTTGAGATCGCCAAACGATGTTCATTATCGATCCAATTGGGTAAGTGTTTTTTACCTGAATATCCGATACCAGACGGAATGACGGAAGATGAATTCTTTCGAAAAGTTTCGCGAGATGGTCTAGATGATAGGCTAAGAATTATTCTCGATACTACTTCTTCGAGCTACGCCCAAAAGAAACAGGAATATTACGACAGGCTAGAGTTTGAGCTGGACATAATTTGTGGTATGGGCTTCCCAGGATATTTTCTAATAGTAATGGATTTTATTCAGTGGGCCAAAGACCACAAAATTCCAGTCGGCCCAGGGCGAGGTTCGGGCGCAGGCTCATTAGTGGCTTATTCGCAAAAAATTACTGACTTGGACCCATTGCAATACGATTTGCTATTTGAACGATTTTTGAACCCTGAACGGGTCTCCATGCCTGATTTTGATGTCGACTTCTGCATGGAAAATCGTGATCAGGTCATCGGGTATGTCGCCGATAATTATGGGCGAGATGCCGTTTCTCAGATAATTACTTTTGGTACGATGGCCGCTAAAGCCGTAGTACGGGACGTTGCGCGGGTACAAGGGAAATCTTATGGCTTGGCCGATAAGCTGTCTAAAATGATTCCGCTCGATATTGGAATGACCCTAAGTAAAGCGTACGAACAAGAAGAGGTCATAAGGGAGTTTTTGACAAATGACGGTGACGGTCAAGAAATTTGGGACATGGCGCTTCAGCTAGAAGGCATTACCCGAAACGTAGGCAAACATGCTGGCGGAGTGGTAATCGCTCCGACCAAACTTACCGATTTCGCTCCCCTCTATTGCGACGAAACCGGAGCTGGCCTGGTCACGCAATTTGATAAAAACGATGTTGAAGATGCTGGTCTAGTTAAATTCGATTTTTTGGGTTTGCGTACGCTTACAATTATCGATTGGGCGATAAAAATGATCGATGTGCAGCGCGCTGTAGCTGGAGACCAACCGCTAGACATAACACTCATACCTTTGGATGATCCAAAAACGTTTTCACTTTTGAAGAGAGCCGAGACTACTGCTGTGTTTCAATTGGAATCGCGCGGAATGAAAGATCTTATCAAGCGATTACAGCCGGATAGCCTGGAAGAGATGATTGCGCTGGTGGCGTTGTTTCGTCCTGGACCCTTGCAGTCGGGCATGGTAGACGACTTTATCAACCGCAAACACGGCCGCGCTAAGGTTGCTTACCCGGATGCTAATTATCAGCATCAATCGTTAAAACCCATTCTTGAACCAACCTACGGCGTTATTGTTTACCAGGAACAGGTAATGCAGATTGCCCAGGTTTTGGCAGGATATACGCTTGGCGGAGCGGATATGCTGCGCCGTGCAATGGGCAAGAAAAAGCCCGAAGAGATGGCGAAACAGCGCGAGGTCTTTCAAGAGGGTGCACGCAAGCAGGGCGTAGATCCGGATTTGGCAATTAAGATATTTGATCTGGTAGAAAAGTTTGCTGGCTATGGCTTTAACAAATCCCATTCTGCTGCATATGCGCTTGTGTCATATCAAACGGCTTGGTTGAAAACTCATTATCCTGCTCATTTTATGGCCGCAACCATGTCATCAGACATGGATAAGACCGACAAAATCGTGACCTTTATAGAGGAGGTTAGAAACATGGGGCTGGTTTTATTGCCCCCAGACGTTAACCAAGGACAGTTCCATTTCACGGTGGATGAAAATAACAACATCATCTATGGCTTAGGCGCAATTAAAGGTATGGGGGAGGGGCCCGTTGGCGCAATATTGGAGGCTCGGAAGGAGGCTCTTTTTTCCGACTTGTTTGATTTTTGCGCTCGCACCGACCCTAAAAAAATGAACAAACGGTCGCTTGAGGCTCTTGTTAGAAGCGGCGCGCTTGACACCATAGGCCCTGGTTTAGACCTCGACTATGATCGTGCCCTAATGTTTTTGGCTATTCCCGAGGCAGTGAAAACTGCGGAGCAACGCAGTGCGAATACAAAAGCGGGAATTAGTGATTTATTTGGAGATGTTGTACCATCGAGGGGAGAAGCCGGTGACGTCTATCAAGATTTTAGACAAGTAAGACGCTGGAGTCTGAAGCAGAGGCTAAATGGAGAGAAGGAAACTCTTGGCTTGTATCTAACGGGGCACCCCATAGATGAATACGATAATGAGTTAACTCATCTCGTCTCATCAAGAATCGTCAACGTCAGGGGAGACAAAAACAAACAAACCATAGCTGGCTTAGTCGTTGCTTTCCGCTTAATGAAAACAAAAAAAGGCGATAATATGGCGTTTATAACGCTTGATGATCGCACGGGACGAATAGAGGTCGCCATATTCTCAGATACTTATAACGAGCATCGGGATAGGCTGTTGAAAGATGCCATGTTGGTGATTGAAGGCCAAATTAGTAATGATGACTTTAGTGGTGGCCTTAAAATGCGGGCTGATAATGTTATAGATTTAAGCGAAGCGCGAATTGATAGCGTCAAAGGATTAACGATATCTCTTATAAACGAAAAGCTCCCCGTAGGCTTTACTAAACAGCTAAAAGACGTACTACGGTCGGGTTCTTCAGGGAAATGTCCGGTTTTTATTAGCTACACTTACAGCGACGTATCTGCGCAAGTTACGCTCGGCAATGAATGGAGCGTAAGGCCGGATGATGAGTTAATCGTCAATATTAGGGGGCTATTCGGCAATGATAATGTGGCTCTGAATTATCGGCAGTCGTAGCGGCTCGGCTTTTTCGAAAAGATTGGAAGAGCCACTAAATGAGCTAATTTGCTTCCCGCCGTTTAAGGCAGGTGGTAACATTGCGCACGTGGTGTAAATGCTGGAAAAATTCGTTAAAAAGCTCGATATACTTGAAGAATCGGTAACGCATGAGCGCAGTAACATCAGAATATGTCGCTAAAAAACAAAATTAAAACCACATAATAATCAAAAGTTAAACTTTGTTCTTAGCAAATGACCTCAGGTATAAATAGATCATGAATTTAAATTATCTCGATTTTGAGCAACCTATAGCCCTCTTGGAAGCTAAAATCGAAGAACTGCAACTTGTGGGCACAGATAACGACCTAAACATCGGAGATGAAATTAACCGATTGCGTCAAAAAAGCGAAAAGCTTACTGACAGTATATATTCAAATCTCACGCCTTGGCAGGTTGTGCAAGTCGCACGCCACCCTCAGCGGCCTTTTACCTCCGATTACATTTCTCGAATCTTCGATGATTGGGATGAGCTTCACGGAGACCGACATTTCGGTGACGACAATGCGATTATAGCGGGTGTTGGAAGAATAGATGGCCGGCCCGTTATGGTCATTGGCGAAGAAAAAGGTCGCAGCGTTAAAGAAAAAGTGTTTAGAAACTTCGGCATGCCGAAACCTGAAGGTTATCGAAAGGCGCTGCGTCTGATGGAAATGGCAGAACGTTTCAGTTTGCCAATTCTAACCCTAATTGATACTCCCGGAGCATATCCTGGAATCGATAGTGAAGAACGCGGTATCAGCGAATCCATCGCACGTAATCTCGCAGTAATGTCACGACTAAAAACCCCTATTATATGTACTGTTATAGGCGAGGGCTCCTCAGGGGGAGCCTTAGCAATAGGCGTTGGCGACCATTTGAATATGTTGCAATATTCCACTTATTTTGTAATCTCTCCAGAGGGATGTGCAAATATTATTTGGAAAACAGTAGAAAAGGCCCCGCTTGCTGCCGAAGCTATGGGGGTCACCTCGAAAATATTGCAAGATCTAGGCATAATCGACGAGACCATTAAGGAGCCTTTGGGTGGTGCTCACCGCAATATCGATGAAATGGCAGAAAATTTAAAAATGCGCTTGGTCTCTCAACTTGAGGAGCTGGCGAAGAAAGATACCGACGAATTACTCGTCACAAGGTACAGCCGATTAATGAGTTATGGGAATGACCCAAGCTAATTTACTGGACAAATAAACGTGGAAAGGGCCAATTCGGCCCTTTTTTTATGAAAGACGTCCTTCCTTCATAGCCTAAATACGCATTTAGTGGTATTAATAAAACCGTGTATACGATGTCAGAACAATTAGAAGCTTACAAAGAACAAATTGAAGATATCAGTCTGTTAGATGCAAAAAGAATGCGTCAGAGGTTGAACGACCTGATTAAACAGCGTGATTCAGGAAAGCCATTCAATAAAAAGCTGGAGGTCTTTATAGCGGATATTTCTCGAGCTAAGGCGTCTGTTAGCGCACGCAAGTTATCTATTCCGGATGTGACTTTTCCTCAAGATTTACCGATTACTGCCTCGCGAGATAAAATAACAGAACTAATAGAAAATAACCAAGTTGTTGTGCTCGCGGGAGAAACCGGTTCTGGTAAAACCACACAAATTCCGAAATTATGTTTAACCTTGGGGCGGGGTGTAAAAGGCCTAATTGGCCATACACAGCCACGCAGAATCGCAGCGCGGACTGTTGCGAGCCGCATCGCTACGGAGCTGGGCGTGGAGTTAGGTGGTACTGTTGGCTACCAGGTACGCTTTGCCGATCATACGCAAGCCAATACAGCCATTAAGATAATGACCGATGGTATTTTGCTGGCTGAAATTCAGCGCGACCCTCTTTTGCTTAAGTACGATACTCTAATAATCGATGAGGCTCATGAGCGAAGTTTAAATATTGATTTTTTGCTCGGTTACTTAAAAAGTATATTGCCCAAGCGTAAAGATTTAAAACTCATTATTACATCGGCCACCATCGATCTTAAGCGATTTTCAGAGCATTTTAATAATGCACCAATAATAGAGGTATCGGGTAGAACTTATCCTGTCGATGTCATGTATCGTCCATGGCAGGACGAGTATGAAGATCAAGCTGAAGCCATTGTTGCCGCTATTCAAGAAATTTTAAACCTATCTAAAGGTGAGGGCGGCGATATCCTTGTTTTTATGAGCGGTGAACGAGATATTCGCGAAGCTTCACATGCCATTAAAAAATCGGCTATCCCGCATCTGGGGGTTTTACCTCTTTACGCCCGTCTCTCGCTCGAAGAGCAAAATAAGATATTTCAAAGCCATCGTGGGCGCAAAGTTGTTTTAACTACTAACGTAGCAGAAACGTCGATCACAGTGCCTGGCGTTAAATATGTAATCGATACGGGTGTAGCACGCATTAGTCGTTACAGTTTGCGCACAAAGGTGCAGAGACTACCAATAGAAGCAATCTCCCAGGCGAGCGCCAATCAGCGTAAAGGACGGTGCGGCCGGGTAAGTCACGGTGTGTGTTTTCGGCTCTATTCAGAAGAAGACTTTAATTTGAGACCTCAATTTACGGATGCCGAAATAGTACGCACCAATCTTGCTGCCGTTATTTTGCAAATGCTGCACATGCGCATTGGCGATATTCGAAAATTTCCATTTGTAGATCCTCCCGATAATCGTCTAATAAATGATGGGTATAAACTTTTGGAGGAGTTATCTGCAACCACCCCTGCAGGAAAGGTGACGTCTGTAGGTTTAAAGTTACAGAGTTTTCCTCTCGACCCAAAATTGGCGCGCGTGGTTGTTGAGGCTAACAAACATAATTGTATTCAAGAGGTACTCGTAATAGTAGCTGCATTGAGTATTCAAGATCCTCGCGAAAGGCCGGCAGATAGAAAGCAAGCAGCGGATGAAAAACATCGTCGCATGTGGGATGAAAAGTCCGATCTTATTGCGTACCTGAATTTGTGGAACTATATAGAAGAGCAACGGCAGCAGCTTTCCCAAAATCAGTTCCGTAAATTGTGCAAGCAAGAGTATTTAAATTTTCTTCGTATACGAGAGTGGCGGGATCTTCACTACCAGCTCAAATTAAGTATTAAGAAGCTGGGTTTTTGTGAAAATAAGAACCCGGCAAGTTACGATGCCATTCATCGCGCCTTTGTATGTGGGTTTTTGTCAAATATTGGACACAAAATAATGGAAAAAGATTCGCGGGAATACTGGGGAACCCGGAATAGAAAATTTTCAATTTTCCCTGGGTCTTCACAAATAAAAAAACAGCCTAAGTGGTTAATGGCCTCTGAATTTATCGAGACCAGTAAATTATATTCTCACAATATTGCCCAAATCGATCCTCAATGGATATTGGAATCTTCCGAGCATCTCACGAAAAAACACTATTTCGAACCTCACTATGATACGCGATCTGGGCAGGTGAAAGCCTACGTAAAAATTACTTTGTTTGGACTCGTCTTGGTTGAGAAAAAGCGAGTCGACTTTAACAAGGTGAATCAAGCTGAGGCAAACGATGTCTTTGTAAGAGAAGCGCTTGTTGAGGGGGCCTATCGGGGTAAAGGCGATTTTTTTGCACATAACAAAAGAATGATTGACGAGGTTCACGAGCTAGAGGCCAAAGTTCGTCGGCGGGATATTATGGTGGATGAACAAGTCATATTCGAATTTTATAAGGCCCTTGTGCCAGGGCATATTTCCAATCTCACTGGCTTTGAACACTGGCGAAAGCAAGAAGAGGTGGAACACCCCCGTCTTCTCTATCTCGAAAAATATTTACTCATGCTGCACTCTGCCGAAAATGCATCTGAATCGCAGTTCCCCAACCAGTTACGATTGGGTGACTACACCTTCCCTGTTAGCTATAGCTTTGAACCGGGCAAGATAAATGATGGCGTGAGTATTTCTGTGCCTGTTGAGTTACTTCATGAGATTCCTGAATATTCTCTCGATTGGTTGGTTCCCGGTCTCTTTCGGGAAAAGTGCATTGCCCTTGTTAAGTCCCTGCCAAAACAGTTTCGCAAGAACTTTGTTCCGGTGCCCCAGTATGTTGATCGTGTCTTGCCAAGGCTTAAATTCGCCAATATAAGACTTACCGAGGCGCTTAGTGCGGCACTTAGCCATATCGGTAACTGTGTAGTCGATGCTGAAAGTTGGAATAAAAACGCCTTCGACGATTATTACCGTATGAATATTCAAATAATTGATGATGATGGAAAAATAATCGACCAGGGAAGAGATTTGTCTCGACTCAAAACCATTTATAAAGAACAAGTTAAAAAGACCTTATCCGACGTAGGTAATCAGATTGAAAAAAGTGATCTTCGAGAATGGAGCTTTGGTGAATTGCCAGAAAGTCTAGAGTTAGACAAGGGTGCCTTTAAAATAAAGGCCTACCCCGCTCTTATTGAGGCAAGCACGGGAGTTAATCTAAGGTTGCTAGATAATCTATATGATGCAAAAAGTAAAAATCGGCGGGGAGTTGCTAAGCTTGCATCGTTAAAGTGCTTGCAAACCACTAAATACCTCACAAAGAATCTTCTTAAAGGAAAAGACCTTGGTCTCACTGTTGTCAACCTGGGGCGCCGCGAGCAAGTGATTGATGATCTTGTGCTAGCAGCATACAGACAAGCAATGTTCAGTTCAGACGAGTCTGTGCGCACATTGCAACATTTCAACCGCTGTGTAGAGCAACACAGGGCAAGTATTGTTGACGCAGCTGAAACTTACGAAGCGATTTTGTTGGATTGTTTAATCGCGTTAGTTGGAATAAAAAAGACCATTAAATCTTCCCGAAATGCACTAGCAATAACGTTTGCGGCGTCAGATATTAATGCTCAGTTGAGCAGAATGTTTTATCCCGGTTGTATCTTTACCACACCATATGATTGGTTCAAACAGTTCCCAAGATACCTAGCGGCAATTTCAATGCGATTGGAAAAGTTTGCGGCTAACCCTCATAAAGACAATGCCTCAATAAACAGCTTAAATGAAATGTGGTCTCTACACGAAGCACGATTTCAGAAGGAGGGGGAATCCATGTATGAACTCAATCCAAGGTGGCAGGAGTTTCGGTGGATGATAGAGGAGCTTCGCATTTCTTTGTTTGCTCAATCGCTGAAAACACGTATGCCCGTATCGGAAAAAAGACTTAAAGCGCAGTGGCAGAGTAGTCTGCTGTAGAATCTCTATAGGTGACTTTTAGCTTTTGTGGTGATTCTCTTTGTTATATGATGGGGGAAAAATTTTGGTCAAAAATACTATTTAAAAAGGACTTCTTTGTGAAAACGTTAAAACAGGGGTATGTGCGCATGCTTCCCGCTCGGTTTTTTAAAACAACAATTGTGGTGGCCCTTGTTGTGTTGCAGGCCTGTGTCTCTAACCCACGCGATACTTATATCACCACTAGTGGTGAAGCTATTCCGCCGGTCATTGCACAGCACAATCCAGACAAATATGAGGGCTTTAATCGGGCCATCTTCAGATTTAACGAAACTATGGATAATTGGTTGTTAAAGCCGGTTGCAAGAGGTTATGACACCGTATTACCGTGGCCGGTAAAGGCTGGTGTCGGACATTTCTTTGGCAACCTATGGGAACTAACAAATATTGTAAACGATGGGCTGCAATGGAAGTGGGACAAAGCGGCCAACGACACGGGTCGCTTGTTGCTAAATTCAACCATAGGCGTACTAGGGGTTTTCGATGTAGCTTCCCGAGTGGGATTAGAGCGGAATGACGGTGAGAGCTTTAATCAGACAATGGCGTATTGGGGTATTCCAAGAGGCCCCTATCTGGTGTTGCCCTTGCTTGGCCCCACTACAGCGAGGGGGGTGGGTGCTATTCCTTTAAACTGGGCAACGTCTCCCGTCACTTACCTAGAACCCAAGACCGCTAGTTATGGCTTAACAGCGCTCGAAATCGTACACGACCGATCTATATTGCTGGCAACTGAGGAGTTGGCCTCGGGGGATTTTTACCTGTTCGTCCGCGATGCCTATCTTCAGCGTTTGGAATACTTGGAGAAAGATGGCCAGGTCGAAGACGATTTTGGCGAGCAAACTTTCGAAGATGATGCTTACGAACAATATTAGAAGGGAAGCCAAGTCTATTGCGCCCCGCGGGGCGCATAGCTACACTGACAAATTAGCGTGAATGAGTCGTTAGCAAGGGTCAGTGTCTGGCAGCTTAAATATAAGAGCTAGATATCTTTACTACCTTTATTAAAAAGGTGGTTTACCTCGACGAGTCATTAGCCCACTAATTCAGTACTTCGATAATTTCCATGCCCAGCAAACAGGGTTTTTCATTGTTTTCCGGTTGGGAAATAATTCGCATCACTTCAGCGCGTGCCTTTAACATGGGGCTGTGCCCATGTCCCGAGCATATAACAACTTCGGCAGTGGTGCCCACAGGCAAGGCTGTTTTGATCTCAACCAATAGCCCGCCGCCGCTAAGATCCCGGCAGGTGCCTTCAATTACCTCGTTGTTTGAAGGGATTTGAATGCTGACTGGAGCATCTACTTTCATACGAATGTAGTTGCGCTTTTCGCTATAGTCGCGATTTACTGAATTCATAAATTTGATAGCCTTTTAAAATAATTATCTATCGGTGCAAGCGTTGGACGTCCACCTAAATTACAAGTTATAGTCCAAAGCAAAGTGATAGCACGCTCGCAGTGCGCACGGTGTACAAATTTAACTCAAAATTGCTATAATTGGTAGTTTTAGTCTTCCAAAAACACATTATCTTGTTTTTTGCTG
Source organism: Lentisphaeria bacterium (assembly GCA_047616325.1). Classification (GTDB taxonomy): domain Bacteria; phylum Pseudomonadota; class Gammaproteobacteria; order Pseudomonadales; family Cellvibrionaceae; genus JBLHGN01. The sequence goes on from JBLHGN010000055.1 coordinate 10,879, forward strand.
ATTTGAGAGCTTAAGTTAATCAGCAAATCTTGCACAAGGTTAAATAGTAAGTTAGTGTTTCGGGCTAACTTTTTCTTTACGCTTTAAAATCACCCAAAATCGTCAGAGAACTAATGTCTCGCTCAAATCGCCAACTACTAGTAATAGACGACGACCTGCTGGTTCGGGAGAGCATAGTCGCGTATTTGGAAGACAGTGGATTTGACGTGCACGAGGCCGTCGATGGCAAGCAGTGCCTGTCTTGGCTAGAGCAGAACAAGCCTGATGCCGTGCTCACCGACCTGCGTATGCCCGATATTGATGGTTTGGCCATTCTTTCGGCGGTGAAAGCGAAGGACCCTCAAATACCTGTGATAGTTATTTCGGGAATGGGTGATGTGCGCGACGTTATCGAAGCCCTAAGGTTGGGGGCAGCAGACTATCTCGTAAAACCTTTAGTGGATATGGAAGTGTTGGTTCACTCAATTAACCGAGCGTTGGAGCGCATAGATCTAAAAAAACAGAATCTAACATACAGAGTTGAACTTGAGAGGGCGAACAGGGAGTTAAAAGAATATGTTCGCGTACTTGAGCGTGATCAAAAGGCCGGCCGCAGTGTTCAGCGAAAATTATTGCCTCAATCACCGGCAAAGTTTAACGATGTAAATGTTGACTTTAAGCTTATTCCATCGCTCTATTTAAGCGGAGATTTTGTCGATTTTGGCTTGTTGTCTGACCGCTACCTGGCATTTTATCTTGCGGATGTCTCGGGGCATGGTGCTGCGTCAGCGTTTGTGACCATATGGTTAAAGCAGCTGGTTCGGCGATATTTTCGTGAAAACCTTGTATTTCACTCGTCAGATTCTTTTGAGCAAGACGCCGGGAAATTACTGGGCTTGATTAATAAAGAAGTGATTAGCTCGGGCATAGGGTGCCATATGACGTGTTTTGTTGGTGTTATCGATACCGAAACACGAGAAATGCGCTATGTTTTTGGTGGCCATTTGCCATTCCCTGTATTAGTCACAGAGGCGGGCTGCCAGTATTTAACTGGAAAGGGCAAGCCAGTAGGTATATTTCAGGATGCCCAATGGAAAGTTAACTCAATTTCCTTGCCTGAAAAATACTCGATAATTGTATGCTCTGACGGAATTTTGGAGGTGCTTCCTCCCGACAATCTGATCGACAAAGAAAAATATCTACTAGATACCGTTAAAGATAACTCAGCAAGTGTAGAGTCCCTTGTTAAAGCGTTTGGAATTTGCGATATGGAAAATGCCCCAGACGACATTGCTATTTTAAAAATTGATTCAGAGTAATTTTCATGATTCCTGGCACCATTAAAATCGCCGAGCAAGAAGGCGTTTACGTAATAAAAATGGAAGGCGATGTAAGGCTGACACTGTGTTTGTCCTTTGATGACTTTATCGAAAAAATACTCAGTAAGTCCGATTATAGAACCGTTATTTTTGACTTAACAAATGCGCAAGCAATCGATAGCACCACCCTTGGCCTAATGGCGAAAATGTCGATCAAGGCTGGCCAACACAAGCATGAATCGCCGCTTGTAGTTGCAGATAGCCCCAGTATCATCAGGCTTCTCGTATCCATGGGGTTTGATGACATATTTCGATTGGTGGAAAACTCTGAATTTTCTCTTCCTTGCGATGCCTCCGAAACAATATTGATGCTCGAAAAGAACGGCAACGAAACAGAAGTCAAAACAAAAGTGCTGGAAGCACATCGAAATCTTATGAGTCTAAATGCTCAGAATCAGTCGACGTTTAAAGAACTCGTGGAAACTTTAGAGGCAATAAAATAGTCCAAACGGGATAGCTTGCTGTTCTTTGCAAAGTATTAATTTTATGGGGGGGCATAATGAAAACTTATTTGTGCAAGTCTATCTTGGCTGTTTCTGTGGTGTTAATGCTTGCATCTTGCCAGTCCAACGTTAGAACGGATATCGCAACATTTCGAAATACAAGCATTCCTTTTGCTAAAGGAGATATTAGGGTGGTGCCTGTTGATATAAAAGGCACAGAGAATCTAGAGTTTCGTTATTATAAAATCCGGGTGGAAGATAAGCTGCGGGCTTTGGGCTTCACTCCTACAGAAAGTGCCACCTCTGAATACATAGCGCAATTAGCTTATGGTGTAAGTCGCCAAGAAGCTGACAAACTCGGTAGTAGAGTGTTTGTTAGTGGGAATATTGGCCGCTTTTCGCGCTACTCACACTATGGTTCGGTAATTTTTGCCGACGATCTAGGTAAAGAATTTGAGTTTGTACGAGAAATCGATTTAATCGTAGCAAAAAGGTCTAAAGATACAAGAGTAGCCGATGAAAAAGCAGATAAAGGCGAGCAGCTTATACAGGTGAGAGCGCTAAGCGAAGGCAAGTGCGAGTACCTTACGGTTGTATTTGATGAAATGTTAGAAGCAATTTTTTCTGACTTTCTGCGACCGAATGGCTCCGTAGAGAAGGTATCAGTTAAAGGTGATATTCGCTGCCCTTAAATGGTTGTAGCCGTGCCAGCCGTCAATATTAGCAGAACACGGGAAATAGGGCACTCTCTTGCATCGAGGAGGGGTGACCGCTGCGGATGTGAGCTAAACTCGGTGAAACCTACTCACAGACGGTTGTCAATTGGGGGTTATGGCAGAAAACTGGCGCGTAGAGTGAGACGAGAGCTCCGCGCCGCCAAAGTCCAGTGAAACACCGTAGTGAAAAAATAATATATCTGTGCCAGTTTATGCTTAAGTCGCTCGCTATTCGTCTTTGGCAAGTCATTCTCTCGTTGCTCATCCCCCCCAATCTGTTTATTAATTTAGGTTTAATCTAAAGCAATCGAGCATCGTGTAATCCGTAGCGAACTGTTTATCGCCATGTTTCTTCCTGCGCCAAAAAATTTAAGCTCATATGTTGAAAAGGGCGACGGCATCATACAACTTTTAGCAAAGTGCTGATACTCTAGCTGTGCAGAAAAAAATCTACAAAACCAGCGCTTAGCTTGCACTGCATTTATATACAATCTTGCGTTTCAATTTCGAGAGCACCATGGCCTATTTAAGACACTATTTGAATGGCACTACAGTTGTCGCATACGAGCTGGAACACACCCTTACCATTGGTCGCCAGCTGGATTGTACTATTGTCATTGACGACCCTGCGGTCAGTGGTCGACACGCACAACTTTGCCTTGACCATGGACTATATCAGCTCGTCGATCTTGAAAGTAACAACGGCGTGCGCATCAAATGGAGGCTAATAGAGGGCGCACGTGCGCTCAGTGCAGGAGATATATTCGCAATTGGCACTCATGAATTTGAGTATCTAACCGACTTGCCTACCGATTTAGATAAAACCCTTAAAATTAAAAAAAGTTGGATTCCCAGGGTGTATTTCACCGTATGAACACCCTAACGCCAAGGTCGCTCTAAGTTGTGAAGATATTGCTTCGGTTCATTAGTAACGGCCTTACAACGCTTGCGTTGTGGGTGAGCCATATTGGACTGCGCGGACTAGTCCTTGCGGTAGGGTTTTTACTTTCGTTGAGCGCGTCCAATAATCACCTTTTTTCCGGTCTGGATACCCTCGTGTTGCGAACGAGTAGTTACTTTTTTTCTTCGCCGCTAGGGGCTTCGGGTATAGGTATCGTAGATGTCCCAAAAGAAGAATTGGCGACATGGGAATCGGACATACACTCCTCTGGAAAACTCGCGGCACTTTTGTCCAATCTATTGAGCGCAAAAAATACAAAAGTGGGCCTAGTGTTGCAACAACCAATCGATACGGGTACTGGGACTGTAGATGCATTTGTGGAAAAATTTTCTCTGCAGAAGGTCAAGGTTTCGAAGGAGGCAAGAACATTACTTGACCGCAAGTTTTTATTAATGGATCTACTCAAAAATGACAGGGTGGTTATCGGGGTGGAGCGCGTGCTTTTTTCTGGACAAAAACCCTTGTTGCTTGAACCCAGCGTGATCTCCAGCCTACCTTCGTGGCTTCAAACATTATTGTGGCCTGTGTGCTACGGATGTTTTAGCGTAGAGAATGGATTTAGTGTGGCTCGCCCTCAATTGGATCAATACACAATAGTTTCACCCTTGCAGCGCGAATATTGGCATCAACTTATTTTTACTTCGAGTAACAATGAATTTTTTAACGGTTTTTTGTTGCAGCTATTAAAACTGACTAACAATATCGATTCTCAAACCAACCTCGTGTGGCGTAAAGAGTTTGGGGTAATGATGGGCGGGACCAATATTCCATTGTCAGTAAATGGTAGATTGATACCCGTACATGGTTTATCCCAGCGCATGTCGCTCTTAATAAGTCACATTTCTTTGGAGGAGGCGCTGGCACGAAGTGCCTTTCCTAAAATTGTAATTATCGCTCAAAAAGGCAGCGATACCGCCAAAAATATTGCGACCGCTTTGTACAGTATAGAGCGAGGCAACGTATTAAGTTCGCCCTGGTGGCAATCTGGAGTTTTGGCTTTAATTACCCTCTTAACTACACTTTATTTGTGTTTTTTACTTACTAATATATCAATTCGTAAGGCCGCGGTAGTAACCGCGGTTGTATTTTTGACTTTATTGATCACACAAATTATTCTGGCGGTGAGTAAGGGCTTGTGGCTACCCGTTGCGATGCAGCTAGTGTGGTTGTTGCTTGGGCATTTTTTGTTGATGGTGTGGATGATAAAGCGTCGTCGGGTAGAGACGCTAATTAGTCGGGCTGATAATATTTGTATAGCCCATGCACGCACCTTAATAGAACAAGAAGAGCTTGGCGGTGCACGTGAATATTTACTTGATTGTTCAAATAGGGAACCTCTTCTAAATGCTTTATATGATATATCAGAAGCCTATTCACGCAAAAAAGACTACCTCAATGCCTTAGATGTTTTAATCGAGATAAAACATAAAGATAAGAATTTTAAGGATACAGCGCAGAAATTGAATGTACTTCAGTCCATGATTAAATCTATGCTCGATCCAAAAAAAAAGGAATCTTTTGAAAAAACTGTCACCATTAAACCTGAAAAAAATATACCACAAACCTTTGGTCGCTATCGAATTTAATGCGAAGTTGGGCGTGGTGCGATGGGGCGTGTTTATCTCGCTTTCGACCCTAGAATTACTCGCCGTGTTGCGGTAAAAACGCTGAGCTATAATCAATTCCAAGATCGGGAGCGAGAGGAGATAAAGGCACGATTCTTTCGTATCAGACGTCAACTACCTTGGCCGGTTGGCGTCAATTAACTTGGCCGGTTTTTTTGCTTTGATTTCATTGCTTCTTTTTTGCGGTAACTATCTCCTTCTATTTTATAAATATCTGCATGGTGAAC
>JBLHGN010000056.1:0-16198 GCA_047616325.1 Lentisphaeria bacterium
CAGCAAAAGAGCGCCACGGCTGGCGACGCCCCGACGGTTTCGAGTTTTACGGCCTTGTTAAGTCTGAGGCGTTACAGTGAAGCGCTCGATGTGTATCGAGAAATCGACGATAACTTTAGTCAATTTCGCACGGCTGCAAAGATGGCCTTGCTACAACATTTAACCGCCTTGCTTGAGAGTAGAAACGATGAAGACTTTATCGCCTTAGCTAATGGATATTTGGATAACTACTACGACGATGTTGATGTGTTATTAAGTGTTGCGTCTTTTAATTATAAAACTGGTCTTTATATAGAAGCCGTGGGTATATTTCAGCTAGCGCGAGAATATGCTTATAGCGCAGAAGACCGACTAAAAGTTCAACGCGTGTTTACTCAGTTTCTTACAGAGCTAGACGGTTCTCTTTCATTGCTTACCCATTGGCGTGCTCTGGAAAACCTGTATCAGCAAGCGGACAGGGTTGACTTGCTTGACCCAGAGCAGAAGCTGCGTCGTGCGCAAATATCTATAGCCAGCGGCGACACATGGTCGGCGAAAACCCAGCTGCAAGCACTCATTCATGAGCCAAAAGTCGCTGAGTTGGCCTCACGTCTTTTAATGCAGTTATCCGGTGACGAAATAAAAGACACGGGTACTGGCAATGTTGCTGGCTTCGATGAGGCGGTTGCCCTGCAAATGCACGGCAATCAATTTGTAATTCCCTTAGGTATAGACCGGGCGGGTGAAGTTAATTTACTCATCGATACGGGTGCTTCGATGACAACAATTAATAGCGCGGTGTTTGCCGCGCTCAGTTCGCAGGCGGATATTAAGGAAGTCGGCAAGCGCATGTTTAATACCGCCAATGGCATTGCCTCGGGTACGGTCTACCGATTTGCTCAGGTGTATTTGGGCCGCTACCTGGTGACCGACGTCGATTTCGCCGTGTTGCAATTTGATGTGGCCGACAACGTCGACGGATTGTTGGGTATGAATATTCTTGGGCGCTTTAAGTTTCAAATCGATCAAGAGACAAAGCAGCTGCACCTACGCGGCCGCCAGGAGTAAATTTAGGCCAAATTTAGGTCATAAACCGCGGTCAAACCGAATCGTCTTTTGATGTGAATCATTCCCACTTTTTTGCGCAGGATTAGTATGAACGTTAATTTATAGTGTAGTGCTAGCCGTTAAGGCGACTGAGGTAGATGTAACGTCAAATATAACGAAAGACTAATTAAACGTTAGTATCGCCAGCGCTGCAGTCAATTGGATCTACATTCAAAAATTCACAAAAATTAGCTTAAAAGAGGCAACTCAATATGACTAACAGAATAGATCTATCCAAGTATGGTATCACTGACGTCGGTGAGGTTGTGTATAACCCCTCTTACGAACAGTTATTTAAAGAGGAAACCAAGCCCGATTTAAAAGGGTTTGAAAAAGGTGTGGTAACCGAGCTTGGCGCAGTTAATGTGCTTACTGGCATCTACACTGGGCGTTCGCCAAAAGACAAATTTATAGTGCTCGACGACGTCAGTCGCGAACACATGTGGTGGAATACCGAGCAAGCCCCCAACGACAACAAACCGCTCTCCCCGGAAGCATGGACAAATTTAAAAGCCTTGGTGGCTAAAGAACTGTCTGGTAAGCGCCTGTTTGTGGTGGATACCTACTGCGGTGCCAACCAAGACACCCGCATGAAAGTACGTTTTGTGGTGGAAGTGGCCTGGCAGGCGCACTTCGTAAAAAACATGTTTATTCGTCCCACCGAAGAAGCACTGGCCAGTTACGGTGAGCCTGACTTTGTGGTGTTAAATGGCTCCAAAACATCCGACCCCAACTGGAAGCAACACGGGCTTAATTCCGAGGTGTTCACTGTATTTAATATGACAGAGAAGATGCAAATCATCGGCGGCACCTGGTACGGTGGCGAGATGAAAAAGGGCATGTTTGCGATGATGAACTACTATCTGCCGCTTAAACATATGGCCTCCATGCACTGCTCGGCCAATGTTGGTGAAGACGACGATGTGGCGATCTTTTTCGGGCTTTCCGGCACCGGCAAAACCACCCTCTCCACCGACTCAAAACGGCGCCTTATCGGCGATGATGAGCACGGCTGGGACAACTCGGGTATCTTTAACTTCGAAGGCGGTTGCTATGCCAAAACCATCGACCTGGACCCTGAAAGTGAGCCCGACATCTACAGAGCCATACGCCGAGACGCACTGCTGGAAAACGTCGCAGTCGATGCCAATGGCAAAATAGACTTTTGCGATCACAGTATCACTGAAAATACTCGGGTGTCTTACCCCATTTACCACATCGACAATATCGTAAAACCAGTGTCGCGCGCGGGGCATGCCAGTAAGGTTATATTCCTTACTGCAGATGCCTTTGGGGTCTTGCCGCCGGTATCAAGGCTCGACCACGAACAAACCCAGTATCACTTTCTGTCAGGGTTCACCGCCAAGCTGGCCGGCACCGAACGTGGCATTACTGAGCCTGTGCCTACTTTCTCCGCCTGTTTTGGCAAGGCCTTTCTCACGCTGCACCCAGTGAAGTATGGAGCCGAGTTGGTGGCGCGAATGGACGCAGTGGGTGCCAAAGCTTACTTGGTAAATACCGGTTGGAACGGCTCGGGCAAGCGTATCTCCATTAAAGATACTCGTGCTATTATTGATGCCATTCTGGACGGTTCCATCGAGCAGGCCGAAACCCAAACACTGCCCATTTTTAATTTGCAAATCCCCAAGGCCTTGCCAAATGTAGATAGCGCTATTCTCGATCCGCGCGATACCTATTCCGACGCAAGTAAGTGGGACGAAAAAGCGATAGACCTTGCACAGCGCTTTATCGCCAATTTCAGCAAGTTTACCGAAAACGACGACGGTAAGGCTTTGGTAAAAGCAGGACCACAATTGGCGGCAGAGGTGCATTCTTAGTGGATAGTTAGTGTTACATTTAGTTTAAAAGTAGAACAGTAGGCGCTGGTTTGACTGGCGCCTATTTTCTAATGTTAAAAAAATCTAAACCCCTGCCTGATTTAGTTTGCGATAGATCATTTTGAAAAATGAACTGACGGCAAGAATTAATTTGTCTGTTTGTGTTACTTTAGCTCCCCCGCTGATAACCAAAGTGAGCCTTCCGTCGTGTATTCCGTCCTGCCAGCCGTGATTGCCTGTGTGTTCCTCTTTTACGGTCTTTATGTCGTTAGTAACAAGGGCATTAATAGAGTCAGTACCAGCTTTCTGATACTCTGCATCGCCACTTTCTTCTGGCAGTTTCTTTGGGCCGTTTTATTTCAAGTTGAAGATAGAGCTAGCTCCATTTTTTTAATAAAGCTCGGTTGGCTGCTTATATTATTTTTGCCTACGGCGCTCTATCACTTTCTCACGGAAATTACCGGATTTAGCAAAGACCTTTTTTGGGTGTACGTTTCCTACGGATGCTCTGCGCTTTTAAGTTTAGTTTTAGTTTTCTCCGATTGGCTTATCGATGGCTATTACATATACTTTTTTGGCCATTATCCAAAAGCAGGGCCTTTGCATGGTGTCCATGTTATGCAAACAGTAATTGTTGTAACACGAGCATTCTACGTGACATATCGAAAGCAAAAAATTGTTCAAGCTGGCGAGCGGGCGAAGCTGCGGTACTGTCTCGCAGCATTGGTTATTTATGTGTTTGCTGCGATCGACTATACGTGCAACTACGGCGTTGAAATCTACCCCCCGGGCGTTTTGTTTGTTGCTGTTGCTCTCGCCATATTTGCGGTAGCTACTGTTAAGTACCATTTAATGGATAATGCCATGGTTATTGCGGCAAGTATCGCTCATGAACTGCGAACTCCATTGGCCACCATAAGACTGCAAGCTAAAGTACTAAGTAGCTATACGCCTGTGTTGCTTGAATCACTGCGCTTGATTAGTAAGAATAACTTGGGTTTACGCAGACTGGACGACGGCGAGCTGGACATGTTGAGTAAGCTTGGGGAAAAAATTGGTGATGAAGCTAAAAATGCAAACCTTGCAATCAATATGTTGCTTGCAATTGTTGGAGATGGGGAGAAGTCTAAAAGTGATTACAGCTTGTTTTCTGTTGCAGAATGTATAAACAATACAGTCCGTGGCTATCCCTTCCGTTCAGAGCGGGAACGCGTGGTGTCTGTTTTGATTCGCCAGGATTTCGATGTTTTTGCTTCGGAAACCTTTTTTGGCTATGTCGTCAATAATTTACTCAATAATGCCCTTCACTCTATACTCGAAAAAGGAGAGGGTACCATCGAAGTAGTTGTAGACAAAGAACATGTGACAATCACTGATACCGGTGTGGGTATTACTTCTGAAATATTGCCACATATTTTTGATAATTATTTCACAACTAAAAGCAGGTCAAAAAATGCCGGAATTGGTTTGGCATTTTGCCGGCAAACTATACGTTCCTTTGGTGGGGAAATTTCTTGCGCTTCGAAACCCGGGGACAAAACGATATTTAAAATAATCTTTCCAGTCACTCCTGATAAATAAAGTTATAAGTCTACTTATGAAAATGTTTTTTAATGCAAGGAGTTTGATCCTGGAGTCGCTACTTGGGTGTCATCTTTGTGGGCAAGCTTGGGTGATGTAAGAGCGCAATAAAAGTCCTGGCTTCCGGGAACCAGTTCGGACTTATGCAAATGCTCAAGCGCTAAACCAAGTTCCGGAATATAGTAGCCGTCGCGCGTTGGAAATAAAGGCAAATACGCACATTTTTTTACTCGCTTGATGAGTTCCAATGGCGCGGATTCCTCGTCCATAATCTTTAATTGACTTGCGATGTCGTTGAGGGTATATATCAATAAATCACACTCGCTGCCATTTTTTAATTCTAGGTGAAATCGCGGAGGATTAGTTTGAAAGTAGTATTCTTTTACGTCTATGCGTGTGCATATTTCATCAAAATAATCAGCCAGCGCAGGGTCAGAAAAAAGTGGTGTGGAATTCTCTAAAGCATCATATTTAAGTTTTCGAGATAGCTCCAAAAAGTATTCGTGTTGCATTCGACGTATGGCTCCATCCAGCAGTTCATCCATGTTGTCATCTGACTTATTAAGATAGTAGTGAATTTCTTTGTTGTTGAATGCCTGTAGTACTTTTGTAGTGGCAGAAATACCTGTGAGCAAAATTTTCTTAATGTTTGGGTTTTGTATCTTGCGGCAAAATTCTATACCATCTATTCCCGGCATATCCAAATCGACAACCACAACAGAAATTTCTTCAAAACGTGTATTGTTGCTGCGTAGTTGGCCTGAGCGATTTAATATGCCGTGAAAAAACTCCTCTGCGTCCATGTTGCCTAAATCTCCCCACTCAGGCCGAGCTGGTTGTCTTGTACTTTCATTGGTGAAATCAAGGGCTGCTTTCGGGTTGCTGAAGCTACAAAAATTGATGTGTGGGTTTTTTATTCGCAAAATTTGCGTTAGCCAAGTTAAAAAGGTTTCGTTGTCATCTATAAACGCCACCTGTGTTGGATAGAAGCACATTGCTAATTCTTGCATTTCATTTACTACCTATAAAGAACCGATATTGCTTCAAAAAATCTGTATATTCAGTAATACAGGTGACATTTTTACCAGCTGACGCAATTGTAGGTACGAGTAGTAGACGTTGTACATCCGTACCTCTTAAAACCGTCGAATTTAAACTTGTTATACACTATAGCAATACCTAGAACTATACGCGCTCATATTCGGCTACTTTGGCGAGTACGTCAGCAGGTAGGCGCGCAATGCGTTTTTCGTGGTTTGCGAACACAATTTTTTGGTAGCCCTTTGATATCAATTCCTCGCCTATATAAAAGTCAAAGCCAAGGTGAAATGCACAGCGCTGGATACTAAAGCTATAGACTTCACACCGTACAACCTGAAATGGAAGAGCCTCTTTGATAAATTGATTGTCAGCGATTGCAGTGACAAATACACCCTCATTTTGCAGCATTGTGGGGTCTATTCTATCAAAAAACCACTGCTCACGGGCCGCTCCTTGCCAATCAAAGTAGTTGGAAAAATACACATTTTGAGTGGCGTTAGAGTGTTTGAGTGTGGTTCTAAACTCGGTAAAATAGCGCTTGTTGCGTGTATGGCGAAGAGGTGCCAAGGCTGAAGCCGGCAATTTTAACGGTGTTTCATCCACGTGGCAGGGCGCTTCATATTGACGAATTTTATCTAATATCTCTCGCGGTAAAGCCTTGATTTTCTTGTCGTGACTCGTAAATGCAATGTTCTGATAGCCCTCAGCGCTGATCTCTCCATCGATTAAAAAATTAAAATGAATGGAGAACGAACACTTCTTTATATTGAATACGTTCACTCGACATTCTACGGTCTCAAATGGAAATGCTTCACGGAAGAAGTTATTGTGAGCATTTGATGTGACAAAAACCCCCGCGTCTGCAAGAAAATCGGCAGCGATGCATTCTACAAACCAAAGCTCACGTGCCTGTCCTTGCCATTCAAAATAGTTTGCAAAGTAGACGTTTTGAGTGGCATTGCTGTGCTTTAGGGAAGTGAGAAATTGTGTTGTGAAGGTTTTTGGCGGCTCAGGCTCTACCAGCGGGAATGGAAGTTGGTTTACTGCAGCATGGGGGAGTGCTTGGGGAAGATGCATATGTAACATAGTGAATACCTCTGGGTTATTTAGGTGACACGAAGATCATATATAAAAAAAGCGCGAACTTGGTAGGTGCAATTATCAAATTGAGTCAATATTTGTACGCAAGACGTTTTTTTTGAGATTTTTGGGAACGACATGCGGAGTATGGTGCCATGGGGCATGCTTGGTCGGCTCCATATGTCAGTACATAATTCTGAAATATTCATCAGTTCGCCCCAATTTGGTGCGACCGTGAGGCTAATCAAGCTACAAGCACACTCATAATCCATACAGTTGGCTTATCGGTTAGGAATGAGCACGCAATATGTTTCCAGCTTTTTATTTCCCTAGGAATTTCCTCCGCTAGCTAAGGTAGTGCGGGGGTTAGCTATTTTTGGCGACGATGGCGCGTTATGCTGTTTTCGATAGCCCATTAAGCGTCGTGTGGTTGATGAAGAAATTTAAGGGCATCAATGAAACGATAAGCGCTCAGAAATTCAATGCAGAATAGTTCAGCATATTCTCCCCAAGGGTTTTTAACGCGTTCTCTATTTCGGTCTCCAAGCCACGGCGGCCTTCAAAAAGTGGTATGAAGTGATAGCCCGTGTGGCAGGTGATCTGGTGAATGCGATGGTGAGTTACGTTAAGCACATCACGTATGCTGATTTTTTTTGAAGAGGTGGCAAAGCGCAATCCCCTGACATGTCATTTCTGTGGCAGAGGTATGGAGTTGGTTCGGTTATTCCATCCGATAAGGGGCGTGTTTTATGATTTGCTGGCTTCACCTGATACTTAAGTTGTAGTAGGTTTCGTTTTTTGTTCGTTTTTTGAGACTCGCCCATAGGGTGACTATGCGATCCCCTCAAAAAAGCAAGAATTCGCACTATTTTCAGCACCTTAGAAGCCCTCGCTACGATCCAACTGATTTGCATATTTAACCATATTTGACCCGCAGAGTGTCTACTGCGATAACGCCGCGTCACCGGTTGTGATAACGTATTTTCAGCTTTTCAACAAAAAGGTAATCCCGGGTACCCCCGACTCGCCGTTGAGGCGGGCCATTAACCTCGCTGATGCTATAACCCTTGAGCACAGCCAGTCGGTATTTTCTTTTACATTTGCGGCCCTCAATTACCGCTTATCAGAAAAGAATCAATATGCTTAAACTGGAGGGTTTTGATCCTGCATGGAACCACGTGGGCAGCCATAACATGGCAACCTATACCAATTTGAACCTCGGTAACTGCACGTTGCGGGTAGAAGCCGCCAATAGCGAAGGCGTCTGGAACGAGCAGGGCAAGTCCTCGCGCTAACCAAACGGCCACCTTGGTGGCAGGCGTGGTGGGCCTATTGCGGTTATCTGGTGTTGGTAATGCTGGTTATTGCCATTCCCATCGTATTTCAGCGGAAAAAATTAGCCTTCGAACGCGCCATCAATCCTCACCTGCGGGAGGCAGAAAAACTATTGGAACAAAAAGTTGAGTAGAGGACCGCAAGGCTGGAAGAGGCCAACCAAAAACCGGAACAGCTCGGCAATACCGATGCGCTTACCGGGCTTATTAATCGTCGTTATTTTGATGACCAAGGACAAACACTTTTCAGAAACACGATAAGAAATGTCAAAAGTTTTAGCGTAAAGATACTGGACATCGATCACTTTAAGTCATTCAACGATAACCGTGGCCATTACGTTTGTGATCAGATATTCTGGCACATATAGGGGTGAAGAATTTGGTGTAATCCTACCTTCGACCAACCTTAATAATGCCGCTTTCCTAGCGGAAATGATCTGCCCGGCTGTTGAGGTTGAGGGGGCACACTCATTCAATCACCATAAGTATCGGGACGGGTAGTATTGCCGGAGATGCGTTCGCAGAAGCCAGAAATATCACTATAGGCACATTGCTTAAAGTCGCCGATGGTGCGATCTACGAATTTAAATCTAACGGCCGCAACCCGGTGACCTCGGTAGCGTTTGATGCGACCGTAAGTGTGAAAAAATAGAGTCAAAATTAAATGGGTAGACACGCCTCCACTGCGAATAATGGCCCTTCATTTAGGTCAACACGCTAACGCTTATAAGTGATTGCTGGGCATGTATCGTGTGAGTCACAGATGGCTAATTATTTGCTAGTTTGTATTAGGCGGTGTTTTGTCTTTCTGTTAATAAAACAGCAAGGTAAATATATATTCTAAGATGGGTTAGCCAATACAGCGTCGAGCCTTCCTATACTCCATAGAGCAAGCCCGAGTTTTTCAGCTTAAATTCGGCTTGTTAATATTAATCATTGAATTGCATATTCGTGCCCAACCCATATAAGTAATCACTCTATGCGTATTTGGCTATCACTCGCTAGAATTATCAAAGCACATAAGTGCCGTCAGTTTGTTGTGGCTGCATTTTTTGTGGGGTATTGCTGCTCGACGCATGCGGCTATTCAGGGAGAGTATTACAATCAAAACGGCCAACAACGAGCGTATTTTACAGGCACAAAAATCGATCGGGTCGATGCCAACATAGGTTTTAATTGGGGGGGGGGCGCTCCCGTCAGTGGAGTGGGCCGTGATGACTTTTCGGTAAGATGGACTGGTGAGTTCGAAGTGCCCACTTCTGGAAACTATGTGTTTACCACCCGTTCCGACGACGGGGTGCGGCTTATTGTCAACGGCACCAATATTATTGAAAACTGGACGGATCACGGTCCTACTTTTGATTTTGGCACCGTAGTGGGCCTGCTGGTAGGTGAAAGGTATACCATTCAAATGGAGTTCTACGAGCGTGGCGGCCGCGCACGAGCAGAATTATATTGGGATGGCCCCGGTTTCTCGCGGGAAATTATCCCAGCAGGTAATCTGTTTTTGGATTTGCGTCCACCTGAGCCTGTTAGCGCGTCATCGCCCTGTCTCGGCGGTACAATTTCGCTGCTATTTAACGAGGCTGTGAGTCAAGCCAGTGCGGAAAACCTGGCGAACTATAGTACTTCCAACGGTGTTGTGCTCACGAGTGCAACCCTCACCAGTAACCCCAACGTGGTTACACTCACATATTTTGCTGGCAACGGCCTGCCTTTTACCCTGACTGTCGGCAATATAAGCGATACATCGGGCAACGCCATAGTGTCGCCCGTAGACCTTACCGTGGCCAGTTCCGCCAATGGCTTGCTGGGCAGCTATTTCGATCAAAATGGTGCTCAACGCCAATATTTCACCGGTAATAGTGTCGACCGTGGCGACCCGGTGGTTGATTTTGATTGGAGTACGGGAACCCCGCTTCCTGGTCTAAATAACGATTACTTTAGCGTGCGCTGGTCTGGAGAGGTAGAAGCTACAACCAATGGAGCGTATCGATTTTATACGGTAAGTGACGATGGCGTTAGGTTGTATCTGGACGGTAATCTCATCATCAATAATTGGGGCGATCATTCGGCCACAACCAATACCAGTGCCGTTCAGGTACTTAACACTGGACAGCGCTATAGCATTACCATGGAATTCTATGAGCATGCGGGTTTTGCCCAGGCGCGTCTGCAATGGCGGGGGCCTGGTTTTGCGAGAGAAACTATTCCCACTCAAAATCTATTTTATGGGTGCTCGTCGGTTATCGCGATTCCCGTTGCCGAATGGTTGCTCGATGAAAGCCGCTGGACGGGAGCGCCGGCGGAAGTTTTGGACAATAGCGGCAATGGTTTGGTGGGCAGCGCCATCAACCTGGACGCTTTGCCTTCCACATCTTCTTCCAACTCTGCGAACCCCAGCAATCCGGGCACCTGTGGCTACGGCCGTTTTGACGGAATTAATGATGGCTACTTGCAAATAGACGACCCAGGAAGTAATTCACTGTTGGACCTCGATACTGAATACTCTGTTACCAGCTGGATTTACCCAACAGATCTACCGAATGGCGTTGACATCATGACCATCCTGTCGAAGGATGAAAACTATGAGTTTCATCTCAACTCGGCCGGGCAAATTTTTTGGTGGTGGGGTGGCGGTGATCGACAGTTTACGTCCGTTGGTACCGTCAATCTCAATCAATGGAATCATGTGGCAGTCACCTACCGCTCAGGGGAGCAGGTTATCTATTTAAACGGCAGCAGCGTCGCTACACACACGTCCACTACCGCGCTTACTGTGAATAATGACCCTCTGCTTATCGGCAGTGATATCGCTTTTCACTCGCGTAGATTTGAGGGTTTTATCGACGAGGTGAAGCTATACAGCAGCGCATTAAACGCGCTATCAGTAAATACCGTGATGGCCGAAACGCACCCCTGTGTTATTCCAACTATTGACCACTTTGCCCTTGCTCATTTGGGTAGTGCTGTTACTTGTGAGGCCGAAACTGTAACAATAGGTGCCCACGACCTAAGCGAGTTATCGGCGGATGCGGCGGGTATTACTATTGAGGTTAGTGCTACCTCGGCAAGCCCAGGGTGGCTTGCCGCCGACGCTAGCTGGCAATTGGATACGGGCGCGGGAACTTTCTCAATTCCTGCAGACGGTGCCGCTCGCTATACCTTTGCTTCGGCGGAAACTTCGGTAGTGTTAGTATTGGCAAATACCAGCGAAGCTCTTATTGATATAGATGTGGTCGACGTCAACAATTCTTCAGTCACCGACATTGACGGTGGTGGCGTGGAAGACCCTCCTTTGCCCTTTAAGGATACAGCACTAAGATTTTATAATGACGCCAATGGCGACGAGAACGCCGACGGTACCGACCCAATTGCAGGCCCGTTTGTCGCCGGCGATTTAAGTGTGCCCTTTGTGCTTAAAGCCATTGAAACGAGTAGTGAGACAGGCGCTTGTGTGGCGCGTCTACTGGGCAGCCAAAATGTTAATTTTGCCTACGAGTGCCGCAATCCCAATAGCTGTGTGCGCGATCAGGATATGCAAATTGCCGGCAGCGCCATAGAGGATAACAACAATGCGCTGGTGGTGGACTTTTCGAGTCTCGCCGTTAATTTTGATGGTGAAGGCGAAGTTGCATTAAATCTGCGCTATTTCGATGCGGGCCTCGTGCGCCTGCACGCTAATGTCAGTCTGGCAGCCAATGATCCTGATGCGGCGATTACATTAAATGGCACAAGTGCTGAATTCGTAGTACGTCCGGCTGATTTACGTATTGTCAGCATCCAAACCGTTGGGGGCGCGCCAAATCCCGGCAGCACGGGTAGCGGCCTGGGTTTTGTTAGTGCCGGCAGCGCCTTTAGCGTGGCGGTGGAAGCCGTTGGTAGCTCAGGGAGCTTAACGCCAAACTTCGGGCGTGAGTTGTCTCCCGAGCTTATTCGTCTCAACTTAGTCAGTTTGGTGATGCCGGTAGGCGGCGTTAGTGCACCTCTTAATGCCGCCACAAGTTTTGTCCCTGGCTTTGCACTGGGCCAATTTGATAACACTGCCGTAAGTTGGCCCGAGGCGGGAACCATTACCATTAATACCACCATAGCGGATGGTGATTATCTGGGTACAGGTGACCTAATAGGAACTACCAGTGGCAACGTGGGCCGATTTTTTCCCGCCTATCTGCAATTAGACTACAGCGCACTAACGCCAGGGTGTGTCAGCGGCGGTTTTAGTTACATGGCTGACCAGCTCATTTCCTATCGTCCTATCATCTTTAGCTATGGCCTAAGTGCCCAGGGCAGCGGCACTGGCCTACTGCAAAATTTCGACAGCGTGCTGGGTTACCCAGTAAGTGCTTTATTGTCTCAAGCCGAGCATAATAACAACGGTATCAATCTAGGTTCACGTAGTTTTATACCCGTAGAAAATTGGCAAAATGGAGAGATGGTCGTGAACGCAGACGGAGGCTTTGCGCGCGCGATGAGCGGGGTGAACGAAATACCCGACGGCCCCTTAGACTCTGTGAAATTTGGCTTGCAAGCGAGTGGGGGCGCCGACAATGTCAATTTTCCAAGTACTAGTTTAAATATGAATGCCAGCGCCAGTGGTGACTGTGGTTTGGCAACAAATTGCAACGCCATGCAAATAGGCGATACACAAGAGCTTCGCTTTGGCCGAATGAGCGGTCGGAACAGTCACGGACCCGAGACTGCCAATTTATCGTTGCCCTTAATAGTGGAATATTGGGACGGCGTTGTTTTTACTCAGAACACGAATGATTCCTGTACGGTAATTTCACTTGCCGATATACAGTTCGACTCCGCGAGCATAAACATCGATGCCAATCGCACCGTAGCTTTGGGTGCTGGCAGTAGTACGGGTACTTTTGCGATCTATACACCGGGTATTGAATTTGGTTTCATCGGGGGCGACGCTCAGCTAGACTTTAGTGCACCCGGCTTGGGTAATTCAGGCCGCTTTGATGTTGATTTAAATACGTATCCCTGGCTGCGCTACGACTGGAACCAAAACGGAAATTTTGCCGACGACGTCACCCTGCCGAGCTTAGAGGTGGAGTTTGGCCGCTACCGAGGTCACGATAGAGTGATCTATTGGCATGAAGTATTTCGGTAAACGCAGGCAGTAAAGCCTTCGAAATTTTTGGAGACTTGTCCACGCAATATTCATTTAGGCCTCTATGCGTTCACGTCTCGTGACACATAAACAAACCACAGCGGCTTCTATGTTTTACGCTGGCGCCTTATTTTAAATAAAAAGGAACAAACATCATCAAACGCAGATGTGTATTTTGTAGAGCAGCCTGAAGAAACAGCCTCGCGTCTCTCTGGCTATTTTGGCACAGGAAGATTTTAGCGCGGTAAGTCACTCTAGCATGTGGACTATCTTTGCCCAGATCGCCATAAGCACGCCGGGGTAAATACATATACGTGCATCTGTATTTGAAAACTTATGTGCGTGCTGGATTCTGACAGCTTGTAAGCATATTATGGCGGACTACAGAATAAAAGGGATCTTAATCATGGAGCCCAAAACCAAGGTGGAGAAGTAAGCTCGAACTACACGTACGGCTTTAGTGGAATTGGTAGCCACATTCACGTGGCAAACGAGTTACTTGAAAACGTTTAAAGGAGCAGCAGCGGTCATGCAAGACATAGCGCTAGAAAAAATCAAAATAGAAAAAAAACACAAAAAAATATATCCAAAGCAAGCAGACGAAAAATTTGCTCGCCTCAGCGCCACCTTGAATCGTTACGATCGAATTTTTTGGGGCGCTAATGATTATGGTTTTTTGGATTGGGAGTTAGCCTCCGGCCACGTGTATTGGCAGGGCGGATTTTGGGATCACTTAGGCTATGACGACGATGATCATATCGATTTGTTTAAGGTTGATAACTTTATCGCTTATGTATACTCCGAAGATCAAGCGGCCTTTTCAGAATGTATTACCCAGCTTTTAAAAAAAGGACAAACGAAAGACTTTGTTTTTCGTGTGCGTGCAAAAGACGGCACTTATGTGTGGGCCGAGGCTCGGGTGGACGCACTTCGCAGAGCAGATGGACGCGTGACCCATGTGTCAGGTGTGATTTTCGACCTATCCAGGCAGAAAACCATTGAGCAAGCTTTGCTAAAGAGCGAGGCTCGTCACACTCGCATCATTAGTTCGTCTAATGACGGTCTGTGGGAGTGGTCGGCTAAAGATGGTGTTCGTCTGCAAAAATCGAAAACAACTGGTGAACTAGAGTGGTGTGGCGGCCAGTCTACATTTTCAAGCAGGTGCTGGGAGTTGTTGGGCTATGACGTCAATGATCCTCGATTGAAGGACCATTTTATCGCTTGGCGCAATTTTATGCATAAAGATGATGGTCGTCGCTTTGACAAAATAATGAGAGATCTCATTGTTGAGAAAACTCCGTGCGACTTCGAATGTCGAATGCGCACAGCTAATGGTGGCTGGTGCTGGGTGCGCACACGCGGACAGATGATATATGACGACAGCGGTCAACCGTTGCAGATGTCGGGCACCATCATGGATATTACCGAGCTAAAAGTAGCCCAGGAGCGCGTGCTAAAGGCAAAAGTTGAGGCCGAAAAAGCCAGTGTGGCGAAATCTGATTTTTTATCGAGCATGAGTCATGAACTGCGTACCCCCTTGAATGCTATATTGGGTTTTGCGCGATTATTGGAAATAGACACCACCCTTAACGCTGAGCATAAAGATAAAATTAGAGAGATAACATCGGCGGGGAATCATCTTCTTAACCTTGTCGGAGATGTATTGGATCTTGCAAAAATCGAGACGAAGCAGCTAAAAATTAATCGTGAAAGCGTGCTCCCCTTAAAGATAATTAATGAGTGCGAAGCTTTGTTAGCCTCTCAAATTGAACAACGATGCCTCCATTTTGACCTTCAGTTTTTTGGATTGGAAGCCTCTACTATTTATGCCGATACGGTACGCTTTAAGCAGGTTCTACTTAACCTTATTGGCAATAGCGTTAAATATAATCGCTATGGTGGTGCCATCACGGTTACTTACAGCAAGGTAAAACACAATCACCTAAGAATTGCAGTGAGTGATACAGGCATTGGCATACCACAACATCGGCAACAGGAATTATTTCAAGCCTTTAACCGGTTGGGAGCGGAACATAGCGGCCTAGAGGGAAGTGGTGTTGGGTTGGTTATTACTAAACAGTTGGTGACGCAGATGGGCGGCACCATTGGCTACCACAGCGAAGAAAATGTCGGAAGTCAGTTCTGGGTGGAATTCCCTTTGGTTTCCGAAGTAGAGGCACCTCGCCTAAAAAAACTAGATGCGATGGAAAGAATAGGCACGATGGAAAAATTGGGCGAGCTAGAAAAGCTAGCCGCGTTGGAAACAAGTCTAGCTAATAAAGCGCTGCCTGAATTATTAGTCAAACAAGTCAAAAAAATACTGTACGTCGAAGACAATTTGTCAAACCAAAAACTGGTTCGACAGTTTCTTGGTAGGTACTCTATGATTGACTTAACTCTAGCCGAGGCTGCAGTAAAAGGCCTTTTTCTTGCCCGCACTACAGAGCCAGATCTCATTTTGTTAGATGTTAATTTACCCGGCTTAAACGGATTTGAATTGGTTGCTATACTTAAACAAGATACTTCAACCAGTCATATTCCCGTGGTGGCCTTGTCGGCAAATGTATTGCAGCACGATATCGAGGCGGGCTTGAAGGCAGGTTTTGACCACTACTTAACCAAACCACTAAGTTTTGCGGCCTTAATCGATGTGATAAATCGCTGGCTTAAGTGATAAGTTTGAAAGTGGAGTAACTTTAATAAGTAATTTAATCGAATAATGCACGCAACTAGAATCTGTGGGCAAGTGCTCGGTAATACTTCACTTAATTGAAGCTAAAGATAAAGGCCTTCGCGACTTTACCCTGCAGCGGCATTTACCCGCAGTGCAAACTCGTTCTATAGGGCCGTATCGTTCTGCCGTGTGATAGCACTGCAGATTAAAACCGAGAATAAAAATAATTAATACAAGGCGAATTCACCCTATAAGTGCACCACCCATTAAATAAAAGCATTTATTTTGGTGAATTCAGTAAACACTTCCCAAGGAGTTTTATAGCCCAAACATTTTCGCGGTCGATGATTCATCGCATTAGCAGCAGCACGCACCTCTTCTTCAGACACCTGATCTAATGGCATAGACTTCGGAAAGTATTGCCTAGAAGACCATTGCT
>JBLHGN010000057.1:0-16191 GCA_047616325.1 Lentisphaeria bacterium
TTTTTTACAGGACAATAGTAATTTTACATATGAAGACACAATACGAAATTAATCGCCATAAAATTTAAAGCCTCACATTCTATGGGAGGTATTGTTTTTTGCCTCACAGTGAGTGGCATTAATTCCTGAACCTTACTTTTTCTTCAGCACCCCTCACGCCTCCTCCCACCTAAATTAGTTTCAAGCTTACGATGCAGCTAAATCTGTCGAATATCGCCCAACACGTCACCCGTTGTCACACCAAAAGGCGTCATAACTTGATCCGCGCTCAATGGGCCATGCCGACCATAAAAAACAATTTTAGGTTCCAAGCAATAATCTGTAGTAGCTACAAGCATGCGGTTGTTCCGCACAGCGATACTGCCGGGGATTGTGGCGTGAGCTTTCTTAGTTGGGCAGGCATCAAATATATACAAAGCTTCATTGTTATACCAGCTCAATGCGGATTGATTGGGTACCGTGCCTTCAGCCGCGCTTTAATAATATATTCGAGATCGACTTTTACACCACCATCAGCACTGTTTTTACTCAGTTTGTAAAAGTGTGCGATCAAGTTAAATATAAGCTAAATTTCATCTAGACCAGAAAATAACCGAGGGGGAGCAATTGTTCGGATTGCTTCTGATATATTACACTCGACTATATTTTTTCCTGCTAGCAATTCATTTGAACGTTTCGGCATTGCTTAGGCGGCCTGCAGGTAAAGTTCATAGCCTACCCTGCAACCAAAGAGACAATGCACTTTAAGCCGTAAAAAGCCATAAACCATAAACCATAAAAAGCCAACCAATATGGGCTACATACAGCAAAGAAAACACAACATTCACGGCAAGAAACGGCAAATTAGGCGCCGTCTTTTTTGGATAAGGCGTCTACCACGAGGGGGGCGATTTCTCCGATAACATCCGCGGAGATGTAGCTGTCAACGGCAGTTTCTTTCCATATTTTTTTAAATAATTCCTCATCTTCGTAAACCGGAATGTCATATTTTTTAGACATAG
Source organism: Lentisphaeria bacterium (assembly GCA_047616325.1). Classification (GTDB taxonomy): domain Bacteria; phylum Pseudomonadota; class Gammaproteobacteria; order Pseudomonadales; family Cellvibrionaceae; genus JBLHGN01. The sequence goes on from JBLHGN010000057.1 coordinate 1,002, forward strand.
TTTCAATTTTTCGCGCAGCTTCATCTTGCTGCTTGATTGTAACCATAGGTAAGGGATCTATACCCCTAGTATACTTTATCCCGAGCATTCGATTATTTAACTTTATGATAAGACACAAATCTTTCACAAGCATATTGATGTCAGAATTTGACAGTTCTTTCTGCAACTGCTTTCGTTTTCCTTTAATGTGAGGGTCACCGTCACTATTTTTCCTTTCTTTTTTGATGTCCTCAAGCGACATCATTTGATCTTTCATAAACTGATATTTCTGAAATGCGACGTCGAGCAGGGCTATAACCATAAAAGAAAGTAATGCTACAATGGACAGCTGTGCAACAATTTTCTGAGCCAAATAAATCGCGCAGTAAACATCGCAATAGTGAATTCTTAGAATGTCTTCTATATTCCCATAAAACACCAATATTATAATGCAAACCAGAAGAATAAGCTTTACAAACGATTTCACAAATTCCATAAAGTTCTTTAGTCCGAAAATTCGCTTAATGCCACCCATAAGACTTATTCTTTCTAACTTTGGCATTATTTGGTCTGGAGCAAATAGCATGCCAATTTGCATCACATTTCCCAATATTGACGCCACAGCAGAGGCGCAAATTAAAGGGAGAATCACTTGTAAAAAAATCGATATGCTGTGATCTATGAGCTGCGACAATGCTTGATCAAAATCTATACTCACTGAGTTTGTCACATTAATTGTGAATTCAGTAATCAACTTTAGTGTTATGTCCCATCGAAGCCAAAAAACTAAAAATACCGCTATCAAGCTAAGGTTCGTGGTGACGTCCTTACTTTTCGATACTTGGCCTTTTTTTCTCGCATCCTTGAGTTTTTTTGGCGTCGGCTGTTCGGTATTTTGGCTTTTATCGTCTGACATTAAAACAAACTACCGAAATCAACTATGATTGAATAGAGTTTCAAAAAGTGTGCTTCAAAATACCCTGAGATGGAGTAGATGTAGACAATCAAGAGAAATGTCGCGCACATACTCTTTATTGGCATACTGAGGAAAAATACGTTTATCTGTGGCACAAAGCGATTTAACAGCCCCATCGATAAGTCAATTAAAAACAATAGAATTGTTACGGGCGCTGCGATCAAAACGATTGCGTATAAAAACCACTGGAACTGATCAAAAATAAAGTCCAAACTTCTCAAGCTTAACGTTGGAAGTGGCGAAATTATAGGCCATATTTCATGGCTATAATAGAGACTTTTCAGCATTACAAGAAAGCCACCAGACACAAAAAACAACGCTGCAATGCTCAAAACAAAAAGCACGCCCATTGGGGACGTTTGCATGCCGGTAATGCTCAGCATCGTAGCGCCTGAAGATGACCCACGCTGCCTATCTATAACGAACCCAACACCTGTGATCGCCCAAAACGGAAGGGAAAAGAAAAAGCCAAGTATTAAGCCAACAAAAACTTCCTTTATAGCAAGGATAATTCCAGCGGCTATACCTATTCCGCCAGAGGGGATTTGCACATAGATAACGGGGAAAAGCACCATCAATAGAGCAATAGCTAAGGAATATCTAAAAACAGTACTAAAGATCATCTCTGAAGAGAGCACCGGTAGCACATATAAAACCATCATAATTCGGGGAAGACCTAGAATTAAAGTGGTTAGTGCACGAAAAAAATCATCTGTCATGGTCGTTAAATTCAAACACCCGAGTGGGCTATTTTATCAAAAACAATTATTGTAAACTTATAAAGTTCAATGCCCATCCACCGAACACTTAGCCCCAACGCGATCATGCTGCCGACAAGCTTTAATGCGAAAGAAATTGTCTGATCTTGTATTTGTGTTAATCCTTGAAGGAGTCCCACAGACAGCCCTATCACCGCCCCGGTCAATACTGTCGGCATAGACAAAATTAAAATAAGTTTTAGTGTTTCAGAAGCCAAATAGATTATGTCAGGTGAATTCATGATTGCATTGCTTCTTTTTCGGTTAATTGTAGCTCAGTATTAGTCCGTGAAGCAGCCTGCTCCACCCGTCAACCAAGACAAATAACAGCAACTTAAACGGGGCAGATATAGTCATCGGAGATACCATCATCATACCTAAGGCCAACAAAATATTTGACACTATCATATCAATAACGATAAAAGGTAGATAGATTAAGAAGCCCACCTCAAACGCACTTTTTAATTGGGTTGCCGTAAAAGCCGGTATAGCAACTAGCAAATGTCGCTCTGTAAGTTCTTCGGCTTGTTTTTGTGGCCACATTTTTTTAGCAGTATCCATAAAAAACAATCGCTCACGAGAACTGGAGTGTGTAATTAAAAACTCTCGCAACGGCTCACTGCTTTTCATGGCCGCCGGAAAAATTCTCTTATCCCGTAGGTTGTTGAGGTCAATATTGTATTGCGAAAAGTTTTCCGACATTTGAATCCCAACGGGAGCCATGATGTATATAGTCAATATGAGCGCCAAAGCATTGATTGCCATGTTGGGGGGTACTTCTTGAAGACCTAAAGCGCTTTTGGTGATATGAAGTACTACAACGATCTTTAAAAATGAAGTTGCAATCACCATGAAAGCGGTAAAAAGCGCTCCGACAACAAGCAATATGAAAAAAAGTGGGAAACTGGGGAGCTTATCTAGATGTTCCATTACCCAACTCCACTATTCTTACACCTACGCTATCACCCACTTCAACCAGCTCTCCTATCGCAACGCACTCCCCTGCCGAACGAATACTTACTAGTTTTTCTAGCTGATGATCCAACTTAAAAACATACCCTTTTCCCATAGTCTCCAATGTTTTTATGTCGATGTTTAAAGTACCAACATCGAAAGATAGATTCACCTCCAATGCATTAAGTGGGCTGCCCCTTTTTTGGCGACCAGTAGCCCCATCTAGCTCCTTCCCTTTATACCTACCCAACTCTTTCTCTTTAGGCCTACTTAAGAATGGTTTTCTACTCATTGTTAACTCCAGATTTTTGTCTAATTTTACCGATCCGTCCCGCAAAATTCCTTGGGTTGTATAATTGTTTGCTACATTAATAGTTATTTCAAGATCCACCGTAGAAGGCAATTGCTCAAGTACCAATATGTCGCCGACGTGAAGGGAGTCCCAGTCGATTTTGGTAAGGTCGATTTTAGCAAATTCGAATATTACCGGGACTGGGAAGTCACTCCAATGTCTGGATTTTGGCTTCGCGCTCACACTTTTGTCGGTATCAATATCAATGTTTTTTAGCACATTAGATAGGATGCTATTCACTTCATTATTTGAATGTATAGCAAAGTGACCCAATGCATTTTGGCCATTTACTGCCGAAAATATCCAACTTTTTGGGATTCTCGTTGGGTTCATAATAACTTTATTAACAGCTATTCTAGCGTTTAGCGCTTGCTCCCCTATAGAGATGAAATCGACTATTGCCGCCTCAGCAGCGGCCAGTAGGAGGAGATCTGGAAGGTCATGAAGGTTTTCTACTGGCAATATTTCTGCAAAGATATTTTTAGCGAGAAGGTGATCAATTGCGACTGCTGCACTTACATCGTTCAACATAAACTCGATCACCAGGGCAGGGCTAAAATCATCTAGGTCATTATCATTGACAAAAGTAAGTCCAAAAAAAGCGTGATTAGCGGGGAGATTAGCTCGAAATATATATTGTCCAAGCGCATTGGCTATCGTCATTTCATCATCGCTAAACCTATTTATACCTAGCCGTCGAAGCTTACGTGTCGGGTCGGAATAATTCAGGTCAATGCTTTCGCGTGATGTAGCTAAGCCATTTTCCGGACTTGGAGTTGGCGATACTTTTGCTCGGTCAGCAAGTACCGCTGCTGCGATTATCTCGGGCTCTAAATTTTCACGCATCATCGTCGTAACCAATTTGTACTGCAACATAGTTCAGTGAACTTACTCGGTATGCGTCAAAAACATCTCGTTTCTGAACGTTTTAGCTAAGTCTAGTGTAGCGAGTAACTATAGTTGTGCCAATTAGTCTGGCGAACTATTACTTTAGTAATAGTGACTGAGTCGTAAACAACGTAGGCGCGTCACTTAAAAAGACGCGGATTCTGATGGGAAAATGGGGTGCACCAATTACCGCACACTTTGAAATATGTAGAAATATCAGAGGTTTGCAGATTGATCAACACTTATCGAGGTTAAGCATTCTTAGGGATCGCCACTGGCGCGGCATTACTTATTGTTTTCTTAAAATTTTTTATGACACTTGTTAATATATCCGATCATCCGTCCATAATTGAAGCAAGCTGCGGGTAAATTAGACTCTCAGTAATTAAAAAAAACTGCATATTTACCGTAAACGGCCTTTAACCAAACTCAAGTTCATCAAAAGGTCCTTTTACCACCCTCTTCGTAATAGAAAACTCATCAAGAACATCCTCTTCGTCTCGCTCTTGTTGTTGTTTTTCCTCTAAATCATAAATTTGCATGTGTTGCCTAAGTTTCTCGCTTGCCTTTTTGGCGTTGTCAAGCTGTTTTTTGGCGTCAGTAAGTTCATCTTCGGCTTTACAGCACAGCTCTTTTTGCCCATCAATCTCAGCATTGAATTCGTGTTGGTTTATACCGGACGTGTAAACTTGGTCGCGGTACTGTGCCAGGTCTGATACTTTGATTTGCTGCAACTCTACCTGCCTAAACAGTGCTTCTTGCCGCGCGGTGCAATCGTTCCGAAAATCATTGAGCGTTTTAATCTTTTCTTGCAACTGGTCTTTAGAAGTGTTGTATTCACGACGCATCTCGGCAAGGTGCAATTCCGCTTTTTCTTCGGCTAGGCTGCGAGCTTTAATCAGGACTTCTAAGGCTTTTTTGCTCATTTTACAACCTCATTAAGTAATGTAATTGTTTGATCTAACGAGTAATATTCCTTCATGTCTTGCGTAAGAAAACGCTTAATACTGTCAATTTTTTCTAAAGCTATGTCGCTTTCTGCATCGGCGCCCACCTTGTATTCCCCCATTTTCACAAGAAACTCAATTTCTTTGTATTTTGAGAGTAAGCGACGCACATTACTGGCGTTGGCTTTATGGGCGGGGTTCACGATGGCATCCATGATACGGCTCAAACTTCCCAGCACATCAATGGCGGGGTATTGGTTACTCGCTGCAATGTCCCGCGACAAAATAATATGCCCATCCACAATAGAGCGCACCTCATCGGCAACCGGTTCGTTGACGTCATCCGCCTCCATCAACACAGTATAAAGGGCCGTGATTGAACCGCGATCGGACTGGCCAGCCCTCTCTAATAGCGCCTGCAATGAGGAAAACACAGATGGAGGAAAGCCGCGTCGCGTTGGTGCCTCCCCTGCCGCTAGGCCTATCTCCCGTAAAGAACGTGCATAGCGCGTTAAAGAATCCATTAGCAGCAGCACGCTCAGCCCCTGCTCACGAAAATACTCGGCGATGGTAGTCGCGACTTCCGCAGCACGGGCTCTCTGCATGGCTGGCTTGTCGGCTGTGGCAACGACCGTGATAATTTTTCTGCCTTTGTGGTCACCAAGTTGATCATCAAGAAATTCGCGAACCTCGCGCCCTCGCTCGCCAATTAAGGCCACTACGGTAATATCCACCTCGGCATATTTGGTAAGCATGCCTAACAAACTACTTTTGCCGACCCCCGCCGCCGCAAAAATCCCTAAACGCTGCCCCTCTCCGCAAGTAATAAGGGCATCAACAGCCTTCACACCGAGCCCGAGAGGCTTGGAAATCTTCTTGCGAAGCAAGGGATCGGGTGCATTTCGACACACCGGATATAGTTCTGTTGAAAGCAATGGGCCTTTTTCGGCAGCGTCTAGAGGCTGCCCCAGCCCGTCGAGCACACGACCAACTAACTCATGCCCCACTTGTATACAGTGACTGTGGCCACTAGGGATAACCGCCGTGTGCACCGAAAGCCCGCGTATTTCAGTTAGTGGTGTAAGCAATACAGTGCCTTTAGCAAAGCCAATGACTTCAGCGTGTACTTCGGTATTACTCCCCGGAACCTGTAGCAAGCATACTTCACCCATTTTAGCTTGGGGAACCACTGCGTGAATAACGCTTCCCAAAACTTGAGTTACACGGCCGCAAGGCTGAACTAATTGAGTATCGGCAAGTTCGGAACGCATGAGGTCAGTAATATACCCAAATGCACTCATGACACGACGCCCAAATGACCACGCTTGTGGCTAAGTGGTTTGTTCTCGGCAAGAGTAACTCGATGAAGAGGTTTGATTGTAGTTTCGGAGGTTAACTCCTGGTAGGCCAAAACAGGAAGGGTTGGAAATTTCTCTTTAATGGAACCTTTGATAGTAGTGCGCATGAACTGTGGAACGATAATAACTGGGTTCGTTCCTTGGTCAGCCTCTTTAGCTAAAACTTTTTCTATCTGCTGATTAATCTCATTTTTTTCCTCAGGTTCAAATAATATTTTCGATTTACCTTCTACAAGGTCCCTGGCTTTTACCTCTACAGAGGGATCGAGCATTATTACGGAAATAACTTTATCTGTGTCGGAAAAGGTGTGACTGATTTGCCGCGACAATGCTACGCGAGCGAACGCGGTCAAGGTTGGAGCATCTTTATAATCCTGCCCGTAGCGCAACAACGCTTCGCAAATATTACGGATGTCTCGAATGGAGACTCCTTCCGCAACTAAATTTTTTAAAATTTCTACGACGGTCTTAAGCACAACTATTGACTGCATTTCGTTAAGTAAATCGACATTATTTGGCTTAAGTTGGTTTAAAAGACGGCTGGTTTCTTGAGTGCCAAGGAATTCTTCCGCGTTATAACGCAATACACGTGACAAGTGATATATGAGTATTTCCGCTCCGCTATAAAAGCGTATGCCGGCTTCTTCTAAGCGTGTTTGTGAGTCTGAAGCAACCCACAAAGTAGACACCCCCGCCATATGAACGCCGCTTTTAATATACTTAATACCCACCTTATCTAGGGGATGAGTGGAACCAGTAACTAGCACGTGATCTACCTTGACTTCCCCCTTAGATATAGGCACACCATTGACATCGATGGAATAGGCCCCTTCCGATAACTCTTGGTAAAAACCTATTTTTAGCCCAGGGAAAGGCACGCCAAGCTCTCGAAATATTTGTTGCCTCATTTGCATGTATGACGTTATTAACTCCTCTTTTTTTAATGTAGCGCTAAAGCTCGGACTAAGATTAAGCATAAGCGCCTCAGCTCCGCTCATTTCCGGCGTTGACATGTGAGCTGCGATACCATCTTTCTGCGCTTGCGCCAGAGCTAGAGAAAATGCGTCTCCACCTTGCAAGCCATTTTTCTCCAAGGTAAGAAGCGTAAACCCAACACCACCTGTTAACAAGGCTAATGCTAGAAATGTTGCCGTAGGAAACCCTGGAATCAAGGCGAACAGCGTCATAACTCCGGCTCCTATCATCAAGGCCTTAGGTTGAGCCAATATTTGGTTGCCGATATCTTCGCCAAGATTGCCAGACTCTTCGCCATTAACGCGGGTAACGATAATTCCTGCGGTTATTGAAATAAATAGGGCTGGAATTTGCGACACTAAACCATCACCAACCGTTAATATTGAGTACAGTTCGGCGGCGTCCCCAAAGGCCATCCCCTCTTGCATGGTGCCAATAGAAATTCCACCTACGATATTAATTATAATGATAAAAATACCCGCTACCGCGTCGCCCTTTACAAACTTCATGGCGCCATCCATAGAGCCATAGAATTGGCTGCTCTGCGCCAGTATTTCCCGTTTACGGCGGGCTTCGTGCGCGTCTATTACTCCGGCTCGCATATCGCCATCGATACTCATCTGTTTTCCTGGCATGGCGTCTAGGGAAAACCGTGCTCCCACTTCTGCGACTCGTTCAGAGCCTTTTGTAATTACAATAAATTGAACAACTGTGATGATCATAAAAACGACAATGCCCACAACAATGTTGCCGCCCACCACGAGATTACCAAAAGTAGTGATAATACTGCCGGCATCAGCCTCCAGCAAAATTAAGCGAGTAGTACTTATGGACAAGGCCAATCGAAACAGGGTGGTTAATAGCAGCACAGCGGGGAATGACGAAAAAGCAAGTGGAGTGGGAATATATACACTCATCATCAACAATATGATGCCTACCGACATGTTGATCGCAACCAACATGTCGACCATAGCTGTGGGCAGCGGAAGAACCATCATTAGGATGATGGTTATTAGATATAGCGCTAGCACTATGTCACTGCGCTGTGTGATCACACGCAGAATAGACTGTAATTTATCGATATTCATGGCTTCAATATGCCCCAACAAAATTATTGTTTTACTTTAATCAGAAACTATTAAAACCAATCAAGAAAACAGTAAAGGTCGCGGCAAAAGAGGTATAGCCTCTTCCACTTTCTCAGTGGGTTTCTTTAAAAGCTCCTCTCTAGCCATATTAGTCGTGTCAAAGACCTTTACTAAGCTGGCAAAGCCCACGAGGTTCAATAACTCTAGAACTGTGTTGGACGCGCCAGATAACGCAACCATGTTTTTGTTTGTAGACTTTTTAAATACATCCAACAAGGCTTGAACGCCTCGACTTGAAATAAAACTGACATCGGTTAAGTCGATGACCAGCGGACTCACAATACCATTCTCGTCGAAGTCTTTTTCAATTGATCTCTCAAGGCTACAACTACCGTTCACATCTAGAGGGCCAGAAATAGTTATCATTACAAGCGCTTCTTCTCGCTTAACATCAACAAGGGTCAGCTCAATACTGTTTGTAGCACTATTCAACATGTCATGTCACCAAAGTTTTTTAACACTGTAAACACTCCCTGCCAGACCCAACATATTCGACTATAGGCGCAGGTAATTGCTATATCTATAGACCGATCAGCTATAAAAATAGAAACACCTTCAGGCCAATCGAATATGCAGCATAGCCGCTTCGGGAGCACCCGTTTTCTACAACCAACCAGTTGTATTAAACCACGCCCAATCAAAGGTCACGCTATTCGACGAGAGTGTTAGCCAAGCTTAGCAGCCCCCGCAATTTAACGCATGGTCTTGATCAAATCGTTTAAACCGGCAACACCGACTATATCCCCTTCAGGCAATACGATGGTTACACGAGGAAGTAACCCGATTTTACTTTCCAGCTCACCAACACCAACATTATAGCTGCTTGCTAGCATTGCAGCTTCCATAGCCGTAGAGTCACTTCCCGAAGGCTCTTGGGGCTCTATAGCCCCCCCCACTACCGAATTAGTACCTTGAATGTCAATCATTTTGAAACCTCCTACACGCTATACCCAGTTCAGCCATACAGGCCTTGGTAGGTACACGCCCCCTACCAACGCTTATATGACTATATGCCTCCATTCTAATGCCCATTACTCGCATGCACCATATAACGTTCGACATATGCCCTTTTTTACTACACTCAATAGCATTGCCAGCTATTGGCCGTGTGTCGCTAATTACGGGGCCTGGGAGACTTAGGGAGCACGCCAGCCGAACCCAAAAAATAACGTGTAAGCACGACTAAGGCGTCACGAAAGGGCGCAGAAAACACCACATTATCCAACACCGCCTGCCGTTTGGCTCCGTTTCAGCCTAGCTGTAAATATTGCAAATGCTGCAAAGCATGGATAAACGCCCAATGAAGCGCCTTGACGCTAGTACCAAAATACATCGGTCTCTTCAACGATCCACTAGCTCCTAGACCCGAAAATGCTTTTCTAGCGCTCGCTTAAGCACATCTATTTGCCCGTTAACAGAGCCATCAATAATTTCCATATCGGACTCCAACACAAAACTCCCGTTTGCAAGATGGCTGTCAGAGATAATCTTCAGCTTAGGAAAATCATTCTGGTACTGCTCTAAAGCCGAGGAGACGGCCATAAATGAGCCGACATCAACACGAAGTATGAGATTTTGACGCTCTTGCACAACTGAGCACAACTTATGAACCATCCGCCTAGCCAGCTCAACCTCGTCAAACTCACCCAGAATGTCGCGAACCGCCATTATCACCATCTCTGCAATGTCACACTCAATATCGTTAAGATATTTGCCTGCGCGCTCTACATTGCTAATCATACGTTTCATGGCTTCTTCGTTAGCGCGGTCCAAGCCAGCCTCGTAACCCTCTTCCTCTAGCGTTTCGTATGCATTACGGGCTTTCTCATCCATTATTTCAGCACTTTTTCTAGCTCGGTCCAATACGTCCTGAGCTTCCTTATAACCCAAATATTCATGAGCTTCGAGTATTTTTTTACTCTGAATAGGTTTAGGTGAAAAATGACCATTAGCACGAACAATATTAACCATAAAACGTCCCCTCGACAAAAGTTACTCAATACAATAAAAAACGAACATTTGTGTTCTTAGGCCTCAGCTTAGAAAAGCAATCTCAGTGTGAAGCTGTTGTAACAGCCGCATAACATCACTTTTTTCTTTTATAAGCTTTTTCTCATCAAAGGCACCTACCAACTGATACGGCAGCTTGAACAGAAGACGCTGCCATAGCGCTTTACTGCTGTCAATTACAGCCGTTGCGAGGCAAGCCATACCACACATCAAAATCTTCTCATCTAGTGACGAATAGCTGCTCGAACTAATTTCAAACTCTGGCATATTTTGCATTAAATATGGTGCCCGTTTTATGCTGAATAAGTATGCTTCTGTACCAATTGATTTTTTTATATTGCTCACTACTTTTCCTGATATGCAATTTCGTAATGCTTCAAAATTTAGGCACACCCCGGCTAAATATATCAGCCGCTCAAGTTCATCCGAAGTCATCAGCGCGATACTTCCAGGAAAGCTTTCAACATCAAAAAAAAACGCACCCTTTATGGAATAACTTTCTAGCAAATGATCCGAAAGAGGTGTATGAGCATTTTTATGACTGCGTACTTTTTTGATGAATTCGCCGTGAGGGATTTCATCAAACCAGGATTCATGAAGATAACATATTGGCAGAAAATTAAATTCCACCAATGCTTTAAGATGTGAAGTCTGGTTCATTTCTTGGCCTTAGCTGTCATTAGTATGATTGCATAAACTATTTCGTTAATGGGAGTTTTCCCGTCGTTGCGACAGAATGGGAACGCGACGCATACTTTAGCGCCCCAAAACACACAAGAATGATGCCACCCAAGGCCCACAACACCCAACCTAACGTGCTGGACCCAGTCGCGGCCGCTGTGGCATAGGTCGTTGAGTTGGGCAATTTTGCCGCAGGTAGCATTATCACCGAAACTTTATCATAGCTAAGGCCTTCGATGCTTTTTTCAACAATGAGCTTAATGTCAGACTTTACATTCTCAAGCCGTGACTCAGGTCGATATTTGATAAAGACCGAAGCGGAGGACGGAGAGGTGGCTTCTCCAAAGGGATTGTTTTCTGGCATCACTATATTAACCCTTGCCGTAATAACGCCATCTATTTGAGTGAGCGTTTCGGCAACGTTTTGCGATAATGCATATATAAAGCGCACTCGCTCTTCTAACGGTGATGAAATCAACCCCTCCTTTTTAAAAACATCGCCCATGTTTTGATAGGTTTCCTTTGGATAGCCCTGACTCTTTAGAACCTCAACGGCATCTGGCAACTTATCTTTTTCCACCTGAAGTGAGAAGAGGTCGTCTTTTACTGGAAGTTTATCTGCCCCAATGCCTGAGCGTAACAAAATCGCCAACATTTCATTGGCCTCATATTCCGAAAGTCCAGAGTAGAGTTCTTGTTTGCAACCACCGACAAGAACAAGGATAAATATCATAAATATTCGACATATATTTCGAAAATTTACATATGTTACAGATAGATATATTTCATTTTTTTTAAACATAAATATTTTCAGCCTAGATGAAAATGGAATACTTTAGTATTGAAAAAATAGACATACAGAATACAAAAAATTTGACAGCATGCAACATGGTTTCCCCTTAAAGAACTAGTACGTTCATATCCAATATTTTCTATTTGCATGTTACCAACCATTAATTTTATCACCACCGAAAGAGCAAACATGAAGTGTGAACACGGCAGTCGCTCATAAACATAAATCGAAATTTTTGTTGTGAATATTACTGACCTTTTATAAGATTTTTTATATTAGTAACCACCACTTGAGTCAAAGTTTTCATTAAGCCTTTGTATACCGATGCACCCGCAACCTCCTCATATATCTTTCCTATTTCTGCTACCCTTTCAAGTGAATCAGTCATTGCGCTTAGTTGAGCTTTAGCTTCATCTGACATATTGGAATCGTCAACAATATTGTTTTTTGCGCCAAGTTCAGAAAGTTCAAATATCCGCTCACGTCCACTCTTTTGAATATCTCCAAGAGAATTCATGGAATCCATCAAAACAGTTAATTTATCTGGCTCGCCCTCCACCTTTGGAAAATCATGAAACGTAGTCGACGGGATGTCTCGGCTAGCCAATGAAGCGCTGCTCTCTGACTGATCGATTAACTGCGTAAATTTCGCAGCATTCCATCCAACAGAGGTATCATTTTGAGCTGGCGCTATATCCGGCTCGGCGTCTACGTTCTCATAGAAGACCTGCATATTCATTTGCGATGCATGGGACGACCCTAGTGATGCTGCTATTTCATCTGTCATTGTTTATCACCTTGTTATTTTATTCGACTTTAATCGTTCAATTAAAAACTAAAGACACAAAACGCCCACTGAAAATCAATCCACCAATCGATAGACAGCGTCTACGCCATATCTCGACAAAATTATACTGTCATTGCGCACATCAATTAATTTAAAGCCGTTTGGCAAAGTAGCGCCAGTCAAATAACGGCCTCCTTCACCAGTAGTAATGTAAGGCACCGCCGACATGTGCACACTTTTTATATCAAGATCCAAAATATCTCTAGTGTCACTCACATGGGATTCTATGATAGGCCTATATTGATATTTGTGATCAAAATTTGTTTCGATAACTTGCCATATCTCCATTTCTTCTGGCCCTAGCATCCCATGAACAACCAATTCGTCACTCTTACCTCTAGACAGTTTAAGCTTGCTGGTCAATTCTTGTTTTTTAATCGATTCGACAAGCTTTCCTTTTCGATCGAAAAAATCTTCAATTTCCGTGTCATTGACACCTTTTAAACCCATGATATCGTCCAAGAGCATGGTTTTTGCGCGGTCCCAGTCGTGACGATTGGCGACATACCCCGCCACTGTTAATTCTCCGCTAGACAGATATTTGACCTTAATCTCGGCTAGACCTGACACGGCGAGAATATTTTTGGCCGAATCCACTAGCTCACTGCCAACACGAATATTAATAGTTGTTTTTATAGAAAAAGAGTCAATGCTTTCTATAAATTTTCGCCGATCATCTGCGGTGGCCACGTATCCAGTGACTAAAGCTTCACTATCCTTTAGTGCAACAAAACTAAGCCCCGAGTATTCTGGCATATCGAATAGCGCATTTAACTGTGGCGTCATTAGGAAAGCGCCCTGATTCTTACCAACATCAAAAAATAGTGCGGTAAATTTAAAAGTGGAAACTACCACAAATACAGCAAGCGCCAAAAAGATGACGAGTGTGAGCGAATTCGGTTTATTATGCTTCTTGTTTTGTGACGCGTTATTTAATAATTTTATTTCCGTGCCCGCAACATGCCCACCTACGTGCTCATCTACGTGCCCACCTACGTGCTCATCTACGTGCTCATCTACGTACTCATTTACTAGAGAGTCTGGAACTAATAGCGCAGCGTCTCCAGCAGGATGAAAATTAAAACCGGAAAAGTATGTCGCGTTAATTTGTGCTAGCGCCATTCGGAAAGATTGCACATAACGATCGACAACTACTCTGATGACGTCCAACATACCCACCGCAGAGATATCGTAGTCGCTAGTACTATGCAATGAGTGCCATTCGCCACCCGACATTCCGAATGCAAACTGCGTCGTACCGATTTTAAGCATCTGATAAAGATTGACAAAACTATCCTTTTCTTGATCGATAGCAACGCCTCCAGAAAAAATATTCATTTTATTTAAAGATTTTATTGAGACTCCTTTAGAAGAAACGAATACCGTCGCATGCTTTTCGCAGATTGACTCATCCTGAAGTACGATGTCGCACTCACTGCTTCTACCTATAATGTAATCACCTGGCCCCAGAAGCATTTCCGCCCCCATATGCGGCCCACTAAATATTTTCAATAACAGGTGTTTTGAGCTGCCTTGCTTAGCGTTCATTTGCTACCCCTTTATTCCTTCCAGTCAAACTCGCTTCTATTGCCAACGTCTCTAGGTCTCTATGCATAACCTCAGCTTCTACCGTTCTTGAATCATAACTACCACTACCCATATCAAGGGCTTTGGCACCGTAAGGCGCTTCGGTAGGGTCAGAGCTATAGTGCGTGTGGCCCTTTTTATCTTGCCATTTATAGACCGTGTTTGTCTTAACTTTATTCACATCAAGCGACCTAGCAATATTTTTAATACGGCCAAGAAAAGACGGAATACCAGAGATGAAAACTATTCCCGCATGGTCTACAGACCTCCAATTAAATTCGCTCGACATGTTGGCATCAAGCACGCCTAGCTCCGAAAGCTGGTGCTTTAGGCCAGCTGGAGATATGCTCTTTAGCTGAATAGTCACGGTTTCAATATTTGCAAGTTTGTCTACGAACATAGAATAACCATCGTAATGCCAAGCTAAACCATAGGTACCGACGAGCATCTGAAATATTTCCTGCCTGCTTTTGCCTTCATTGCTTAGGCTAACCAGGTCAATTATCGAGGGATCAACGTCAACATGCATACCCTGACTCTCACCAAGACTGACCAAAATATTTTGTAGATTTTCGCCTCTAGCATATATGGTATAGGGCTCTCTACTCCATATTACGTTTGATGCCCAACATAAGCTTCCCGTTTGCAGCAACGCGCAAAGAAGCGCCGCCTTTATAAATCGCTGAAGCAAGTAATACGATGGATTTCGACTAACCTTAATTAGATTTATCATTTGAATTCACCTCGCGCAATAACATGTTAATTTTATTTTCGGTCTATTTTCTCACCTGCCGCACGTCTACCCACTCACAGGAGAAGCCAACTGGCCTCTATTTAAATATTCGCGTCTAGTATTTTTTAAGGGCGCAGAATATAAAAATGAAATTAAATTTTATAGAACACTCAACCCCCAATATCGCTTCTATCGTTTACATCG
>JBLHGN010000058.1:0-16077 GCA_047616325.1 Lentisphaeria bacterium
GCGAGCTTTAATCGATGCAATCCGAGGGCGTTTTCAAAAAACCTGGATAGTGACGGCAACGCGGCCCCTGGCTACCCTTAAGGGCTGAGAGGAGAAGGCGGGTTACCCGGGGACAAAAAATCGAAAAATCCTGTCAAACTTTATTTGAGCTTTTTAATGCGGAAGATGTTTTAGAAATAGCGCGAAAGGTGTATTTTAAGCTCAGCTGAAGGCCTTGATCTATATGGGGTCTGGGCTGAGCGAGAACTGCTGCATCACCTGCTCCCACATAAGCCTCCCAGAACGCGCACTATAAACTCGTCTTAGCGGTGGTTTAGGACACGGCCTATAACATGGCCTACGAATAGAAAGGTAAGAACTCTTTGGCTTAATGCCTAGCTTAATAATTGCGCCATAATTGCTACAGCACTATATTCATAATGCACCTTCCCAAAAGCAGAATGGTGCAATTGCAGCAAAAACACGTAAAATGCCCTATCTGCACCAATTAATAACCGCCTGAGGCGGGCCTTTACCCCATTTCATTACTGGAACACACCACATGAGCGAAGCGAAACACCCTGTAGTTCTTATTATTATCGATGGTTTTGGTTATTCGGAATCTGCAAAATACAATGCTATTGCCGCCGCCGATGCTCCCACATGGAAATCACTCTGGCGCAAAGCACCATCGACCACCATAGGCACTTCCGGCATGGCCGTTGGGCTACCCGAAGGGCAGATGGGCAATTCTGAAGTGGGACATATGACGCTGGGGGCAGGGCGTGTGGTGTACCAAAACTTTACGCGAATTAACAAGGCCATCAGCGATGGTGACTTTTTCACCAATCCAGTTTACTTAGCTGCTATAGATAATGCGGTGGCCGCTGGCAAGGCCTTGCATATCATGGGCCTACTCTCAGAAGGCGGTGTGCACAGCCATCAAGATCACATCTTTGCCATGATGGAACTTGCCGCTCAGCGCGGCGCAGAAAAAATTTACCTGCATGCCTTTCTCGACGGACGCGACTGTCCACCAAGAAGCGCCGAGCCCTGCCTTATAAAAGCCCAAGAAAAATTTAAAACGCTCGGCAAAGGTCGCATCGCAAGCATTTGTGGCCGGTTTTTCGCCATGGATCGCGACAACCGCTGGCAACGCGTTCAGGCGGCATACGACCTATTAGCCACCGGAACTTCCGAATACAGCGCATCCACGGCTGTTGAAGGGCTAGCCGCCGCCTATGCCCGCGACGAGAACGACGAATTCGTAAAAGCCACGGCTATTACCGACGAACAAGGCAACAAAGTGGTGATGGAGGATGGCGACGCCTTAATTTTTATGAATTTCCGCCCCGACCGTGCGCGCGAAATAACCAATGCCTTTGTGGAAGATAACTTTACCGGGTTTCAACGTGCCGCCAGACCAAAACTGAGTAGTTTTGTAATGACAACAGAATACTCAGGCGACATAAAAGCACCCTGCGCATACCCCCCCGAGGCTATGGTTAACTCCTTTGGTGAAGTGCTAGAAAAAGCTGGCAAAAGTCAGCTGCGCATTGCTGAAACAGAAAAATATGCCCACGTCACCTTCTTCTTCAGTGGCGGACAAGAGGCCCTTTATAAAGGGGAAAACCGTATATTAGTGCCGTCACCCCAAGTCGAAACTTACGACCAGCAACCGGAAATGAGTGCATTTGAGGTAACTGACAAGCTAGTTTTGGCAATTGAATCGGGCGAATACGATGCCATTATTTGTAACTACGCCAATTGCGACCAGGTTGGCCACACCGGTATTTTTGATGCGGCGGTAAAAGCAGTGGAGGCGGTAGACACTTGCCTAGCGCGGGTATTAGAGTCTGTTGCGAGAATGAACGGCCATGCACTGATCACGGCCGACCACGGTAACGTTGAAGAAATGTTTGACGATGTTTCGGGCCAAGCCCACACCCAGCATACTACGCTGCCAGTGCCTCTGGTGTATGTGGGAGATAAAAAAGCAAGCCTCACCGACGGCGGCAGCCTTGCCGATATAGCACCAACAATGTTGCACCTTCTTAGTGTGGATCAACCCAAAGAAATGACCGGCAGATCACTCGTCCGGGAAGATAATGTCGTTTAAGGGGCTTCTTTGCTTCCGCAGAGAATCGCCAGGCATGCAAAACTGGCCCTCATCCTCGCAGCCGACAAACGTCTCTTCGTCAAAGGGAAGTCTGTCGCTACGGGGCCTGTCTTATGCCCTGCTAGCATTACTGCTGCTGATGGGCCCGACATCTAACGCCTACGCTGAAAAGACCGACAAACAAAAGCAGCTTGAACAGCTTCGTAACTCCATCGACGCTTTGCGCAAGGAATTGGAATCCACCAAATCCAACCGCGACGACGTTCATAAGAGCTTGGAGTCCACAGAAAAAGCGGTGGGCGAGTTAAGTAAAAAAGCCAGAGTTATTGAGGAACAATTAAAACAAAGGAGGGAAAAACTGGAGCAGCTTCGCGAAGAGAGAAGTCTACTACACAAGCTAAAACGCGAACAGCAGGACACAGTAGCCGACTACATGAACGCGGCCTATCGTTTAGGCCAACAAGACAATATGCGCTTATTGCTTAACCAACATGACTCGGCTCGAGTTTCAAGAAACCTCAAGTACTACAACTATTTCGTAGGAGCCCGCGCCGAAAAGATCAGCGGCTATGTGGCAACAATCGAACGCATCAATGCCATTGAACCCGAAATTGCCTTTCAAAGCACACAAATAGAAGCGGATCTAAATAAACTATCGCAACAAAAACAACAACTGCAGAAAGCGCAATCCCAGCGCAAAATCGTACTGGCAAAATTAAATACCAACATCGCCAACCAGGACCAAAAACTAGCGTCGTTCCTAGAAGACAGGCGACAGCTGCAGCGCCTGATGGAAAAGGTAATCAACAACATTGACGATGTGCGTCTCGCTTCGTCCAGCACCAACATAATGAAACTAAAGGGAAAACTACCTTGGCCCACCAAAGGTAAAATCATTCGCAGCTTCGGCTCTAGCCGTATTGCAGGCAGCCTAAAATGGGAAGGTGTGCTTATTAGCTCGACGGAGGGTACGCACGTGCAAGCGATTCACTACGGTCGAATAGTGTTTGCCGATTACTTGCGAGGTCACGGTTTATTAATGATCGTTGATCACGGCTCGGGGGTTATGAGCCTGTATGCGCACAATCAAGCACTTTACAAACAACTGGGAGAGTGGGTAAAAGCCGGCGACACCATTGCTTCTGTGGGCAACAGTGGGGGTCAGAAGCGGTCTGCACTATACTTTGAAGTCAGGCAAAAAGGTGAGCCGTCAGACCCCAAGAAGTGGTTGAAACGCGCTTAAAGTAGCCCAGCCATGAAAGCAGTAATACATGCATACCAAAACCTGAGAACGGACATATATTTAAATTAAAATAATTGCATTGGAGATTTAAACCCCGTGAATTTAATCAAATCACAGTCTGCCGCATTCGCTCTGTTATTTTTTAGCGGCCTATTCCCTCTGACTGGAATTGGACAGGAATACCCCGAAACCGAACCGGCTGCGACGAATGCTGAAAATACAAACTCAGCGGCGCTCAACACTAATTCCATGAGCGTATTGCCACTGGAAGATTTACAGATTTTTACCAAGGCATTCGACCACATTCGCAAAAGCTACGTAAGAGAAATAGACGATAGAACCCTGCTTGAATACGCCATACGCGGCATGCTCGATGAACTCGACCCTCACTCGAGCTACCTGGACGCCTCGTCCTACGAAGATTTGCAAGTGAATACCACTGGGGAATTTGGTGGACTAGGCATTGAAGTGGGCATAGAGGACGGCTTTATTAAAGTTATTTCCCCCATTGATGGCACCCCTGCAGAAAAAGCCGGCATTGAATCGAGAGATCTCATCATAAAATTAGACGGCATGTCCGCAAAGGGGCTTTCGCTCGACGAAGCCGTAGACAAAATGCGCGGCCCAAAGGGCAGCAAAATAACGCTCACGGTCGTGAGAGAAGGTGTAGATCAACCCTTCGAACTGGTACTTACACGCGACATTATTAAAGTAAAGAGCGTGCGATCTGAGCTTAAAGAAAGTAAATTTGCCTACCTTCGCATCGCCCAATTTCAGGTTCATACAGGTAAAGACCTCGATCAAGCATATGCAAAGATGGTGAAGAAAACTCCCGGCATCAGCGGTGTAATCCTAGACTTGCGCAACAATCCAGGCGGAGTTTTACAGGCTTCTGTAGAGGTGGCAGATCACTTTCTCGAAGGCGGAAAGATCGTATATACAGAAGGTAGAACACCCGGTTCAAATACACAATACCTGGCATCGCCGGGGGATATGACCGGTGGACTACCGCTCATCGTGCTGGTGAACGACGGCTCCGCCTCGGCTTCTGAAATTGTGGCTGGCGCCCTGCAAGATCAAGGTCGCGCCATAGTATTGGGCACAAAAAGCTTTGGTAAAGGCTCGGTGCAATCCATTATTCCGGTGTCAAACGACAAGGCATTAAAACTCACTACAGCCCTCTATTACACACCCAAAGGCCGCTCTATTCAGGCTGAGGGCATTGTGCCGGACATCGAAGTGGAAAGAGTGCGAGTTACCGCCGTGAGCCCGCGTTCGAGCATTAGCGAATCTGGCCTCAGCGGTCACCTGGAAATACCCGACAACACAAAAAAAGGCAAAAAAGAAAGCACTAAAGACGACGTAGAAGAGGCAACATCACAACAGAACACCGACAGCCAACTATACGAGGCAATAAACTTGCTTAAGGGTCTGGCGCTCTTCAAACAACAGCAAGGCGCAGCTAAAGAACAAGCTTCACCAGAAACGATTGGCGAATAAAGCCTGTGCCTAAACCTGTAAGGACGATAGCGTTGTTAGCTTTCAGCGCGCTATTAGGTATTGCGGCCAGCAGTCGTGGGGAAGACCTCCAAGAAAATATTGACGTCTGGACGCTGCTGTTACAGCACAGCGCTCCAATACGACTGATTTCACCCCCTCTGATAATCGAGGGAGAGTCAAGCAAACTTATGCCAGCACCCCCAATAGTATCCATCATTATTGATGACTTGGGCTACGCCTTCACTCCAGCCGAACAACTTTTGGCCATGCCCTACGATTTAACCCTAGCCATCATTCCCTTTACACCCTACGGGGCAAGAATCGCGAATCTCGCCAACCTCAACCAGAGGGAAGTTATGCTACACGCACCCATGGAAACACTAGGAGCAAGAAAGTGGGAGGATGGCTTAACCAGCGATATGATAGAAGAAAGTTTTACTCAGCGATTATTGGAAATGCTACTGGATATTCCCCACGTGGCGGGAATCAACAACCACGGAGGCAGTAGGCTCACGCAAGAAACCGACAAGATGGACTGGACGATGACCGTGCTCGCGCAAAAGCAGCTCTATTTTGTCGACAGCCGGACCACCGCGGCATCTGTCACTTTGGGCGCCGCATTAAAAGCGGACGTGCGCTTTAGCAAACGCGATATCTTCCTCGATAACGACAAATCGCTCACGGCCATACTCAGCCAAATAGATAAACTGCGCGCAATAGCGCATGAAACAGGGTCGGCAATTGCCATTGGCCATCCTTACCCTACCACCCTGCAAGCGCTTTCCATAACTCTGCCTCTCTTAGAGCGCGACGGCATTAAAGTAGTGAAAGTTTCACATCTAATGAGACAAGCCTCGCAATTCCCCCCTATTCTCATGACTCAAAGTAATTTAGAAAAGTGACTGAAGGAATATATTCGTCTATAGCCCAAACAATTCACATATTTTCTTGAAATAACCCAATTATGTAACCACAATCACATCAGCTGACACAAAAATCGATATAATCGATCGCTTTTCTGAAAATCAGATAAAATATTATTGCTTAGAACGATATTTAGTGTATTCTTGCGACAAGTATAGCGTAAAATATGAACAATTATCATTTAAACACAGTCTAATTGATAAAGCTTTTTACTTCTTACCTTGCTGTGAGACGGGCCTACTTTGAACCTGAACGGGTGTTTTGGAAAAAAATTGTGTCCGAGTTCGAAGAATGAGCACTGAGCGGGCATACGAGCTAGAAAAAGCTGACAAAAGTAAGTAGGCTTGCGAACAGTACCCTAGAAATACAAAGTTAAAGCACGAGAGATTTATTAAAACCCAACTACAGGCTATTTAAACCGAGAGGAATGCGCCATGAACAGAACTGGTGAACAAGGAACAACCGCTTCGCGTTGCCAACGTTTTTTCAAAAAAGACGACTATTGGTACTACAGCACTCGTGAAGGCGTGAATATCGGTCCGTTTGACACACTTAACGAAGCGGAGATAGGTGCCAGTGAGTTTATTGACTTCATAATGCACGCTGAACCCAACATTATTAAAACTCTAGAAAAATATGGTCGCGCGGCCTAATAAGACTAGAGGGAATGGTTTTCGTTTCTCTGGTTCTAACCATCCAGAACGAAAAACAAATGATTCGATAGCCTTGCGTGCAAAAGCTTGACATACAAAAAGGAGTATTTCCCGCCGGAAAATGCTCCTTTTGTGTATGTTGATTTTATAGCGGTAACGGCCTTAGCTGCGGCTCATTTGTTAGCGGTTACAGCAATAAAACTTGAGTTTAAAAAACACAGCAGCAAAACCAAAACTTAAAAACACAGCAGCAACGCCGTGCTACTAAAACCTCACCTCTATTCCTCTTTCATCCATATACGATTTTGCCTGTGGCACACTGAATTGACCGAAATGGAAAATGCTGGCGGCCAACACAGCATCCGCGCCACCCAGTACTACGCCGTCCACTAAATGCTGCAAGTTGCCAACGCCACCCGAGGCGATAACCGGAATACTCACAGCATCAGCTATAGCTCGCGTTATCCCTAAGTCAAAACCGTCTTTAGTGCCGTCTTTATCCATGCTGGTCAACAATATTTCTCCCGCACCATACTCTGTCATACGCACAGCCCACGCCACAGCATCGATACCGGTGGGTTTGCGACCGCCGTGAGTGAATGTTTCCCAGCGCGGCCCCTCATCAGCCTTACTGACTTTTTTAGCATCAATGGCTACCACAATACACTGCGAACCAAACTTCTCTGCCGCGGCGCGCACAAAATCAGGATTATTAACAGCGGCAGAGTTTATCGAAACTTTATCTGCTCCGGCATTGAGCATGCGTCGAATGTCCGCCAGTTCGCGAATACCGCCGCCCACAGTGAGGGGGATAAATACTTGCGATGCGATTTTTTCAACGGTGTGCAGCGTAGTCCCTCTGTCTTCATGGCTGGCCGTGATATCTAAAAAAGTAATCTCATCGGCACCCTGCTCGTTGTACTTTTTGGCCACTTCAACGGGATCGCCAGCGTCGCGTATATCGACAAACTGAACTCCCTTAACCACCCGCCCCTTGTCTACATCGAGACAGGGAATAATGCGTTTTGCCAGCGCCATATTTTAATACTCAGCCTTAGATTTTACTGTCACAATAATTTTGAGCCTCGACAATGTCGAGCGTCCCCTCGTATATAGCCCGCCCGGTAATCGCGCCCATAATGCCGGAAGCCTGCTGATCTACCAAGGCGCGAATATCGTCCATATTGGTGATGCCACCCGACGCGATTACGGGAATAGGGGAAGCCTTGGCCATTTCAACGGTGGCTTCAACATTTACGCCCTGCATCATGCCGTCTCGTGCGATATCGGTATAAACGATGGCCTCTACGCCGTCGGCAGCAAATCGCCTGGCCAGGTCTGTGGCCTTTACGGTAGAAACTTCAGCCCAACCGTCGGTGGCGACATATCCATTTTTTGCGTCTAAACCCACAATAATGGCGCCTGGAAATGCAGCGCAAGCCTGCTTTACAAATTCTGGTTCTTTAACAGCCTTGGTGCCAATTATGACGTAATTCACACCAGCATCGAGGTAATACTGAATGGTACCTAAGGTGCGAATACCGCCGCCTATCTGTATTGGTAAATTCGGATAAGCCCGGGCTATGGCCGTAACCACATCGCCATTTACTGGGGCTCCCGCGAAGGCGCCGTTAAGATCTACCAAATGAAGACGCTTGGCCCCCTTTTCGACCCACTGCCGAGCAACGGCAACCGGGTCGTCGGAGAAAACGGTGGTATCTTCCATTAGCCCTTGGCGCAGTCGCACACAGGCCCCGTCTTTTAGGTCAATGGCAGGAATTACTATCATAGAGCTCTCTTAATAAGTTTATTTTAATCTGTGAAATACCATTTGCGAATGAGACTACATTTTTAAGCCACTTTACCGTCCCAAGCGACAAAATTTTTCAGTAATTGTAAACCACTGTCGTGGCTTTTTTCTGGGTGAAATTGAACCGCAAATAAATTATCGCGGGCAATGGCCGAGGTAAAGTTAATGCCGAAGTGGGTTTCACCCGCGGCTAAGGTGGATGACGCCGGAAGCTGAACATAATAGCTGTGCACAAAGTAAAAGCGGCTGTTGTCCTCAATGCCGGCCCAGAGTGGATGCGAACTAGTTTGACGAACGCGGTTCCAGCCCATGTGCGGCACTTTTAAACGCTCTCCCGAGGCCGACCCTTCGTCTCTGCTTTTGCAAAATTCGGAATTCCCACTAAAAAACTTCACCTTACCAGGCACCATGCCAAGGCAGGCCACACCACTGTTTTCTTCGCTGCTCTCCATAAGTGCCTGCATGCCCACACAAATCCCCAACACTGGCTTGCCTGAAGCCAAGGCGTCAGCAACTGCCAGGTCGTGACCCAGCCGTTTAATTTCGGCGATACAATCGCGAATCGCTCCCACTCCGGGGAACACTATATGGTCGGCCTCGGCTATGACACCTCTGTCAGAGGTAATATCTATTTGAACATCTGGTGCCACATGGGCCAGGGCACTGGCTACAGAATGAAGATTTCCCATTCCATAATCGATCACTGCAATACGTTTGCACGTCATGGTAATTCTTGCTCTAGAGGTTCAACACCTAGTATTGGAGGCTAAACAAGCCATTTACACAGACTATAAACTACCTTTGGTCGACGGCATGGCGTCACCTAGGCGAGGGTCTTTTTCCAGGGCCATGCGCACGGCCCGACCAAAGGCTTTAAATACCGTCTCTATTTGGTGATGCGCATTAGCACCACGCAAGCAGTCGATATGCAGGCTTACCTGCGCATGATTTACAAAACCCTGAAAAAACTCCCAAAACAGCTCAGTATCAAACTGGCCTATTCGTTTTTGGGTGAAGGGTATGTGCATAACTAAGCCGGGGCGACCGGAGAAATCGATCACCACCCGCGAAAGGGCTTCGTCCAGAGGGATGTAGGCGTGGCCGTAACGACGAATGCCACGCTTGTCGCCCACAGCTTTTGCCATGGCTTGACCTAAGGTAATACCTATATCTTCAACGCTGTGGTGATCGTCAATATGGGTGTCGCCGTCACACTTAATATCGAGATCTATCAGTCCATGGCGTGCAATCTGATCCATCATATGCTCTAGAAATGGAACACCGGTATCAAATTTGGAAGCTCCGCTGCCGTCTAGATTTAATGCCACGGTAATCTTGGTTTCCAGAGTATCGCGGCTCACTTTGGCCTTTCTTTCGCTCATCTCGTTCTCATTGAAGATATTAATCTATTAAGTAAATAAATGTGCCCACTAAACGTTCTTACCTTGTAACTGGCTTAATATTAAGGCACGATTTTAGCGGTCCCGCCGTACTTCAATACCCGATACGGGGATTTGGGGGCTAGGTGCATATTGTTAAGGCTGGTGATTATAGCGGCTTGCACACTTCTAGAGCCAGTATTTCACTGAACTTCGGTAACATTGCTGAAACGAGGTAGGCGTAAATGCAAGCAAGACAGAGCTTTGTGCAACATTTTATGTAATACGAGATTAATCGTATAATTCCCCAACCTAATATTACCCACGAGCACACACAATGAGCGACCCTGCTGTAGAAAATACCCCCATCAAGGAAAATAACACTCCCTCAAAACCCATTAAAAAATGGCTGACCTGGGCGAGTTACCTAGCAATACCCGTTATATTTTACTTCGCCAATGTTGAGTTTCAGAGTTATTTGGGGCGTCAGGCTCTGAGCAATATAGGCATTGAATTACTGAACATTGATCAGGCTATGACCAAGGCTGCAGCAGAAAACAAATATGTTCTGGCCGACATGTCAGCCATATGGTGTGCCACCTGCCGCAAGTTAGATAGCGAGGTTTTTTCCGACGAGCGCGTTAAAAAAGCCATAAATGAACGCTTTGTATTTGCCCGAGTTGAATATGAGTCCGATGAAGGCGAATCTTTTATGGAGCGCTACCAGGTACAGGCCTTCCCAACGGTTTTAGTGCTCGACAGTGAAGGCAAGAAACTTAGCAGACTACCGTTTACGCTCGACCCAGAAGCTTTTATAGAAATTCTCAAGAAAATACCATCGAGCAGTACGTAAGCTTAAGCACACGAGTCGCGTTCGTGCACTATGCCTCATACACTCGGCCGTAAAGTGCGACGTAAACAAACCTTGCCCAAGTTAGCAACTTTTGACAGACTGGCGACCGCGCAATTACCACCCCCAATGCTCTATACCACACATAAGAACACAATCAATGACGGCCGCCGAACGCTCCTTAGAACTACCCGGTTTACCTTCTGAGCTTTCGAGCGCCGTATTGATCGATCCGCTTCACTCCGTGAAACCACTTAAAGTTGCCTTACTAGGCTATCGCAGCCATCCGTTTGTGGGAGGGCAAGGCATTTATCTTAAATATTTAAGCCGTGCTTTGGCTGAACTGGGCCACTCGGTTGACGTGATTTCTGGCCCGCCCTATCCCGAACTGGATAAAAATATTGGTCTTATCAAAATCCCCAGCTTAGATTTATTTGCTCATACCAATCACGTCAGGGCACTCCAATTAAAGCATCTGCGTTCATTCACCGACACCTTTGAATGGTGGAGCATGTTAACCGGCGGATTTGCCGAGCCCTATACGTTTGGCCGACGAGTCAAAAAAATACTAGCCAAAAACGACTACGATATTATTCACGACAATCAGAGCCTGAGCTTTGCTTTATTGAAACTGCAACAAAACGGCTTTAACGTAGTTAGCACCATTCACCACCCCATTCATCGCGACCGGCAAATTGCCTTAGATGCTGCGCACACATGGGGTCTTCGCTTATTGGTTAAACGTTGGTATTCCTTTCTCTCAATGCAACAAAAAGTTGTGGCTAAATTACGTCACGTGGTGACCGTATCCGACGCTTCGCAAAAAGACATCGCCCATTACTTTAAACGCCCCACATCCACTACCGCGGTTATTAGCAACGGTATAGATACCCACACTTTTTGCCCTCACCCCGAAATAATCCGCAAACCTTTTGCACTAATCACTACGGCGTCGGCCGATCAACCGCTTAAAGGTCTGGTTTTTTTATTGGAAGCCCTTGCGCAATTACAAAAAGATTTTCCCGATATTGAGTTGCTGGTTATTGGCAAACTAAAGCCTGAAGGCACTACTGCAACACTGCTTAAAAAACTCAACTTAGGAAACAGCGTTAGCTTTGCTTCGGGTATCTCCACCGAAGATCTAGTATTGCGCTATGCCGCAGCAAGCATTGCTGTATGCCCTTCACTGTACGAGGG
The DNA here is from genome assembly GCA_047616325.1 of Lentisphaeria bacterium. Taxonomy (GTDB): domain Bacteria; phylum Pseudomonadota; class Gammaproteobacteria; order Pseudomonadales; family Cellvibrionaceae; genus JBLHGN01. The sequence continues at coordinate 11,655 of JBLHGN010000058.1, forward strand.
ATTTGGCTTGCCCGCAGGCGAAGCAATGGCCTGCGAATTGCCACTTATTTCAAGTGATGGCGGCGCCCTACCAGAGGTGGTTGGCGACGCCGGCATAGTGGTCAAAGCTGGAGATAGCACAGCAATAGCAGAAAAACTTCGCTGGCTGCTAAACAACCCAGTACAAGCAGCACATCTCGGCCAACAGGGGCGCGCACGTATCGTTACGCACTTTTCATGGCGCAAGGTTGCACACCAACTCAGTCACTACTACCTGGATATGCTCGGTCATGCACACCGTTGACTTTAACAAGATAGCCATCAAAAACGGCGATGTTCTACTGGACCTTGGCTGCGGTGAAGGTCGCCATGCCATGGGCGTACTTTTTCATGCGCAGCAGGTTTTACGTGAAAACAATACTATTGAAAACGGCAAGTCGACAGAGCCTTTCACACCAAATTTCAAAGTTATTGCTGTGGACTTAAGCCATAAAGATTTATGTTGCGCTAAAGGTCGTCACGAAAATTTTGACCGCCACGCATCATCACACTGTCTTTACACTCAGACCATGGGGCAACACCTACCCTTTGCGGCACATAGTTTCGACCATGTGATTTGTTCTGAAGTACTAGAACATATCGATGACTATCAAAATTTTTTAAGCGAAATAAAACGCGTATTAAAGCCCGGCGGATCACTCAATATAAGCGTGCCGCGCAGCTGGCCGGAAAAAATATGCTGGCGCCTAAGTAGCGACTATCATCAAGTAGAAGGCGGACATATCCGCATATTTAATAGCGCACAGCTGCAGAACGAAATCGAATCTCTCAATTTTACATTTATCGGCCGTCATTGGGCGCACGCCCTGCACGTTCCGTATTGGTGGCTGCGCTGTGCATTTTGGTCGCGCGGCGAAACTTTTTTTGCGACTCGCATGTACCATGCCGTACTGGTGTGGGACTTACTTAAAAAACCGAAAATCACTCGCATACTGGAAAGTCTACTCAACCCAATTATGGGAAAAAGTACCGTTATGTATTTTTCCAAACCGGAGAAAATTAGTTGAAGCTAAGCAATAGCGCCCCAGCAATACGCACTATCGACTCCCGTGTAAGTGCTGCTCGCGATTATATCCTTAGCTGCCAACGCAGCGATGGCGCCATACTCTGGTTCGACGGCGGCAAACTCGACCCATGGGACCACACCGAAGCGGCTATGGGGCTTTCCATCTGCGGTGAATTTGAAGCAGCCAAACAAGCGTTCCGCTGGTTGAGCAAGCATCAGAATAGTGACGGCAGCTGGTTTACCAAATACTACGGCGAACAAGAATTCGAAGCTATTAGGGCAGATGGAGGAAAGGACAGAAACAAAATTGAAACAAACTTTGTGGCTTATCCAGCCACAGGTCTTTGGCACTTTTACTGCGCCAGTAAAGACAAGGCATTTTTAATGGAACACTACCCCACCGTCGTAAAAGCCATAAATTATGTGCTCACGCTACAAACCGCAGAGGGAGATATTCAATGGGCCAGCTCTACTGCAGAAACGCTCCCCCACGATGCCCTGCTAACAGCGTGTGCATCTATTGCTAGAAGTCTCGAATGCGCTATAAAAATCGCCACACTTTTGGGCGAGCCTACGTTAAAGTGGTTGCAGGCCTATCGCAAACTGGCCGAGGCCCTACGGAACAAACCCTGGCGCTTTGATCGAACATGGGAGAGCAAGGAGCGTTTTTCCATGGACTGGTTTTATCCAGTCTTGGCCGGCATTTATACCCAGAGCGAAGCGCGTATTAGGCTCGATGAACGCTGGTCAACCTTTGTAAATCCGAACTTTGGCTGTCGCTGCGTAAGTGACGAGCCTTGGATAACTGTGGCCGAAAGTTGCGAACTTTGTCTCGCCCTTATCGCTAGCGGGCAAAAAGGCAAGGCACAAGAATTATTGCATTTACTGCTACGCTGGCAGGACGTTGACGGTGGATTCTGGACAGGCTATTCAACTCGCGACGAGGTGATTTGGCCAGAAGAAAAAACCAGCTGGACTGCAGCGGCATTTTTACTGGCCACAGACGCGCTAGAAAATATCACGCCGGCAGCGTCGCTTTTCACTTCGCCCAGCTCACTGCTTACGTTTTAAGATGCCCAGTGAATTTACTTGCTCTATTTTTTCAAAATTTCCACTATTAAAGACATGCTCAAATGCCAGGTAAGGCCCATGTCCACCATCTTCGAGTCTTGGAAAAATATCGTGCACAGCGAAAATTCCGCCTGGGGCAATTTTTGCCGACCACGCAATGCAGTCCTCCATCGCCATTTGATGGCTGTGACCACCGTCAATAAACACCAAACCCAAGGGCATATTCCAGCGCTTCGCCACCACCTGCGACGCAGCTACCACAGGCACCACATTTTCCTCCAGGCTTGCCAGCGTAAGTGTTTTTCGAAAAAACGGGAAACTATCAACGCAAGCATTTACGCCGTCGTACAAGTCGCCATCGTGATATTCTTCACCGTGCTGATGCTCTTCAGAACCTCGGTGATGGTCTACGGCATATAGTATATTGCTGCTTTTTCGACAGGCGGCACCGATATAAACGGTAGATTTGCCACAATAACTACCTATTTCCAAGCATGGCCCGTATTGCGCGACGCTCTCCGCCAAGTGATATAGCGCTGCACCTTCGTCGTCAGCTAGAAATCCTTTAATTGAATTATCGGAAATAAACTTTGATAATAAAGCGGTTTGCATAAGATACCTTGTGTTGAGGTTTTAAAATTTACATTATTTTCAATTAAAATATTTCCATTAAAATTTGTTAGCAATGCACTCTAAATACAAGACATCAACTAAATCACGATCAAAACAACAAGCGAGCTATAATTTTGAGGAAGGAACATAAACCATTTATTATAAAAAGAATAGAACAAACCTTTACCAACAATTATGTACGCTTCATTGTTCGACCACAATTCGACGCGCTTGGCCACACGCCATTTATATTAAATCCCTCTTATCTAGAACTTGCGGGAAATAATATCCGTGCCGGCAAGCACCTGCATATTATCGCCGACAAACACAAACCGGTAAAACTCTCGTGCTGGTCTAGCAAACAGCAGCAGGGTGAAATTGCTATTGGTGATCATTGCCTTATTTCCCCCGGTGTTAGCATTACTTCTGCCCAATCGATTATTATCGAAGACAACTGCATGATCGCCGCCGATGTTTCCATTACCGACAGCGACTGGCATGGCATCTACAATAGAACGCGTCCCTTTAGATGCTCTGCCTCGGTACATTTGAAAAAAAATGCCTGGATTGGACTTCGCGCTATTATCGGCAAGGGTATTACCATCGGTGAAAATAGCGTAGTGGCTGCCGGCGCAGTGGTAGTTGAGGACGTTGCCGATAACGTTGTTGTTGGCGGAAACCCGGCCAAAATCATTAAGCAGATTAACCCAAAACGGCACATATTAACGCGTGAATATTTATTTCAACACGACAACGAAACGCTAAGCACCTACCTAAACACGCAAAGGGAACTGGATAAATATCTACTCCACGGAAATTCGCTATGGCACTGGCTGAAAACAAAAATTTTGCCAAGTTGCAACGACTGACTAAAAAGCACCTACAAGCAATCACCCGAAGCGAGCAAGTTTTTGTGCTGTTGCGACGAAGGTGACATAATCAGCAACTATCGGATCGGCGTCTCACACTAGACTTTATTCTGGCTTTTTAAAGGAAACCACCATGTCCACTACAAGCATTGTATTTTTAGTGATTGTTGTTGCGCTGGCGCTGTACGTCGTCTCCAGATACAACGCCTTGGTTAAACTTAAAAATCGCTACAAAAACGGATTTTCTCAAATTGAAGTTCAGCTAAAACGTCGTTATGACTTGACACCCAACTTGGTAGAGATTGCCAAGGGCTACATAAAACACGAAAGAGAAACACTTGAAGCCGTGATTAGCGCTCGCAACGCCGCCGTTTCAGGTCTAAAAGCAGCGTCGGGAGACCCAGGCAACGCAAGCAACCATGCAACAACTTGGCGGCGCAGAGGGATTGTTAGGCAGCGCCCTTGGTCGCCTAAATGTAGTGATGGAGGCCTACCCAGACCTCAAAGCTAGCGCCAATATGAGCCAGCTCAGCGAAGAACTCACCAGCACCGAAAACAAGGTATCTTTTGCGCGACAGGGCTTTAATGATGCAGTCACTGAATACAACACCTACCGACAGAGCTTCCTACCCGTTTTCTTTTCCAACATGTTTGGGCACAGCACTGATGCCACTCTACTGGAATTTGCCGACAGCGCCACTATACATGCCGCACCTAAAGTTTCTTTTTAGGGTAGCGCTAACTTGATTACACTCTTGAGAACAAAAGGCTTATAGCGCTTTCGGCGGTAAAACTTCGACCTCCACTCAGTCACCCGAGCAAACGC
>JBLHGN010000059.1:0-16066 GCA_047616325.1 Lentisphaeria bacterium
CGGCGGAGCGAGATGAAAAGATCTCGTATTCGGCCAGTGAAACCTTTGTTTGCGATCCGGTCAATACCGGTATGCCCTTATTAGACTTACGGGCAAAACCCGTTTCTTTTTTTGAGTTTTGGCCCGCATGGATTTTCTATATTCCGGTGGCGTTTTATTGGGTTTATCTTTCGTGCAAATACCGCAACTTTGGATTGCCCTTAGTGGTTAACCCTAATATTGAATTGGGCGGTATGGTTGGCGAATCAAAAATGGCAATATTAAATGATGCTGGGCAACTTGCGTCTTCCTATATCTTGCCTTTTGTAGCGGGTGAATTGCCGGCTACGGAAACGTTATACAATCGTGATGAATCGCTTAATGCTCACGTGGAAAATGAAGTCGTGCGAGCGGCGCGGGCGGGGGTTGTTTTCCCGTTTGTAGTAAAGCCTGATCTTGGTTGCCGGGGTGCAGGAGTGTGTGTGGTTAATAGTGTTGATGCGCTTGCGCGTTATTTCAAAAGCTTTCCTCCCGGGCGGCAATACATGCTGCAAAAACTTGCACCTTTTGTGGCAGAGGCTGGCGTATTTTATGAGCGAATGCCAGACGCAGAAGCGGGCAGCATTACCTCTATAACTCTAAAATATAGGCCTTACGTACGCGGTGATGGGCAGCGAACGCTCAAGCAGTTAATATTGTTCGACAGCCGCGCTCACCATCTGCGCGACTTGTATTTCGCTAAAAATATTTCCCGCTTGGCGTGGGTGCCTGCAAAAGGTGAATGGGTTACCTTGGCGTTTGCTGGCAGTCACTGTTGCGGCAGCGTCTTTCGTAATGGCAATGAGTTTATAAGTGATGCTATGACATCTAAGTTAGATGCGATTTTGAAGGATTTTCCCAGCTTTCATTACGGCAGACTCGATATAAAGTTTAAAGATATGGGGAGCCTTATGAGAGGCGAAGATTTCGTAATTATTGAAGTTAACGGCGCGAGCAGTGAAGCGACGCATATATGGGATAGCCGGACAGGTATAATTGATGTATTCGCTACGCTATTTAGGCAATATCGAACGCTTTTTGAAATGGGGCGTCTGATGCGACAGCGAGGGCACTCTGTGCCCTCGGCAATAACAATGATTGCAGTGTGGTTGCGCGAACTAAAGCAGAGCAAAGCCTACCCTCCAACTGATTAGAGGCATTTTTATGTTAACAATGACTATAAAACGAGCGCGGGTGTGGTCTTTAATAATCGGCCTTGGCGTTGTGATTTTTAATTCTGGCCATGCCATGGCAGATGAGATATATACGGGCTACTTTAGCGACGAAGCCGTAAGTGGTTACGATACAGTATCTTTTTTTACAGAGATCAAGTCTATAAAAGGAAAAAAAGAATTCAAAGTCGAGTATTTGGGCACAGAGTGGTTTTTCAGTTCGGCGGCCAATAAGGCGCTTTTCCTGGCTGACCCCGAAAAGTACCGTCCTCAGTATGGCGGCTACTGTGCGTGGGCGGCGGCTGTAAATAATGCCAAAGCGCCGGGGAGTGTCGATTATTGGAAAATAGTCGATGGCAAGTTGTACTTGAACTACAGTCGCAGCGTTCAAGAGAAATGGCTAAAAAATATAGAGGGCTTTATTGTCGATGCTGATAAAAACTGGTCGACACTAAAGGATCAATAAAGGTTTTGGCCGATATTCAAGAACCCAAATGCTATTTGCCGAAATTTAGAACTAATGACTATATGACACTTTTTAAAACACACTGGCGCTGGTTGGCCGCCGCCTGGATAGCTTTCGTGTTTATACAATCGCTATTTTTTAAGTTTTCAGGCTCCTTCGAAACTAAGCACATCTTTGACACGCTAGGCACCTTCTTCGGGCTGCCTTGGTTCGCATCGACGGGTGCTTATATCATCGGTGCGTTCGAGCTTGTCGCCTCATGCTTATTATTTAGTCGCTTTTGGGCGTGGGGCGCAGTGCTGTCTTTTGAAATAATGTGCGGTGCAATAGTCTTCCACCTCTTCACGCCTTTAGGTATTGTAATGCCCAACTTTGATAGCACTGGCAACATTACTGGCTATGATGGTGGCGCGCTGTTTATCATGGCATGTTTAACTTGCTTTTGTGCCTTAACTCTAATAATTAAAGACTGGGTGTCAGAAATAAGCCAAATTCGGGCTATAATCCGCCGTTTCGACAGGTAGTAGAATGTATACAGATATCAGGTCAGTAATCAAAGGCAATATTGAAGCTATCGATCAGGGCTTGCGTCTTGTATCGGCACTTTCTGATGCTCAATACCAATATATTGCAACGCCTTATGTGAAGAGCAGTGTTGGTCAGCATTTTCGCCATGTAGTTGATATGTTCTTTGCCCTTATCAACGCTAAAGTCTTGGATTGTGTAGACTACGATGTTCGCCGGCGGGGTGCGTCCGTCGAATCAGAGCGACTCGTTGCCATTGCTGAGTTGGAACGTATTCGCGTTTGGATGTTGGGCTGCCTCGATCCTGCCGTACTACGCAGCCTCGCAAAGATTGATAGCATCGCGGTGCAAACAGAAGTGACCCTAGAAGACACTCACTCGGTGGTGCTGTCTTCAAATCTTGTGCGTGAATTGGTGTTTACCAGTAGTCACGCCGTACATCACTATGCCTTGATCAGTGTGATCGCCAAATTTCAAGGCGTGGAGTTAGAGGAAAATTTGGGTATAGCACCGGCTACAGCCACTTTTCTACGAGACGAAGCTCATAGCCTTGATGCGCCGTCTGCAGATCGTCAGGGCGAAGCATGTGCACAATAAGTTGGTTTTCGGCCACCGATGGCTATCACGTTTTTTTTAATCGTGACGAACAAAAAACAAGACCTAAAGCACGTATCCCAGCTCTTATTCCCTTTGCTTGCACGCAAGCCATAATGCCGGTCGACCCCCAGGGTGGAGGTACATGGTGTGCTGTTAACTCCAAAGGCTTTACCTACGCCTTGTTAAATTATTATCAGGGAAGGCTCCCCAAGGGTAAGTTAACCTCGCGAGGTCAAATTGTTGCTCGCTGCGCAGAATTTGCGAGCATCAATGAGGCCAAATCTTATGTGAGAAGTCTAAACCACGCCAAATATGCGCCATTCTCCCTATTGTTGTTTTCTCCCTTAGGTGGGGCGTCTGATAGCGTGGATATGTTGCGCTGGACTGGGCAGCGATTTGAAGAAACCCAACAGTGCAGCCCACTGGTTTCATCGGCCATCAATTACGAAAATGTGCTCGCCACCAGGCTGAGCGTATACAGAGAGTATCTTTCCGCCTCCGCAAGCAGTGCTCAGTCGTGCTCCTTGGGCACTGAATGTCACCGTCGTATACATGCCAGTCACGATCCGAATGCGTCGTCTATTTCCATTTGTATGCACCGTGAGGACGCGCAAACAGTAAGTTTCTCGCAGATATCAGTTCTGTCATCGGAAATTAGCTACTTCTATACAGATGGGCCCCCCTGTGAAACGCCTACAAATCCGCCGCTTATGCTGGGCCGATCTCAATAAAGCATTATTAGATTGGCCCAACCAAGCGGTTTGCGACAGCCTACAATTCTTCAATTGCACCTTTAGCTAGGCCTTCAAATGCCTTAACTTTGAAGGTGTCGTTTGGATGCATCATCTTTAGTGTTTTGGCGATATGGTGGGAGATAAACTCCACGGTTGTATCCGTATCAACCAAATAGCAGCAGCGCTTGGGCAATTCCAAATAAAATTCACCCTGTTCAGCTTTGTAGGCAAAGGCATAGTTCTTCGTCACTTTCGCAGGGAGCAGGTCAGATTGCGTACCGATGTAGATATCGCGCAGTCGGCGGCTCCAATTTTGCATTTCTGTGGCGCAAATTTCTCCATTTTTCCATATCAATATACGAGATCGATGCCCGTGGGCTATACGTTGACAGTTGCCTTTGTGTTTTTTTAAGCCGTGGCTGTAATGGTAAAAAGGCCCATTGATAGCTTCTGCAGTAAAATTGAGCTTTAGTTGGCTAATAGTGGCTGGAAACAGTGGTTTCAGCTTGGTTAAGCACCACTTAGCAACTGTTTCGGGGCTTATTTCAGCGCAGTCCACAAGTGTTACCGCTTGTGCTGGTGATTTTGTGTTGATTACTTCATCGCCAGGTAAGCGCCAGCCAAGATCAAGGTTATTGAAAGCAGAAGGGTTTTTTACTAGTTGAGGCGCTTTCGAGGGCACAAGAAGCCGATGATCCAGGTTTTCATCTAGCCAACTGCGCAACATTTTTTTAGCATGTCCAAAATCGCATACCATACCCTGGTGGTCCAACTCCCCTATCAGTTCAATACTCGCGAGCCAGGTTTCTCCCACCAGGCCTCGGCTTGGGTGAAGGTAGCTAAAATCGAGATTGGTGAGGTTATCAACGAACAAACGCATAGTTTTATTTACACTTTCAATAGTTGTGGGGTGTTTCGTTAACGGTTTGCGTCCTCATGGGGCGCGTGCGGTAAAATGGACGCTATAGTAGTTCATGGAGCCTTGCATTGTAAAAGTACAATCAGCAGTAATGGGGATAACATGTATAAAATTGTGTTTTATGTACCTGAGTCTCATCTAGAGCAGGTTAAAACGGCTGTTTTTGACGCTGGCGCCGGGCGTGTGGGCTGCTACCAGAAATGTTGCTGGCAGGTGCTTGGGCAGGGGCAGTTTATACCCATGATCGGCAGTTCGCCATATTTGGGGGAAATCGATACCCTGGAGCGGGTAGCCGAATACCGTGTTGAATTGGTGTGTGCTGACAATATTGTCAATGCTGCAATTGCTGCGCTTAAGAGCAGTCATCCATACGAGGAGCCCGCTTACGATGTATGGGCTCTTGCAAATCTTTGAGGCTGAAAGGAAGCGCGATAGAGATAATTGGGGGCTTAAAAAGGAGTGTGGGCGGTCTCTATCTGTTTTAGGCGTCTTCTGTCGCAGGCATGCTGTGAGGTTTAGATATGGAAACGATGTTGTTGCTATTGCGAGCGGGTTGCCCTTCGCCGAAGGACTCGCCGGCTAGCAGGGAGTTAAGGGATTCCAGTGATTTATACATCATCTTAGATATTGCAACGCATGATCCTAGTGGCGCAGGATGCAGAATTCGCTGACAATTAATTTTAAATTGCAAACCGTGCAATCGACGTCGCATCTCAGACGGTGCCTGTTCAATAATCTTGGCAACCTCGCGCTCGCGCAATTCTTCGAGTTGCTCTGGAGCGTGCCTGGCCAAAACTACGAGTTCGTCAAAAGGGGGCCATTTTTCGCACATCGTAATTCTCGTACTTCTCGGTTATGGTTATTAAAGCACCATGAACATCGATGATTAATGCTTAGGTGATTTGTGTAAAAAACATACTACCACACCTCCGATAAGATATATACCGCGCCAAAAAGTCTTTTTTTGGGTCCCCGGAAATATATTTCCCTTAAATTTCAATGTGTTAATATTTCCAGCTAGAAATGTAGTGCCATAAAATTATTTTAACAATTGCTTTTTTGGCGAAAATAAGGCACGCTCCTACCGCATGTTTATACGCAAATCTCCCATAAAAAGTAAAAATCTGGCGGCTCTTACTACAGTTACAGATTGGTGGAAAGCGTGCGCACTGGAACAAGGGTCAAACAAAAAAACTTACTCAATATGGGCAAACATTTTGATATTAATCCAACGCGTTGGCGCCTTTTGATCGCGCGCATCGATCAGATTGTTCACTGTGGGCCACACCAGGGCAGCCTTTAGTTTTTTGGCGATCAGCCCAGTGATCTGGATATGGCGGCCCTGCGCTATGCCGCTATAGTGTTGCAGAAGCTATCGACCCCTGTTTGTGAAAAAACATTGTCCGACGAACACGTGCCCACCACGGATTACCATACCGTTGATGTTAATCGGCTAGACGTGTTTCACCCCAGAAGCAATGGCGCAGAAAAGCTGTGTTTGCATGCTTTGATGCATTTAAGCTTGGACGATAAGCTGCGAACCCTTGGGTTTAATTGAAAGGATATTAGCGCCGCCATTGGCACTGTTATTGGCTTCATGATGCACCCCGGCAGCGAGAGAGAAACACACCGTTGGCTGCAACACGCTGTGCGAACTGATTGATCACGATTACAGCACCCTTAGTCTTGATCGACTTTACCGGGTGGCGGACAGGTTGTTCAAAAATAAGACGGCAATCGAAGCGCATCTCAGCGAACTTTTGTGTCTGGGTCACGAAGTTGGGCTGAGGTGGTTGACTGTCACCGCAAAGTGAATGAGTAAGGTGCTGTAGCCCTATAAATCCGCTTCTATTGGCTTTGCACAGACAAAAGTCTGAAAGTCAAAGGTTAACAAGTACCGCAACCCCATATAAAAACAGTACATTGGCAAGACGTTGTGTTTACGGTAAGGTTTGTTCACTCGGAGCAAGGTAAGTAGCGAGGCAATATTTCTGCCAATATACATAGAAGTTTGTTGGCCCGTTAATAACGATTCGAAAACATAATGAGCGTGTTTGGTGCAAATTGTTCAATACACAAATCAAGCGGCTATTTTAATCGCCATCAACGAGCGAGATGGGGTCGACCAAGTTTTGCTTACTCAGCGTGCGGCGCACTTAACGCTACACGGAGGTGAGGTTGCTTTTCCCGGTGGGAAGTGGGAAACGACAGATTCTGATTTGTTGGAGACAGCGCTTCGTGAAAGCCACGAAGAGGTGGGGCTTGCGCCTGATCGCGTCGCCGTTATCGAAAAACTTGCTGCGAGCCATACCCGCGGTGGTATACGTGTCACCCCCTACGTGGGCCGCATTGAATCTGCCGAGGGCTTGACTGCCAATCCTGATGAACTAGAGTCTCTTTTTTGGGTGCCAATTGACTTTCTGTTGGAGGATTTGCGGGTGCGTACAGATATTTTTGAGTTTGGCGGGGTGGAATATTGGGCGCCGGTATATCATTTTAAGGGGTATGAAATCTGGGGTTTTACTTCTCGTGTATTAATCGAGTTTCTTAATCGCACCTATCACTTAAAGATCAGCAGAGAGCATCCGGCTAAAGAGCTTAGGTTCAGATCTGGCTAGTGCCCGCCCATAAATGACTGTTTTTTGAGAAAAACCGATTACAGTTTCGCTTCTTGGTATCGAGCCATTCTAGGTTGCCCGGCATGGATCAAAAAGCAACCACATTGACTCATTGTTCGCCATTTCACTTTGTTCGAGCCGTGAGATTCTTCTCGTGCATTCTTTTGCATGAAGAAATTCGATGTTCTGGTTAGCGTTACATTCTAGCTAGAACGTAATCTTGCCAAATGCACAAGGTTATAGCTCAACACCGCAGACCATACAAAGGTTTTAAAACCGTCGAGACCTTTCCATTTTGCTTTTCCCGCACCAAGAGCTCTTTTTGATTCTGAGATATTCCCCTCTACCCCCGCTCTAAAATTCCGTAATTTATCGAAAGTTTTTTGCTTAGCCCCCATCTCTTGTAGAGATACACCTACCGGCTTATAAAACACGACACGCTTAACTCCAATATCTCGACCTTCTGCTACATTTTTTCGGCTGGCGTAACCACCATCAGCGTCAGGCATCGTTTGTAATATTGACTGATGGAACTCCAGTACGGGAAGAAATAAATCTTTGTCGGAAGGGTTGCCATCTTCTATACTTAAATAGGTAATAAAACCATTTTTTTCGCTGCTCAAATTAATCTTGTGACCGTACTGAGTATCACGAAATCCTTTGACAATAATGTCAGTGTGATCTTCAAACAAACTAACAATCTTTTCTGAAGAAGGCACCTTTTCTTTATGGATAATACGACGCTCCGTTTGGTCGATTATCCGGAGTGTTAAATCTCTATAATGTACCAAGCTATCAAACCACTTTTTTTGTATGGGGGAGTCGCTATTTTGTTGATTGACGAGATTAATTCCTCGGTCAACTTGCGCTATCACAATGCGGACTATCTTCAGTAGATCGGGATAAAGTGCTTCTCTTTCAGTGTTTTTTGCATTGAATATACGGAATACTAAGGATTTTCCTTTCGTCTTTGATCCGTAAATCGGATTTTTTACCTGTACTCGATTTTGAATTTGCGAGTATTCGACTTAACACTCTGATGTCGTCATTAATAATTCGACTATCACTTGGTGGTGCAATATCGCTGGCAACAACCGTACTGTCTATTCTTGATTTTTCCATCGAAATGGTTCCGTCTTTTAGCCGCCCGCGTGACAGCACGACGTTCACTTTTTCAAGCGTTTCAGGTGTGATCTGACGGATTGTGGCTTGTAATGTCGACCGAGAGGGATACAAGTGATTCGGTAGTCTCGTGAAGGTACGGTAGGTGATCGAATCTGACAAATGAAATGCCAATTGTTCGTAGTTAACCCACAACTGCTGCTTCAATAATAAATACCTGAAAATACTTTCTACACTGAGCCCCGTTCGACCGCCAGACGCTTCGCAACCCCCGATCAAATCCAAGGCTATTAGATCAGGTATCTCTGGGTGTTCATGAAGTGAACCTGACAGCAATTTCAGCCGGAGGCCAAACTCGTGTTCTGAATAATTTTCGAATGTACTTACTTGAGCAATGCGGGTCTCTCGCATGCTAAATCCTATTGTTTTTGCTGTTTTTGTTCGCATCTTAAACATAACAAATTCAAGAGGGTTTTTTTAGTTAATATTTAAATATTTTCATGTATTTCAATATCTTATATGTTTCTGGATGGGCACTAGTTAGTAGGCATAACTAGTTTAGCTGTCGGCCTTTTCGAACACAATAGCCTTGCTAATACGCGTATCACCAAGCTCTTTTATCTCAAACCTATAGTTGCCAATCTCAAAGCTCACTGGCGCATCCGGAATGCTTTCCAAGAACTCGACAATAAAACCGTTAAGCGTTTTGGGGCCGTTGGTGGGTAGCTCCCAGCCCAAGTGTCGATTTATGTCGCGAATAGACGCGGAGGCGTCGATTAAATAGCGGTCATCTGCAAGAGCAGCGATCTCTTGCTCTTGCTCGTCTGTAGTGTCGGTGGAGAATTCACCAACAATCTCTTCCAGTAAATCTACCAGGGTGGCAATCCCCATAACATCGCCATATTCGTCAACTACGATAGCGACGCGCTGTTTTTCTTTTTGAAAATTTAAAAGCTGTGTGGGAAGGGGGGTTGATTCTGGGATAAAGTAGGGTTCTGACAGCAGTTGGCGGATAATTTCTTTTGTTATCGAGGCGCCATCATCTTGCATAAACTTGGCAATATTGCGCAGATGAAGCACGCCTACGATGTCATTAATGTTTTCTTCGAAAACCGGTAGCCGAGTGTAATCTGTGGTTTGTATGGTGTTGCATATAGCGCTTATGTCAGAATTTAGATCAATACCCACTATTTCATTACGCGGAATAAGTATGTCTTCAACTGTTGCCTTTTCAAGATCTAGTATGTTGAGCAACATGCCTTGGTGTTGGTCGGGAATAAGGTCGCCGGCTTCGTCGACTACCGTCCGCAGTTCTTCTGGGTGTAAATGGTCACTTAAACTCGAAGTGGAGGTGTCCAGGCCGAAGATGCGTGCAAGGGTATTTGAGATATAATTTACAAACCAGACGGCGGGGTAGAGAAGCAGTAGTAGTGGCCGTAAAAATAGTGTGGCGGGAAAGGCCACTTTCTCCGGATAAATTGCTGCAATCGATTTTGGCGTGACCTCGGCAAATATCAGAATGATAAAAGTTAACGCAAGTGGAAGAACCCATACCACTGCCCATTCCCCCCATAGTCGCCGAGTTATCTCCCCTGCGACGATGGTGGCAAGTATGTTGACGAGATTGTTGCCAATGAGAATTACGCCGATGAGTCGATCGGGTCGGCTAAGAAGTTTGGATGCTCGGATGGCGCCGCTGTGCTTTTTTTTCACCAAATGCTTAAGCCGATAACGGTTAAGCGAAAGCATTCCAGTTTCAGAGCTTGAGAAAAGGGCAGAAAATAAAATGAGAGCGACCATCGTTCCAATAAGGAGGTCTGTCGAAATAGCGTCCAATGAGGGTCTAGCCTTTGTTGTCGGGAGCCGCAATAGTGAACGACTTTGCCGATCTATTCAAGTATGTTAACGCCCGGCAAGAAGAACTTCCAATACAAATTTACTACCAAAATACGCCAACATAAGTGCTGCAAAGCCACCCAGTACCCAGCGAATGGCGGAAGGCCCTCTCCAGCCCAGCGAATGACGTCCACTGAGAAGAACGGCATACGTGCCCCACGAAAGGATCGAGAAAACAGTTTTATGTGAAAGTTTTTGGGCGAAAATGTCATCGATAAATATAACACCGGTTAATATCGATAAGCTTAAAAACACAAACCCCGCCCACACTAGCTCAAAAAGCAGCGTTTCCATGGTTTGCAGTGGGGGCATCAGGCCCATAATGCCGTGAAAGTGTTTTCGTTTTAATTGTCTGCTTTGGTAGGCAAGCAGCAGCGCCTGTAAGCTAGCGATAGTCAGTAGGCTATACGCTAGAACAGACAGAAGAATATGCGCAATAAGACTGGGTGTTAGCTGATTGTCCTTGGTGAGGGGACTGTCGAAAATCTGACCTACCAATAAACCCACAATAGACAGTGGCAGCAGAAACACAAAAAGGTTATGCAGCGGCTTTTTAGTGCTGCTGACAAGCACAAGCAGGTTGATCACAAAAAAGAAAAGCAGCGCGACCTTAAAAAATCCCAGTTGAATGCCGCCTTCAGTGGCCATTGAGGTGTAAAGCGTACTGGCGTGAGCAAGCAGTCCCAGCCCAATTAGCAGCATTATCTTGTTAGTGGAAAATCTTTCACGTCGCAGCATGCGATGGAGCAAATACGCCCATGCGGCCAAGTAAAAGAAAATTGTTATGATATTGGTCATGGCGCTTTTGTGGTGGGATGGTTTATAAGCGCTAGGTTAGTGCTTTATCAGCCCATTTTGCAAGTCAAGATTCAGTAGGCTTGTCGCATTCATGTCGCTCCAGTACAAAGATTGAGCAATGATTCGCACATTATAAACGCATGTCAAAAAATAGCGGGTGCAAAAAGGTGTTTCCCTTAGGGTATACTACCCAGCCTTAAAGGCTTACTTGTAAGGCTAGCCTTTGTCGTTTTAAATAAATTTTAATATTGATGTCACTATATGTTTGAGAACCTATCCGATCGTCTTGCGCATTCACTAAAAAAAATCAGCGGCAAGGCGCGCTTAAATCACGATAATATTCAGGAAACCTTGAGCGAGGTCCGCAAGGCTCTGCTGGAGGCCGATGTGGCGCTTTCGGTGGTGAAGGAATTCACCAACCAAGTGCGCAAGCGGGCTCTGGGGGTGGAGGTTGCCAGGGCGCTTAATCCTGGGCAACAGTTTCTGAAAGTGGTCGAAAGTCAGCTTACTGAGCTTATGGGCGCTGCCAACGAGCAGCTGAACCTGGCACAGCAGGCCCCAGCTATTATATTGATGGCTGGCTTGCAGGGTGCGGGTAAAACCACCACGGTAGCCAAACTTGCACGCTTCTTAAAAGAGAAAGAAAAGAAAAAGGTTCTTGTGGTTAGTGCCGATGTGTATCGGCCGGCCGCAATCAAGCAGTTGGAAACCCTCGCAGTCGAAGTGGAGGCCGATTTTTACCCGTCCAACGAAAAGCAAAAGCCCATTGATATCGCTAAAAGCGCATTAAAGCACGCTAAAAAAATTCACGCGGACGTGCTTATTGTCGATACCGCTGGGCGTCTTCATATCGACGACATATTGATGCAAGAGATTCAGGGGCTGCATAAAGCTATTTCGCCCATAGAGACCTTATTTGTTATCGATGCGATGATTGGCCAGGATGCAGTTAACACCGCCAAGGCCTTCAATGTGGCCTTGCCTTTAACTGGTGTAATACTCACAAAAACCGACGGCGACGCGAGGGGGGGGGCAGCCCTATCGGTGCGCCAAGTTACCGGTAAGCCCATCAAGTTTTTAGGTTCGGGTGAAAAAACCGAAGCTCTTGAGCCTTTTTACCCCGAGCGAATCGCATCGCGAATACTTGGAATGGGCGATGTTATGTCGCTCATCGAAGAGGCCGAGCAGAAAATTGATAAGGCGAAAGCTGAAAAATTGATGCAAAAGGTTGAAAAGGGAAAGCGCTTTGATCTTGAGGATTTGCGCGACCAGCTCCAGCAAATGCAGAGCATGGGGGGGATGGCCTCTATGCTGGAAAAGCTCCCCGGCATGGGAGGTATGGCCAAAGTGGCTGAGAAGGCTGATGTTGGTCGTCAGTTCAAGCAAATGGATGCCATTATAGGCTCTATGACGGCTAGCGAAAGACGCAATCCCGATGTGTTAAACGGCTCGCGTAAGCGTCGAATAACCATGGGGTCGGGCACCGATATTCAAGATTTGAATCGTCTTTTAAAGCAGCACAAGCAAATGGCAAAAATGATGAAAAAGATGAAGGGTGGCGGCATGATGAAAATGATGCGTGGAATGGGGGGGATGACGGGCGGAGGAATGCCGCCTATGGGTGGTGGCGGTTTGCCGCCAGGTTTTGGTGGGTAGCTGCCGCTTAAAGTGACCCCGCAATTTGATGGAAAAGCCCCCGGCTGGAGAAATCTTCTCGGAGTGGAAAAAACGCCCTATACAACAAGACCGCTTTCATTTACCATACTCCGCCTTTCGTAGGAGGGTCGTTTGTTGCATTTTGAAGCGATTAGTTGTTTTAGCTAGTGGTTCAAGCGAGAAAGACCGGCCGGCAACGAATTTGTTTTTACCGAGTATTTTTACGAAGATAGTAGAGTAGAGTAGAGAAATTAATAGGTTGTAGGATTGTTTTGGCGGGCACAGCACTAGCCTGAACATTTAGCCTAAAAACAAAGAATCAAATAGGATAAGACTTAGATGGTAAGCATTAGACTTTCAAGAGGCGGTTCCAAGAAGCGTCCATTTTATCATTTTACTGTGACTGACAGCCGCAAATCACGCGACGGAAGTTTTATCGAGCGCGTTGGGTTTTTTAATCCGATTGCTCGCGGTCAAGAAGTGCGTTTAAAGGTTGATAGTGAACGTGTTCAGCATTGGGTTAGCCAAGGCGCACAGTGTTCTGAGCGAGTAGCTAAGTTGGTGAAAGAGGCGACGGCAGCGTAGTCGCAGCCTTTTGTCTGTGACCACGGGGCGCTCGAATTTAATCACTGTTGGGCGTCTTACTGGCGTATTCGGCGTTAAGGGGTGGCTTAAGGTTAAATCCTACACCGACCCACTAATGAATATTGCCAACTATAGCCCATGGTGGTTGAAGACCCGTCACGGGGTTAAACCATTTGAAATAGACGATTGCAAGGCGCAAAATTCGGGTTTAATAGTTCATTTTAAAGGCGTTGACGACAGAGATGCTGCAGCTGAGTTCTGCATGATTGATGTCGCGGTAGAGCGCGATCAACTTGCTTGCTTGGCGTCAGGCGATTTTTACTGGCACCAGTTGATCGGATTGCGAGTGGTAAGTGAGTTTGAAGATTCTATTTGTGATTTGGGTACGGTTGCTAATCTCCTTGAAACCGGAGCGAATGATGTTTTGGTTGTTCAAAAAAGCGACACTAGTATCGACGATAGTGAACGTTTGATACCTTATGTTCTGGATGTTTACGTACACGAGGTGGATTTGGAGTCGGGCGAAATTAGAGTTGAATGGGATCCTGAATTTTGATTTTAGTGTCACTCAGCGATTTAGATGAATGAAATGGTAAACGACACTTTTAAAGTGGCTGTAATTACCTTGTTTCCCGAGATGTTTACCGCATTGACGGAAAGCGGTATTACTCGGCGTGCTTTTGAGTTAGGCCTTTTGCAGTTAAAGTTGTTTAATCCACGCGACTTCACCGTGGATAAGCACAGAACTGTCGATGACCGCCCCTATGGCGGCGGTCCGGGAATGGTCATGCGTGTTGAGCCGCTCGCAGCAGCGTTAGGCGCGGCGAAAGAATGGTGTAGTGAGACGTCGTGCTGTGGCACGGAACAGGTAGAAGATGTCAATGTAATATACCTGTCGCCACAGGGGCGAAAGCTAGACCAGCCGGGTGTTGAAGAGCTTGTGGCGCATCGAAGCCAGATTTTGATAGCCGGTCGCTACGAAGGCATCGATGAGCGCTTTATCGATGCGCATGTAGATCAAGAGTGGTCTATTGGCGATTATGTGCTTAGTGGTGGAGAACTTCCGGCAATGGTGGTGTTGGATGTAATCATAAGAAAGCTCCCGGGGGCACTGGGGGACTCGCAGTCTGCAGAGCAGGACTCGTTTGAAGGTGACCTTCTCGACTGCCCACACTACACCCGTCCCGAAGTTTCAGGTGGTGTTAAAGTTCCCGATATATTGCTTTCGGGTGACCATAAAAAAATTGAAGATTGGCGCCTAAAACAGGCGTTGGGCAGAACGTTTGAGAGACGCCCAGATATGTTGAGCGGTAAAACCTTAACAGCCGATCAAAACGAATTACTTCAAGAATACCTGTTAGAGCAGGATGATCGTAAAGTTGATCATGCGTTCGATCAGGCTAGCGTTCAAAAGAACGAACAAGATTAGACTTTTCAGCCGTGAGGCTTTACACATTGCGCATCGGGAGCAAACCATGAGTTCAAGTAATAAAATTATCCAGGAGCTTGATAACGAGCAACTTAGGCAAGAGACTCCTGACTTTAGTCCAGGGGACACAGTTGTTGTTCAAGTTAAAGTAAAAGAAGGTAACCGCGAGCGTCTTCAGGCTTATGAAGGTGTTGTTATCGCTCGTCGTAATCGCGGCATAAACTCTGCATTTACGGTAAGAAAAATATCTCACGGTATAGGCGTAGAGCGTACATTCCAGTTGCACAGTAAATTGGTTGACAGTATCCAGGTAAAGCGCCGCGGCGATGTTCGTCAGGCCAAGCTGTACTATTTGCGTGAACTTACTGGCCGCGCAGCACGTATTAAAGAAAAACTTGGCTAAGCTGATCAGTGTTAAAAGGTAGTGAAAAAAGCGGCTTCGGTCGCTTTTTTGCGTTAAGCTCGACAGTATGCCTGGTCAAACTGAAAAGCCAACTGAAAAACCATCCCTCGACTTTCAAGAGCAGTCGTTGCTAGACCGTTACTTGGACAGCATTTGGGCGGAAAAAGGTCTCAGTCAAAATACACTTGAGTCTTATCGAAGAGATTTGACTGATTATGGCATTTGGCAGCATCGACAGGGCAGTAATTTTGTTAAGGCAACGCATTCGGAAGCTCAGGGCTACCTGGCCGAACGTTTTCAGCGTGGTATAAGTGCTCGCTCTACGGCACGTTTTCTATCGTGCATACGTGGCTTTTATAAATATCTGGTTCGCGAGCGAGTGCTTGAAGCCAACCCCACTGTTCACATACAACACCCCAAAATAGGCAGGCACTTGCCTAAGTCTCTCACTCAAGAGGATGTGGAGCGCTTGTTGGCTGCGCCCATGGGTGAAGAGGCAATAGCAATGCGCGATAGGGCGATGTTGGAGGTGCTCTACGCCTGTGGTTTGCGAGTCACAGAATTGGTTGGCTTGCGCCTCGATCATATAAACCTAAGGCAGGGTGTATTGAGGGTTACAGGCAAGGGAAATAAAGAGCGTTTGGTTCCGATGGGTGAAATCGCTCAAGAAATTTTGGACGATTATCTATTGCGGGGGCGCTGTCTGCTTTTGGTTGGCCAATTGAGCGATGTGGTGTTTCCCAGTAATAGAGCGCAGCAGATGAGTCGACAGACATTTTGGCACCGAATAAAACATTGGGCGGTGGTGGCCGGAATTGAGAAAAGCTTGTCGCCTCACACGCTTCGTCATGCATTTGCAACCCATTTGCTCAACCACGGTGCAGATATACGTTCGGTGCAAATGTTGCTGGGTCACAGCGACATATCAACAACCCAAATTTATACCCATATTGCCAAGGAGCGGCTCAAAAACCTGCATATGGAGCATCACCCTCGCGGGTAGTGCGTCGACCGCGAAATAGGTTTTGATGGTTTTTGCGGAGGAGGCTTGGGGTATAGATGGGCAAGAAGTAATAGACCCACCTCAAATCTTAGATGGAACCATGCTAGAATTTGCGTATCGAAGAA
>JBLHGN010000060.1:0-15734 GCA_047616325.1 Lentisphaeria bacterium
TTGAGATGTTCCGTAAGTTACTCGACGAAGGTCGTGCTGGCGAGAACGTTGGTGTTCTACTGCGCGGTACCAAGCGGGAAGAAGTTGAGCGCGGTCAAGTACTGGCGCATGTGGGTTCAATTTTGCCACATACTAAGTTTGAAGGTGAAGTATACGTATTGTCGAAAGACGAAGGTGGTCGGCATACGCCATTCTTTAAAGGCTACCGTCCTCAGTTTTACTTCCGTACTACGGACGTAACCGGTGCGTGTGAAATGCCAGAAGGCGTAGAGATGGTAATGCCAGGTGATAATATTCAGATGACTGTCACGCTGATTTGTCCAATTGCGATGGACGAAGGTTTACGCTTCGCGATTCGTGAAGGTGGCCGGACAGTAGGCGCAGGGGTTGTTGCTAAGATCATTGAGTAGTTTGAGTAAAACCTGATGCATAAGGTTGGCCGAATCGAAGGCCAGCCTTTTTGCGTATTAGGGCTGTTTTGTTTTAGGCCAGTAGTTCAATTGGTAGAGCGTCGGTCTCCAAAACCGAAAGTTGGGGGTTCGAGTCCCTCCTGGCCTGCCATTTTTGGTGGCGACACTATAACTATGGTGTCGACAAGCTTTGAGAACAATTATGAACACAAAGGTAGACGCAGATGAATTCCACTTCGATGGTTTGAAGTGGTTGGTGGTGGTTCTGTTGGTGTTGAGCGCTGCGACAGCGAATTCATATTACTCGGCAGAATTCCCCGTGCTTTATCGGGTGCTTGCTCTCGTGGGCATTGGTATTGCCGCATGTTTTCTTGCTGTAAACACTGCCAAAGGTTATGCCTTCTGGTCGTTGCTTAAGGCTGCTCAAATTGAAGTGAGGAAGGTTGTCTGGCCGACTCGTCAGGAAACAATACAAACAACATTACTTGTGGTAGCCGTGGTAATCGTTATGGCATTCATATTGTGGGCTATCGACTCTGGTTTGGGTTTGATCGCCTCTAAAATAATAGGATAAGGAACGCTCATCATGGCCAAACGTTGGTATGTTGTTCACGCCTACTCAGGTTACGAGAAGAAAGTTGCACTTGCACTAAAAGAGCGTATTGAATTAAACAGTATGCAAGAGCATTTTGGAGATGTACTTGTTCCCACCGAGGAAGTCGTAGAAATGCGCGGTGGCCAAAAGCGCAAGTCAGAGAGAAAGTTTTTCCCCGGTTACGTATTGGTGCAAATGGAGTTGAACGACGAAGCTTGGCATTTGGTGAAAGAAACGCCTCGGGTGCTAGGCTTTATCGGCGGCAAAGCAGATAAGCCTGCTCCTATTAGCAGTAAAGAAGCCGAGTTGATTCTGCGTCGTGTCGACGATTCCGCAGAGAAGCCAACGCCCAAAACCATGTTTGAGCCGGGCGAGATGGTGCGTGTGATTGAAGGGCCATTTAACGACTTTAATGGAGTCGTCGAAATGGTAAATTATGAAAAAAGTCGCCTGCAGGTTGCGGTACTTATTTTTGGGCGTTCAACGCCCGTAGAGCTTGAATTTAGTCAGGTGGAAAAAGCGTAGTTTTCCCTCTGATGTTTTTGGCCCCCTTTCGATAATCCGGAAGAGGGCTTTTCGCGTCTTATTGTTTTGCACTAATTCGATGAGCAGGGGGAGCCTGAGACAGATAGTTCGCCACTATTTCGAGGCGTTAATCACCCAAATTTAACCACCCAACAATAGGGGTAATATTATGGCTAAGAAGGTAGAAGCATATATAAAACTGCAGGTCGCAGCAGGAAAAGCCAATCCAAGTCCACCCGTCGGTCCAGCATTGGGTCAGCGCGGCGTAAATATTATGGAGTTTTGTAAAGCGTTTAACGCACAGACCCAAAGTATGGAACAGGGTTCGCCCGTCCCAGTGGTAATTTCTGTATACAGTGATCGCAGCTTTACTTTCACCATGAAAACGCCTCCTGCGTCTTTCTTGTTGAAGAAGGCGGCCAATATAAAAAGCGGCAGTGCAAAGCCCAATACAGACAAAGTGGGCACGGTTACACGCGAGCAATTGGAAGAAATTGCCACACTGAAGATGCCAGATTTGACAGCGTCTAATATGGACGCAGCGGTAAGCACTATTGCGGGTTCCGCTCGCAGTGCCGGCCTTATAGTGGAGGGTGTGTAACATGGCTAAATCATCTAAGCGTCAAAAATTAATCGAAAGCAAAATAGATTCAGCAAAACTTTACAGTATTGATGAAGCTGTCGCTCTTTTGAAAGAATTGTCTAGCGTAAAATTTCCAGAAACAGTAGAAACCGCGATTAATCTCGGTATTGACCCACGTAAATCTGATCAGGTTGTGCGTGGCGCCACAAGCTTGCCTCACGGTTCAGGTAAGTCTGTTCGAGTTGCCGTATTCACTTCCGGCGCAAACGCAGAAGCTGCTAAAGAAGCGGGTGCAGAATTTGTCGGTATGGAAGAGCTCGCTGCAGAAGTAAAAGGCGGCATGATGGACTTTGACGTAGTTATCGCTGATCCTGCGGCCATGCGTGTAGTTGGCCAGTTGGGTCAAGTACTTGGTCCGCGCGGTCTAATGCCGAACCCAAAAACCGGTACCGTTACGCCAAATGTTGCTGAAGCTGTAAAAAATGCTAAAGCTGGTCAGGTGCGTTTCCGTGCTGACAAAGGTGGCATTGTTCACGGTGGAATCGGCAAACTTTCCTTTGAGCTTGTTGCGTTAAAAGAAAATTTAGAGGCGCTGATTGTAGATTTGAAAAAGGCAAAGCCATCCGCAGCTAAGGGTGTGTACTTAAAGAAGGTTTCTTTGAGTACAACCATGGGGCCCGGTTTGGTAATTGATCTTTCATCTCTTGAAGCTTAGTTTTTAACTTTAAGTTTCAGTTGATGATAAAAAACTTTGTGGTCTATGTGAGCGTTATGCGCATAGGCCGTCAAAGACCGTAGGTGTTTTGGGGGTCGTTTTTTTCAACTAAATGTTGTCAGGCCAAAAAAGCTTAATCGACTAAAATATCAGCCTACGCAGACGGTGTTACCCAATTCATTTAGTTGAATTTGGCTTTACAGGAAGAGGCGCAGTTCGAATTCGCAGGAGCGATGGTTGGGCATTCACCGAAAACGGGTGTGAAATTTCAGTTTTGTTCTGACATTTCATGCCTTAACTTAAAATCTAGGAGATGCATAAAAATGCCTATAGGACTCGAAGACAAAAAGGCGATTGTCGCTGACGTTAACGAGACTGCGGCTAACGCGTTATCTCTGGTGGTTGCCGACGCTCGTGGTGTCACAGTCGGCGCAATGGATATCCTCCGCAAAGAAGCCCGTGAAAACGGTGTGCGCTTGCGGGTTGTGCGTAACACGCTCGCAAAGCGTGCTATGCAGGGTACCGAGTTTGAGTGTGTCAACGACGCACTGGTTGGACCAAGCATTTTTGGGTTTTCTATGGAAGATCCAGGAGCCGCTGCTCGTCTCTTCAAAGACTTTGCTAAGAAGCAAGATCAATTTGAAGTGAAGGCGCTTGCTGTAAGTGGGAAATTGTTAGCCGCTAGTCAAATTGACGCGCTGGCAACGTTACCGACTCTTGAGCAAGCATTGGGACAATTGGTAAGGGTCATGATTGCACCAGTCACCAAATTGGTTCGTACTTTCAACGAAGTGCCTACCAAAGTTACACGTGTTGTTGCGGCTGTTCGCGACCAAAAACAAGACGCGGCTTAATTCTTCTCTGGGCGTCACTGCCCAACGAAGATCGGCTGTGTTTTACATTAAATCAATTTAAAAATTGGAGATTGAGTAATGGCTCTATCTAAAGAAGATATTTTGAACGCAATTGCTGAAATGTCAGTAATGGATGTTGTAGAACTAGTAGCTGCAATGGAAGAAAAATTCGGTGTGTCCGCTGCTGCTCCTGTAGCTGTCGCCGCTCCAGCTGCTGGTGGCGATGCCGCTGCAGTAGAAGAGCAAACTGAATTTGACGTTATCTTGACAGCTACTGGCGAGAAGAAAGTTAACGTAATTAAAGTTGTCCGTTCAATTACAGGTCTGGGTCTTAAAGAGGCCAAGGCAGTTGTTGACGGCGCTCCTAGTCCCGTTAAAGAAGGCTTGTCTAAGTCCGATGCAGAAGCAGCTAAAAAACAACTTGAAGAAGCTGGTGCTGTTGTCGAGCTTAAGTAAGCTGAATAATTGTCATGTTGGACTGGCCGGTCAGGTTTAACCCTGCCGGCCTTTTCCCGTTGTCTACTGGTTTTAGTGCAATCTAGGTATTGCAGTTAAGGGTATAGATGAAAAAGTAATATACAGCGGGACTAGAAAACGGGGCAAATATAAGATTGTTTGTCCGAGATCGGTGAGAGGTTACACCGATTTGATTGGCCAAAGGCCTATGCTTTATTAAGCAGCCCCCTTAAAAAACAGGATGAGTTTTGACGGGATAAAAATTAGACACGGCAATTGCCCACTACGCGAATCTAGTGGTGCTGCGAAACAGCTAACACTAGCTGAAAAAGCCACGTTTATAAATGCGGCAAAATGTCTACCGAGATAATGATCCGTGAACAAGCTGAGGAATACAACACTAATGGCTTACTCATATACTGAGAAAAAACGAATCCGTAAGGATTTTGGCAAACTGCCAGACGTCATGGACGTGCCCTATCTGCTGGCGATTCAATTAGATTCCTACAGAAAATTTACTCAAGCCGGTAAGGTCGAAGGTGAGTTCGATGATATTGGTCTGCATGCAGCTTTTAAATCAATATTTCCCATCAGTAGTTATTCGGGAAATGCGGCTCTAGAGTACGTAAGTTATTCTCTCGGCAAGCCAGTATTTGACGTGACCGAATGTACATTGCGTGGTGCAACCTATGCGGCGCCTCTGCGTGTAAAAGTACGTTTGATTATTTATGACAGAGAGTCGTCCACCAAGGCGATCAAAGATATTAAAGAGCAAGAAGTGTACATGGGAGAAATACCTCTCATGACAGATAACGGCACTTTTGTAATTAACGGTACAGAGCGCGTAATTGTTTCCCAGTTACATCGATCTCCGGGTGTGTTTTTTGAGCACGACAAAGGTAAGACTCATTCTTCCGGTAAGTTACTCTACTCAGCCCGCGTAATTCCTTACCGTGGCTCGTGGCTAGATTTTGAATTTGACCCTAAAGACTTAGTGTTTGTTCGTATCGACCGTCGTCGTAAGTTGTCTGCAACCATTCTTTTGCGTGCCCTCGGGTTTAGCAATGAAGAAATGTTGGAAATGTTTTTCGAGACCAGCAATTACACTCTAGACAGTGAGGGGGAGGTTCATTTGGAGCTTGTTCCCTCTCGCCTTCGTGGTGACGTAGCCCTATTCAATATTGTTGATGACAAAGGTAATGTGATCGTCGAACAGGGTCGTCGTATTACTGCTCGACACATTCGTAAAATTGAAGACAATAAAATTGTTGATCTTAAAGTTCCGGGTGAATACCTACACGGGCGTGCGTTCGCAAAAGACATCGTCGATACCAATACTGGCGAACTTCTTTTTGAATGTAACACTGAAATTACCGAAGAAGTTGTTGAGGCCTTGGCCACAGCAGGCATCAGTAAATTTGAAACGCTGTACACAAACGATTTGGATTGTGGTCCTTTTATATCCGAAACGTTACGCGCAGACCCCAGCAAAACTCAGCTGGAGGCTCTCGTAGAGATCTATCGCATGATGCGCCCTGGAGAACCCCCGACAAAAGAGTCGGCGGAGGGTTTGTTTCAAAACCTATTCTTCTCACAGGAACGCTATGATCTTTCAGCGGTTGGACGAATGAAGTTCAATCGTCGTTTAAGTCGCGACAGTGAAAAAGGTGAAGGTACTCTTTCCAATGAAGATATCGTGGACGTGCTGCGCACACTAATAGATATTCGCAACGGTAAAGGTACCGTGGATGACATCGATCACCTCGGTAATCGACGCATTCGCTCTGTCGGTGAGATGGCAGAAAATCAATTTCGCGTAGGTTTAGTTCGTGTTGAACGCGCAGTAAAAGAGCGCTTATCCATGGCCGAAAGCGAAGGCTTGATGCCGCAAGACTTGATAAATGCGAAGCCTGTTGCTGCTGCAGTGAAAGAGTTTTTTGGATCCAGTCAGCTATCTCAGTTTATGGACCAAAACAACCCGCTCTCTGAAATCACCCATAAACGTCGTGTATCGGCATTGGGCCCCGGCGGTTTGACACGTGAGCGCGCCGGTTTCGAAGTGCGCGACGTGCATCCTACGCACTATGGTCGAGTTTGCCCAATTGAAACCCCTGAAGGGCCAAATATTGGTTTGATCAATTCATTGGCGACTTTTGCGCGCACTAATAGTTATGGTTTTTTGGAAAGCCCGCATCGCAAAGTAGTAAACGGCAAGGTTACCGATGAGATTGAATATCTTTCGGCAATTAATGAAGCCAAATATGTAATCGCTCAGGCATCCGCAACCATAGATGACAAGGGCGCACTTACAGAAGAATTGGTTTCGGTTCGTTATGAAAATGAATTTAACTTAAAAGCACCCGACGAAGTGCAATATATGGACGTGTCTTCACGTCAAGTTGTGTCTGTTGCAGCTTCGTTGATCCCCTTCCTTGAGCACGATGATGCCAACCGAGCTTTGATGGGCTCGAACATGCAACGTCAAGCGGTACCGACACTTCGTGCAGAAAAGCCGGTTGTTGGAACCGGTATGGAGCGTAATGTGGCCTCCGACTCGGGTGTGTGTGTGGTTGCCAAGCACGGCGGACGGATTGAGCGTGTCGATGCTGCTCGCATTGTAGTTCGTGTAGGCGATGCTGAGGTGGCGACGGGTGATGCGGGTGTGGATATATACAACCTGACCAAGTATACGCGTTCGAACCAAAACACCTGTATCAACCAACGTCCCATTGTTAGTATCGGTGATAAGGTCGTTCGCGGCGATATACTTGCCGATGGCCCTTCTGTAGATATGGGCGAGCTTGCCCTGGGTCAAAACATGCGCATCGCATTTATGACCTGGAATGGTTACAACTTCGAAGACTCGATTTTGGTGTCTGAAAATGTAGTTAAAGAAGATAGATTTACCACAATTCACATCCAAGAGCTAACCTGTATTGCGCGGGATACAAAGCTTGGCAGTGAAGAAATAACAGCAGATATCCCCAATGTTGGTGAAGGCGCGTTATCTAAGCTGGACGAGTCTGGCATTGTATATGTCGGTGCTGAAGTTGCTGCGGGCGACATCTTGGTGGGCAAGGTTACGCCTAAAGGTGAAACTCAGTTAACGCCTGAAGAAAAGCTTCTGCGAGCCATCTTTGGTGAGAAAGCCTCTGACGTAAAAGATACCTCTCTGCGAGTTCCTTCTAGCGTTAAAGGAACTGTGATAGATGTGCAGGTATTTACCCGTGACGGTTTAGAGAAAGATTCTCGTTCTCGTGAAATTGAAAAGATGCAGCTTAACAAGGTTCGCAAAGACCTTAATGAGGAATATCGCATTGTTGAAGGCGCCACATTTGAGCGTTTACGCTCCGCATTGGTGGGTCAGAAAGCCATGACTGGGAAGGGCGTCATCAAAGGTGAGGCCGTGACCGACGAAATGCTCGACGAACTAAGTCAAGTCGAATGGTTTAAAGTTCGCATGAATGACGATTTACTCAACGAACAGCTAGATAAAGCTGAGGAGCAGTTGGCGGAGAGACGCAAAGACCTAGACGATCGTTTTGAAGATAAAAAAGGTAAGCTGGCAACCGGCGACGATTTAGCTCCGGGCGTTTTGAAAATTGTTAAGGTGTACCTTGCAATAAAGCGTCGTATTCAGCCTGGCGATAAAATGGCTGGTCGTCATGGAAACAAGGGTGTTATTTCGGTAATTATGCCAGTGGAAGATATGCCCTACGATGAAAACGGTGAGCCGATAGATATCGTTCTTAATCCGCTGGGTGTGCCATCGCGAATGAACGTAGGTCAGGTTCTAGAGATGCACTTAGGTCTCGCTGCGAAGGGACTTGGGCGAAAAATAGATACCATGATTAAAACCCAGCAAGAAGTCGTCAAAATCCGCTCCTTCCTCGATGAGGTGTACAACCAAATCGGTGATTCCTATAAGAAGGAAGAGTTGGATTCGTTCACAGATAGCGAGATTATGGAACTTTCTCAAAATCTTTGTGAAGGCGTGCCAATGGCAACGCGCGCGTTTGACGGTGCCAAAGAAGCTGAAATTAAACAGTTGCTCGCCTTGGCTGATCTTCCCGAGTCGGGTCAGATGAAATTGTTTGACGGCCGTACTGGCGACGAGTTTATGCGTCCGGTTACCGTAGGCTATATGTACATGCTCAAGCTCAACCACTTGGTTGATGACAAAATGCATGCTAGATCTACAGGTTCGTATAGCTTGGTCACACAGCAGCCTCTGGGCGGTAAAGCTCAGTTTGGTGGGCAGCGTTTTGGGGAGATGGAGGTGTGGGCTCTCGAGGCGTACGGTGCCGCTTATACTCTACAAGAAATGCTAACAGTGAAGTCAGATGACGTGGCTGGCCGGACCAAAATGTATAAAAACATTGTTGATGGTAATCATCAGATGGAACCGGGAATGCCAGAATCGTTTAACGTATTGGTTAAAGAGATTCGCTCACTAGGTATTAATATTGAGCTCGTGCAGGATAAGTAGTCGACTACCTAAACCTTAAATAGCTTGCAACTTAATCGGTGGTGGATGTCGGGTTAGACTTAACCCAGTATCCACTGTGCAAAGGCACCCACTGGAGGAAACACCTTGAAAGATTTGTTGAATTTGTTGAAAAACCAAGGACAAACTGAAGAGTTTGACGGCATTCGCATTGGTTTGGCGTCGCCAGAAATCATTCGCTCGTGGTCATTTGGTGAAGTTAAGAAACCAGAGACTATTAACTATCGAACCTTTAAGCCTGAGCGTGAAGGCTTGTTCTGCGCCAAAATATTTGGTCCAGTAAAAGACTACGAGTGTTTGTGCGGCAAGTACAAACGCATGAAGCATCGCGGCATTATTTGTGAAAAGTGTGGCGTAGAAGTTACACTGGCAAAAGTGCGACGCGAACGCATGGGGCACATTGAATTGGCGTGTCCGGTTGCACACATATGGTTTCTGAAATCACTGCCAAGTCGCATCGGCTTGTTGCTCGATATGACCCTTCGCAGTATCGAACGCATTCTGTATTTTGAGTCCTTTGTGGTTACCGACCCTGGAATGACTACCCTAGAGCGTGGGCAATTGCTTACAGATGAGCAATACTTTGAGGCGATGGAAGAATTTGGTGATGAATTTGAAGCCAAAATGGGCGCTGAAGCTGTGCAGCAGTTGGTTCGAGATATTGAACTCGACCTCGAGGCACAGCAAATCCGTGAGGAAATCCCCAATACCAATTCTGAAACAAAAATTAAGAAACTGAGCAAGCGCCTTAAATTATTAGAGGCATTTCACCAGTCCGGTAATAAGCCTGAGTGGATGGTAATGGATGCGCTACCCGTTTTGCCGCCTGACTTGCGGCCATTGGTTCCGTTGGATGGTGGGCGTTTTGCTACTTCGGATTTGAATGATCTATACCGTCGTGTAATCAACCGTAATAACCGTTTAAAACGTCTACTAGATCTTAATGCTCCAGATATTATTGTTCGTAACGAAAAGCGAATGTTGCAAGAGTCGGTGGATGCTCTGCTAGATAACGGTCGTCGTGGCCGTGCGATTACAGGTTCAAACAAGCGCCCGCTGAAATCTCTTGCCGATATGATTAAAGGTAAGCAAGGTCGTTTCCGTCAGAATTTACTCGGTAAGCGCGTAGACTACTCCGGACGTTCGGTCATCGTGACCGGTCCAACATTGCGTCTACATCAATGCGGGCTGCCAAAGAAAATGGCCTTGGAGTTGTTTAAGCCTTTTATCTTCAGCAAGTTGGAATTGCGTGGTTTGGCCACAACAATTAAAGCGGCTAAGAAAATGGTTGAGCGAGAAGAGGCGATCGTTTGGGATATTCTGGACGATGTTATTCGCGAGCATCCCGTATTACTCAACCGCGCACCAACACTTCACCGTCTCGGCATTCAAGCTTTTGAGCCTGTTCTAATTGAAGGTAAGGCAATTCAGTTGCACCCCTTGGTCTGTGCAGCTTATAACGCTGACTTCGACGGTGACCAAATGGCCGTGCATGTACCTCTGACTATTGAAGCGCAGTTAGAAGCACGCGCATTGATGATGTCGACCAACAACATTCTTTCTCCTGCCAGTGGTGAACCCATCATTGTGCCATCGCAAGATGTTGTGCTCGGTTTGTACTGGTTAACGCGTGAACGCGTTAACGACAAAGGCGAGGGGATGGTCTTCTCAGATATAAAAGAGGTGTCTAGAGCTTATTATTCAAAGCAAGTCGGTTTGCAGGCCCGCATCAAAGCGCGAATCAGCGAAATGACCATTGGAGACGACGGCGAGAAAGTTGAAAAGACTTCCTTGGTGGAAACCACTGTTGGTCGTGTGCTGTTGTGGGAAATTGTCCCCGAAGGAATTCCCTTTGATATGGTCGACCGAGCCATGGTTAAAAAGGCAATTTCGGGCATTATCAACTTTTGCTATAGAATTGTAGGCCTCAAAGCGACGGTTATTTTTGCAGACCGCTTGATGTACATGGGCTACGATTTCAGTACTAAATCAGGCTCTTCAATTGGTGTTAATGATTTCGCTATTCCAGACAGCAAAGCCGGCATTATTGCCATTGCCGACGCGGAAGTTAAAGAAATCGAAACGCAATACGCTTCAGGTCTTGTTACCCAGGGTGAAAAATACAACAAAGTCATCGATATCTGGTCGCGAGCTAATGAATTAGTTGCCAAGTCAATGATGGAAGGTATTTCGAAGGAAACGGTCATTAATAAAAAGGGAGAAGAAGAAGAACAGGCGTCTTTTAACTCCGTATTTATGTACGCCGATTCAGGTGCAAGGGGTTCGCCCGCACAGATTCGTCAGTTGGCGGGTATGCGGGGTTTGATGGCGCGTCCAGACGGTTCAATTATTGAAACGCCTATTGTTGCAAACTTCCGTGAAGGCCTCAATGTTCTTCAGTACTTCATCTCAACCCACGGTGCTCGTAAGGGTCTGGCCGATACGGCATTGAAAACGGCGAACTCCGGTTATCTGACTCGACGTCTAGTGGATGTAGCTCAAGACGTGGTAATTACTCAGGTCGATTGCGGCACCGACGAAGGGCTTATTATGGCTCCCGTTATCGAAGGTGGCGATATTATCGAAACTCTGGGTGACAGAATTCTTGGACGAGTAGTGGCTCGTGACGTAATGAAGGCCAATAGTGATGAAATTATGGTTCCTGCGGGCACTATGATTGATGAAATGTGGGTGGAGAGAATTGAAGCACTAGGCATTGATGAAGTCACCGTGCGCTCGGCAATTAAATGTGAAACGCGCCATGGTATTTGCGCCCAATGCTACGGTCGTGATCTTGCTCGTGGGCATCGAGCAAACCAGGGCGAGGCCGTTGGCGTTATCGCGGCGCAGTCCATTGGTGAGCCTGGAACCCAGCTTACCATGCGTACCTTCCATATTGGTGGTGCGGCAAGTAGAGCTTCTGCAGCCGACAGTGTAGAGATTAAGCAAGATGGTGTAGTGCGCCTTCACAATATTAAAACGGTTGCGCGTATTAATGGTGGCTTGGTGGCAGTTTCACGTTCAGGTGAAATTGCAGTTGCCGATGCCGCCGGTCGTGAACGTGAACGCTATAAAATCCCTTACGGCGCTGTGATACAAGTAGCCGAGGGAGATAAAGTAAGTGGCGGAACAATAGTGGCTAAGTGGGATCCACATACTCACCCCATTGTTACAGAAGTGGCCGGTACTATTTCTTTTTCTGGAATGGAAGACGGCTTGTCTATCCGTAAAAAAACCGACGATCTCACTGGCTTGAGTTCGATCGAAGTTATCGATCCAGCTGAACGCCCTGCGGCGGGTAAAGATTTGCGTCCCGCAATAACACTGCTTGGCAAAGACGGCAACGAGCTAACTTTGTCTAACTCAAATCAACCTGCGTACTATTTGTTGCCACCGAAGGCGGTACTTAACCTTGTCAATGGCGAACAGTTGGCAGCCGGTGATGTTGTTGCGAGAATTCCTCAGGAAAGCTCGAAAACCCGCGATATTACGGGTGGTTTGCCTCGCGTGGCGGATCTCTTTGAAGCACGTAAACCAAAAGAGCCGTCAATACTGGCAGAGATATCGGGAACGGTATCATTCGGCAAAGAGACTAAAGGCAAGCGTCGTCTTATTATCACTCCCAAGCAGGGTGAAGTGCTACAAGATGGATCCACCCACTATGAGGTTCTCATTCCAAAGCATCGTCAACTTACAGTGTTTGAGGGCGAAACAGTCGCTAAAGGTGAAGTGGTTTCCGATGGTCCTAGTAACCCACACGATATTTTGAGATTGAAGGGTATAGAGGCTCTGGCGCGATACATCACCAATGAGATTCAGGATGTTTACCGTCTCCAGGGTGTGAAAATTAATGATAAGCACATCGAAGTGATTGTTCGTCAGATGCTGCGTAAGGCAGACATCGTTACTATGGGTGATACCGATTTTGTGAAAGGAGAGCAGGTTGAATACACTGCCGTTCTTGAAACGAATGAAAAAATGCGTGCTGATAGCAAGCAGCCTGCAAAGTTTGACCGTCAGCTATTAGGTATTACCAAAGCGTCCCTTGCAACCGAGTCGTTTATTTCCGCAGCATCGTTCCAGGAAACCACTCGTGTGCTTACCGAAGCCGCGGTTACTGGTAAAACGGATAAGTTGCGCGGACTGAAAGAAAACGTAGTAGTGGGCCGATTAATTCCAGCAGGTACCGGCTTGGCGTATCACGCCGAGCGCAAACGTAAGCGAAAGGTTGACGTACCATCAAGTGATACTGTTAGTGCTGCTGAAATCGAAGCGGCGTTGACTGAAGCGCTAAAGTCTAGCTAAAGGTTAAACCTCTAGCTTTATAGGAGTTGACGACTGTGGGTGGTGTCTTTACAATGCGCCTCCCGTAGTTACCAGCGGGGGAGAGTGTCAAAAATAAAGCGTAATAGTTTAACGTGAATGTTTAGTGCTTGTTCCCATTTTGTAAATCGGCCTACTTTCATCAAAGAAAGCGGGCTTTTTAAAATTTTTGGAGTTAATTTTCATGGCAACGATCAACCAGTTGGTTCGTAAGCCGAGAAAACGCAAGGTTCAAAAGAGTGACGTTCGTGCATTAGAAGCCTGTCCTCAACGCCGTGGTGTTTGTACTCGTGTTTATACAACAACACCGAAAAAACCAAACTCTGCACTTCGTAAAGTATGTCGTGTACGTTTGACTAACGGCTTTGAAGTGTCTTCCTACATTGGTGGAGAAGGGCATAACTTGCAAGAGCATAGTGTTGTGTTGATTCGCGGCGGTCGTGTAAAAGACTTGCCGGGTGTTCGCTATCACACTGTTCGCGGCGCGTTAGATACCTCAGGTGTTGGCAGTCGTAAACAAGCTCGTTCGAAATATGGTACTAAGCGTCCTAAGTAATTGGGCTCGAGGTTCGTTTGTGTTTTTTGGTTAAAGAACCAGTAAGGCCGGTTCACCCCAATGCTTAGGGTGGTTATCGGGTAACCTGAATAATGTGAGTAAATAGCATGCCTAGAAGAAGAATTGTCGCCAAGCGCGAAATATTACCGGATCCAAAATACGGTAACGTGACTTTGGCCAAGTTCATGAACCATGTAATGGTAAGTGGAAAAAAAGCAGTTGCTGAGCGCATAGTTTATGGCGCGATGGAATCTGTGCATCAAAAACTAAACAGAGATGCCGTTGAGGTGTTTCAAGAAGCGCTTGAAAACATCGCGCCTCTGGTGGAAGTTAAGTCGCGCAGAGTTGGCGGCGCAACATATCAGGTGCCAGTAGAAGTGCGTCCTTCGCGTAGAACCGCTCTGGCAATGCGCTGGCTTGTGGAATATGCTCGCGGTCGCGGAGAGAAATCCATGCCGCAGCGTTTGGCTGGCGAGCTGATTGATGCTTCTCAAAATAAAGGTGGTGCGGTTAAAAAGCGTGAAGATGTCCACCGTATGGCTGAAGCCAACAAGGCGTTCTCTCACTTCCGCTTTTAAGTGTATTGTTTATTATTGTGAGACAGTCTTAAAAGGCAGCAATTATTGCTGCCTTTTACCGTTGTGAAACACAGAAATTTGTAATTAGCAGATAGGGGGAAACTCGAGTGGCCCGTAAAACACCCATCGTACGTTATCGCAACATTGGCATCTGCGCGCACGTTGACGCGGGTAAAACCACTACGACAGAGCGCGTTTTGTTTTATACTGGACTTTCCCACAAGCTCGGAGAGGTTCACAACGGTACCGCAACAATGGATTGGATGGAGCAGGAGCAGGAGCGGGGTATTACCATAACCTCTGCAGCTACAACGTGTTTTTGGTCCGGCATGCAAAAACAATTCGAGCAGCACCGTATCAATATCATCGATACCCCCGGACACGTCGACTTTACTATCGAAGTAGAGCGTTCGCTGCGTGTGCTTGATGGCGCTGTGGTAGTGCTTTGTGGGTCGTCTGGCGTTCAGCCGCAAACAGAAACTGTGTGGCGTCAAGCCAATAAATATGTAGTTCCGCGAATTGTGTTTATCAATAAGATGGACAGAGCCGGCGCCGATTATAGAGATGTTATAGCGCAGTTGAAGGTTCGCTTGCATGCCAGCCCAGTGCCATTGCAAATGACTATTGGTGCTGAGGAAGAATTTGAGGGAGTGGTCGACCTCATCAAGATGAAGGCCATCCATTGGAGTGGCGAAGATCAGGGTATGACTTTTGATTATGGCGAAGTGCCCGAATCTTTGCAGGCAGAATGCAAGGAGATGCGCGAATTTATAGTTGAGTCTGCCGCCGAAGCTAACGATGAGTTGATGAATAAGTATCTCGAAGGAGAGGAGTTCAGCGAAGAAGAAATTAAAGCTGGAATACGTGCGCGCACCTTGGCGAATGAAATAGTGCCTGTTATTGGCGGGTCAGCTTTTAAGAATAAAGGCGTGCAGGCGATGCTGGATGCGGTGATAGATTATTTGCCTGCACCGACAGAAGTAAAAGAAATAGAAGGTACCTTGGAAGATGGGGTTACTCGCGCAACAAGGCAAGCCGATGACAATGCCCCTTTTTCGGCCTTGGCTTTTAAGATAGCCACGGATCCCTTTGTTGGTACACTCACTTTTTTCCGCGTGTATTCGGGTAAATTGGAGAGCGGCTCGGCTGTGTACAATTCAGTTAAAATGAAAAAAGAGCGCGTTGGGCGAATGGTTCAAATGCACGCGAATGCGCGAGAAGAGATTAAGGTGGTTTTGGCGGGTGATATTGCCGCTGCAATAGGGCTAAAGGATGTTACAACTGGCGATACCTTGTGTGCTGAAGATGGTCGGATTGTTCTTGAGCGCATGGAGTTTCCTGAGCCTGTCATTTCCGTTGCCGTGGAGCCTCGCTCTCAGGCCGACCAAGAAAAAATGGGTATTGCGCTTGGTAAACTTGCCCAGGAGGATCCTTCTTTTCGGATAAAAACGGATCCGGAGACAGGTCAAACCATAATTTCCGGCATGGGTGAGCTTCATCTCGATGTGCTGATTGACAGAATGCGCCGTGAATTTAGTGTAGAGGCAAATATTGGTAAACCTCAAGTGGCTTATCGAGAGCGAATAACAACTACTAGTAATATAGAAGGTAAATTTATTCGCCAGTCTGGCG
>JBLHGN010000061.1:0-15708 GCA_047616325.1 Lentisphaeria bacterium
ACTAAAGGGTAAGGGCTAAGCCATCATGGATATCATCACGCCCAAACGCTGCGCCATTTACACCCGTAAATCCTCCGAGGAAGGGCTTGAGCAAAACTTTAATTCGCTCCACGCCCAACGCGAAGCAGCGGAAGCCTATATTTGTTCGCAGCAGCACGAAGGGTGGAAGGCCTTGCCCACTGCTTACGACGATGGCGGGTTTTCAGGGGGATCTACCGAACGTCCTGGCTTACAACAATTACTCAAAGACATTGAAGCCAATAAAATCGACGTTATTGTCGTATACAAAGTGGATCGTTTGAGTCGGTCACTGAATGACTTTGCCCAAATGATGGCGCGGGTTGATAAAAACAATGTCTCGTTTGTTTCGGTAACCCAAGCATTCAACACCACCAATTCCATGGGGCGGCTCACGCTTAACGTTTTGCTTTCCTTTGCGCAGTTTGAACGCGAAGTGACGGGGGAACACATTCTTAACCAAATAAGCGCGACAAGATTTCCGCCTCGAAAAAGAAAGGCATGTGGATGGGCGGTCGCGTGCCGCTGGGGTTTGACGTCGTCGACAAAATGCTTGTCGCCAATAGTGAAGAAGCCCAACTGGTAGAGCGGATCTTTACACGATTTATTGAGTTAAGATCGGTGACTTTGGTGTGCCGAGAACTTAAAGCGTTGGGCTTTCGAAGTAAACGTCATCGCTGTAGGGATGGGCAAGTTACTGGTGGTGTGCCATTTAGCAAAACCAGTTTGTATAAAATTTTGAACCAGCGACTGTATTTGGGGGAAGTAGAGTTCAAGGACAAAATTTACCAAGGGCAACACGAAGCCATTATTGACCAAACCACCTGGGACGCCACACGCGCTTTACTCAGCACCGACTCAAACCGATGTAAGACACGATCAAGTTCGGCAAGCCCTGCACCGCTTAAAGGGCTTCTATACGGCCCTGACTCAATGCTGATGACGCCGACGCACACGACACGCAAAGGTAAACGCTACCGCTACTACATCACGCACACGGCCCAGAAAGAAGGCCATGACGCCTGTGCCATTCGCATGCTGCGTGCTGGCGACATTGAGGGCATTGTATTTGATCAACTCAAGATTTTGTTTAAACAACCACAGGTCATCGTACAAACCTGGAAAGCCACACAAGTGCAGGATAAAACGATTACTGAAAATGATGTGCGTAAAGGACTGCAATCCATTGAGACCTTATGGGATCACCTCTTTCACAATGAGCAGGCCAGACTATTGCACCTTTTTATCCAGAGAATTGATGTGGCGATCGATGGTGTAGCCGTGACAATCCGCACCAACGGGGTGAATGATCTCGTTCGCAGTATTAAGAAAATACACTCATCGAAAAAGGCCGAAGCCTATGCACACTGAGGTTACCACCAATCACGATCAATCACTGATTAGAGTGTTTATCCCCGTTAGAATGAAACGGCATGCAGGGCGTAAGACATTAATATCGCCACAGGGGCAAAGCATTAATGCCGACCGCGACCATCAACAAGATAAAACATTACTGAAAAATCTTATCAATGCCCACCGCTGGCAGCGGATGTTAGATTCGGGGAAGTACTCGTCGATTAGTGATTTGTGTCGGGGGGAAGGGATTGCTAAGGGCAATATTTCTACCGTCATCCGTATGGTGACATTGGCGCCTGATATTCAGGAGGCCATTTTGAATGGGCAGCATCCCAATCATTTAACGCGTGCGGATTTTGTGGGAGTGTTTCCTGTGGAATGGGTTGCGCAGAGGGAGGTGTTTGGGTTTTTGTATGGCTAATTGCCGTTTTTCGCACGTCAGGAATTCGCCAGGGACACGACATCAAACGAACCTGCTTTAACTATCAGTCGTTGTTAATCTTAGGTATATGGTTTAACTTTGCCATCCAGAGTAATTCGCTCAACGCACATAAAATTAATGTTTCCTCAAACTTCATGCAAACTATTAAAGAAACCCTTTCAGGTATTGTCCAACGTGTAACCTTCCATAATGATGAGAATGGTTGGTCCGTATTGAAGTTGCAACCCTTTGACAGCCCGAGCAGTCAAGAGACAGTGATAGTCCATCAGACCAAGGTATTTGCTGGTGCAACGATGGAGTTTAGTGGTGCCTGGATCCAACACCAAAAATTTGGTCGCCAATTTCGGGCTGACGAGGCTGTGGAAAAAAAGCCTGCGTCGATGGCCGCGCTAGAAAAATATTTAGGGTCAGGCTTAATCAAAGGGGTCGGCCCAAAAACGGCAAAGAAAATCGTTAAGTATTTCCAAAAAGAAACACTCTCCGTTTTTGAACAAGACATTAGTCGCTTGTTGGAAGTGCCGGGTATTGCAAAACGAAAACTGACGGCAATAGAGACCGCATGGACGGAGCACTGTGCAATCCGCGAAGTAATGATGTTTTTGCAGGACCATGGTATCAGCACCTTATTTGCCGTGCGCATTTTTAAAGAATATCGGGACAAATCGATTAACAACGTGATGGAGGATCCCTACAGGTTGGCCAAGGACTTTTACGGCATAGGCTTTTTCTCGGCCGACAAGGTGGCCTTAAGCCTGGGGTTTGCGGAAGATAGCCCAAAGCGAATGATGGCCGCTATTCGACATGTATTGGCGGCCAGTCGCGATTCCGGGCACTGCTATCTCACAGAGCAACAGATTAGTGTTGACGTCACCGAACTGTTAGAGCACGATTTTAGCCATACCGTACCGACATATTTGGTTAATATGGAGAAGGACAACCAGTTAAGAACACGACATTTGCAGAATTCGGAAAGTGTCGCGGAAAAGTGCTACTACTCGAAAACGCTGTACTACGATGAGGACAAGGTCGCCAGTATCATTCGGCAGCATCGCAAGCCAATAGGTATTGATGAAGATCGTGTGACTCGGTGGGTGTCACACTACTGTGGTTCAAAATCATTGACACTTAGCGATCAACAACAACAAGCCGTCAAACAAATTGCCGGACAAAATTTTTCGGTGCTTACCGGCGGACCAGGATGCGGAAAGACCACCACCGTTCTTGTTATCGTCAAATTACTAGAAGCCATGAAAAAATGCGTTGTTCTAGCCGCGCCGACTGGCCGAGCAGCCCAAAGGATAAGCGAAGTCATTGGTCGTCAGTCAAAGACATTACACCGCTTGCTCGAGTGGAAAAATAATGGGTTTCAAAAAAACGAAGAACAACCACTTACGGCAGACTTTATCATCATCGATGAGTGCTCCATGTTGGACATCAGCCTATGTGCCTCCCTGCTGAAAGCGATTAAACATACGTGTCAAATCCTCTTTATTGGTGATGCTGATCAGTTACCGTCGGTGGGTGCGGGAAATGTCCTTCATGACATTATACGCTCAGGAGGTGTTCCTGTTTTTCGTTTAACACAAGTGTTTAGGCAAGCTCAAGCATCCAAGATAATTCAGCACGCCCACAAAATTAATCAAGGCCAGATACCCTACATAGATTCACCTTTTCATCGACCTGAATTATGGACGCAAGAGTGTGACTGCTTATTTATTGATTCAGAGGAAATAACCTTGGAACAATCACGCTTTATTGCCAAGATAACACGCCATTTTAACACTGAACGTTCCAACCAAGAAAACCCTTATAAATTTAATTCTGATACACCGTTAACGTCTTATTACGATGACGAGCTGGTGATACCTAAGAAGTTTCAGCATGTCAATTTAGATAAGCTTTCAAAACTCAGCAAAGAAACAGAACAGCTGAAATCGATATTAAAAAAGGTTCACCCATGGTCGTCACTTAATTATGGCTTGTCGGCTAGCGATGTATTGGTCCAGCTGTATTTAAAGTGGATTCCCAAATACCATGGTGATAACACGGAAATACAAATTCTTTCGCCAATGACTCGCGGCAGTCTAGGCACGGCAAACTTAAATCGTTTGGTGCAGCAACATGCAAACCCACCCAAGCAAGGCAAACGCCAAATTAAGATCGGAGAGAAGATATTTCGCGAGGGAGATCGAGTCATTCATCGACGAAACAATTACGACCTTAATGTGTTTAACGGTGACATTGGTAAAATCCTCTGCATCGATAATGAGGCGGT
Source organism: Lentisphaeria bacterium (assembly GCA_047616325.1). Lineage (GTDB taxonomy): Bacteria > Pseudomonadota > Gammaproteobacteria > Pseudomonadales > Cellvibrionaceae > JBLHGN01. Next base: position 4,092 of record JBLHGN010000061.1, read on the forward strand.
TACGTGCACAGTATCGTTTTACCCAGACGGCCGCGAGGTTGAATATCAAAAAGAAGATATCACAGAAATAGATCTAGCCTATGCAATCACTATTCATAAATCTCAGGGGAGTGAATTTAAGGTCGTCATTATTCCTGTAGTGTCTCAACACTTCACGATGCTTTATCGAAATTTAATTTATACGGGTTTGACTCGCGCGAAAACACTTGCCATTTTCGTAGGCACGCGCCGAGCCCTAGCAACGGCTATTCATCAAAAAGATTGTAGTCAGCGACAAACGGCCCTAGCAACGCTTATAAATGCGCACTAAAACGAAATATTCTCTCGCAGACTGACTCAACCGCCCATTTTTTAAATTAGGAACTAGCCAGGCGCAGGCATCTCCTTTAGGGCTGATGAAAATATTCCATAAAATCCTGTAGACCTTCTGGACCGAGCTCGTTTAGCATTTGGAAAAATTCGGTTTCCATGCCAACACTCGGGGGAAACAGGTCACACCCTTTTTTCAGGTGGGGGCGGAACAGTGTTTCTAAACATTGTTTTGAATGGGCCTCATCAATAGATGTTGTGTCTTGGCCCTTCTCACTATTGATCGAGTATGAGTTTAGCCAGTTCAAATCGATAGTTTCTGCAAATAACATCTCTTTAAAGGCCGACTCAGGACTAAGCAGAGCCGTTTTAGCTTCCAGTATGCCGGTATGACGTGCAGGAAATTGCTGCAGAGGGTAGCGGCGAGCCAAGCGGTTGTACGCAGCAACAATATCAGCGTGGCTCGCTTGAGCCGTTAATCGTAAGGTGTTGAGCGCTGCTTCACGATTCATCATAATAGGTCACCAAATAAATCCAAGCTAGGTGATGGATTTTCTTTTAATTGCCTGACTTTTTTCGTACGACGTTGTGATGAAGCAGCCTTACTTGGCAGGCAATAACGCAATGCAGGAAGCGATCTACAGATTGCATATAACGCTTGCTGGTATCCAGCTGAGCATTCACCTTGCTGCTGAATCACGGTTAAAGCCAAGCGCAAAAAACTTTCTAGCTCTCTCACTTGGTCAATTTTCCCAACCAGAGCAAAAATCGTCTCCCAACTCTGAAACAGGCTGGCGGCGTCTTGATGGCTGGCGAGCGATGTCAATAGTGCAACGACCCGATCCTGATTAAAGTCACTGGCGTGTTTGTTCAACAATTGCTCGGCAGAACGGATGAGAGATGCGAGGTGATCTGCTTGCAGCCAAGCCGTGCCATAACCGGTGTCTACGGCGGCGATAGCGACGTAGACCAACATGTCGGCTTCACACACCTGGCCATTCACAATTGCGTTAAAAGGTGGCCTTGTGACATCAAACAAAGGGTGTTTCCACTGCGCCCAGAAGTCTTCTGCATTGTATTCTTCCATGGTTAAAAAGAGCTTTTGGCAACATTGGGTGAATAACGCTTTTTGCGCCTCACTGGTTAAGGGCCAAAAGAAACGATCGAGAATGGCGTTTTTGTCAAACCTACCATCATCAAGCGCTTCATCTAGGGTACGGAAAAACAAGGAGAAGTGAATGTACTGGAACTCAACCTGCGGGGAATTGTTCGTCGCACGTCCACCACGGGCCAAAAAGGCCAATAGCGCCACGCGATAGTCGTTGGGACGCAACCGGGTTAACCTCCGCATGCGGGCGGTGGGCGGCGGCTGAAGGCGCCCTCCACCCACCTCTTGCGCCAACCATTCGCAAGTGACTGCTAGACACTGTTCGACAAAAGCACTGTGCTCCGAGGGTACATCGGTGCTCATTAGGAAAATGAGATGTTCAAGTTGCCGCTCGAAATCTTGCTTGAACAGATCGCCCTCATTTGCGTAGCGGCTTAGGATCCGACACCTAAAAGCCTCCAATGAGAGCTTTTCGGTAAACGGCATAGACGTTGTATCTACCCGCTGATCTAACAGGTTAAGCGTCGTGGTATTGGCGTTTGAAAATACCAACTGCGACCAACAGGGTGCTACTGGAGCAGCAACCAGGCCACCGAGACGGGATAACTGCGGACAGCGCTGCCAGCCCGTGGATTCGCGCTGTGTGCTACTCAGGCGTTGCTGTAAAAATACGCTGAGCAGTCGACGTAAGCCATCGAACCATTCATCCTGCTCGCAGGGCTCAATATTTGTTAACGCAGCTTCCAGTGCTTTTACAGTTTTTTGCTCAGGCTTGGGAGATTTAAGCGCCAGGAATTTTTGCAGTGTTGGCAGTAAGCTCGCCAAAGGACTATCGTCCAACCAATCATGCAACCAACGACGAAGATTGCCATCGCTCATAACCTGTCGGTCCAAGGCCCAAAGCAGCAAGTAAAAAGGTGCACACAGCAATTCACCTGCGTTATTGTCTGGTAGGTTGAGGTCACAGGGAATGCCATCATCGCGTATGACCGTGGCCAACGTGTCAACATACTCATCGCCCTCCACAAGGGCTGGCTCACTTATTAGGCAGTAAACATGCAATAAGGGATATAGCCACGCTAGATCGGCCTGTTTCATGGCCCGTCGGTGCGGCAAGAGTGTGGCTAAATCCCCCTTGGCCGAATCACGATGAAAGAGGTAATTGATAAAGCCTATCAACAGGGGTCGCAATGGCCGAGCGGTTAGCGAAACTGGGGCGGTGGCCCAGTCGTGCATGACACTCGGTGGTGGCGACTCTCCATTTAACAAACTAATCCTGATGGGATCGCATAGTTCGACGAGCTCAGCCTGTGGCACTGTTATTGGCGGTAAGGTACTGGCCGATCTATTTTTTTGTTTGCTTTGCTTTTGCCGCTGTTTTTCTTGGCGGCGAGCTCGGTTATTACGCCCCATAATGCTTACTCACTTTCTAACCATTCGTATAGTAAATCTTCCACCTCATCTAACGCTTCATCGTCATCTTGCTCGAGCAATGTTTTATAACGCTGCAACTGGTCATGCATACCGGCCAAGACCTTTGTCCCATCAGCCTCTAATCGCTGACTGACTTTCTCAATCAGGTAGTTTGTCACCGCCGGACTGTGCTCTACCGCAGACGCTTCTTCATGCGTTAATACATGCTCGGAGAATCCACCCAGCTCGCTGTTTGCATCTGGAGAACGTGACAAATCCATGGTGTAGACTCGGCCTTGCTGATTCCCTGCTTCTTTCACCGAGATGTTGATGGTGCCGTTTAGATCATAGCCAAAGCTGACATCCAGTTTGCTGTCATGCTGATTTTGCAGATCAACGGTAAATTCGCCAATAAAAGCGTTTTGCCGTGTATTACTGCTTTCGCCCTGATAGACAGCAATTTGTGCAGATTGCTGCTTATCGAAACTTTTATAGAAGGTCCGTACGAAATGGGCTGGTAGCCGACTGTTGCGGCGAATCAATGGTGCAAATGTTAGCGGATGGGCGTTACTACTGTCGAAAAACTCAGAGCCTACCTCAAGGTCTTCCTCGCCCATGGCGGCAATACCCAAGGTATGCGGGCAAATATCCACCACGCTGCGCTCAAACACCTCCCCTTGTGTTATGGCACCTCTCACGCTCGCACCAATAGCCACCGATAGGTCGGGGTCCAGCCAAGTTTCCGGCTCAAGACCAAAGCGTTGAACTAAGCGTTCTGCAATCAAAGGAATTCGGGTTGAACCACCCACAAGTAACAGCCGAGTCAGTGACGATGGTGCTATTCCAGCCTCGGCCAAAGCTTGTAAGGCCTTTTCGACAGTAGAGCTGACCAGATCATCAATCATCTGTTCAAACTCTTCTCGAGTCAGAGTCAGGTCAAGTAAAAAGGTGTCTGTGCCCATACCTATGGGCTCTTCTAGGTGCACCATGGTTTCGCTCGATAGGCGCATTTTGGTTTGCTCTGCCAACAAGTGCAGGCGAGCTTGCAGAACCTTGTCAGCCAGGGGGTCCACATTGTGCTGGTTGCGTATATGTGCCACAAAATGCTCGGCCAGACGATGATCAAAATCGTCGCCCCCCAAATAAGTATTACCCTGGCTTGCGAGAACCTCATAGGCCGCGCTGGTCACATTTAAGACAGAAACGTCAAACGTACCTCCACCCAAGTCGTAAACCAACCATTTTTCCTCTTCTCCCTCTGCAATGGGAATATGCTGGTGCGCAATCGCGGCGGCGGTGGGTTCATTAATAATTTGTAGCACCTCTAAGCCAGCTTGTCGTCCAGCCGCCAAGGTGGCTTGGCGTTGGGCTTCCTGAAACCAAGCCGGTACGGTTATGACCACTTTTTGCAACTGGCATTGAGATTCTTTCTCTGCCGCCTGTACTAGTGCCTGGAGAATTTTGGCTGAAATATCTATAGGCGAAAATTCTTCATTGCCAAGCATTACACGATAGTGAGGATTGTCCATTTTCCGTTTAATAGAGGCCACGGCCTCATGGGGCGCTACCCATAAATGATTGCGAGCGGCTTCACCCACTAACCATTCACCGTCTCGGTAAGCAACTACCGAAGGCATGGTAAGACGCCCATCAATGCTGAGCACCTTGGGCTCGCCTCCGTGAATCAGAGCGATACAACTGTTGGTTGTACCCAGATCTATACCGCAAATGGGCGAGCGTGAATTAGTCGGCATGGCCTGTTTCCTCTAGATGTGTGATTGTTTGTGTTGGTGGCGCTTGTACTGGCACGGGCCCTTGAGAAACGATGACTTTTGCGACACGGACCACTTCGCCCTGCGCCGTTTGATAACCCTGCTGCAATACTTCAATTACAGTGCCTGGCGGCCATTGTGGCTGCTCCAACGCGGCCTCATCTACGACTGCGTCTATAGCGCCGACCACCTCACACGCCTTTGCAGGGTAGGGTTTACCAATCTCTGCCACCGCCTCCAGTGCACACTGAGATAACAGGTCTGTTATAGCGCGCTCGATCAGCGGACCCATTACGCCATTAGGGTAAGTTGCATTACCTGCTACATGGTCAATTTTGCTCAGATTATCTAAGATTTGCAAAATCTGTTCGTAGGTAAGTATTAGCCCATGACGTTCATTGAGGGCAAATTTGAGCGACGCAGACTCTTGGGCAAGCAGCGCCAAGGTATCACTCTGCTGTTTTTGCGCCATGGACAACCGACGCAAGCCTTTTTGAATGCCGATCTCATTCTTCGACACCGATTCGCTCAAGACGTCAATCGAACAAGTCATACCCTCCAAAGAAATACGTTGATGATCGTTTTTCCCCAACCACCGTTTAAACCAGCTTATAAACAATATTCGCCCCCTTTTCTTTCATTTTTTCCTAAAAATTCGACTGCATTTTTAAGAGACTGCAAACGTAAAAGCGCTATTGTATATACCATAGAGAACGCTGCATACTTAAAGCTGTAATTTCTATTACTCAAGCTGGGCCCCGATACTCCTATGTCATGGGATGAGCAGCGAGAGAAGTATGGGTTTTATTCCACATAATTTAGCATCAGGCAAAACGAGCGTTTTTTTTCGTCAACTTGAGCTTTTTAGGTGTTATTTTTACACAAAAAATGCCCGTTATTGCACCCCAAAATAGCTAAGGTGGATTACGACGAAAGTGGTAGTTGGCGTTTACCGTTTTACTACGCAGATGTTCTGTCTAAAAATCCCGCTGTAATTTTACATTCAACTATGGCTTCAGCACTGTGTATTGGCATCAATATTTTTCCTACTTCCAGTCAAAAACGCGATACCCGCAATCTACAACATCTTCCGGAAGCTCTTCGAGAATGTAATCCCTCAATAGCCCTAAAACATCGTCCAGCCGCATCTTCGACTTTGGCTTAAATTCTATCTCCTCAACTATTCCTTCCTGGTTCTCGGCAATGATTTCACAGATCCACCATCGCTTTGACAATAAGTACTTGTCGGGCAAGTTGTCTCCTATGGACTTCTTCTGATCGCTTGAACTGGCTACAACTAGGCGTTTCTTTTTCATTCGCAGGGCAAAACCGATGTATTAGTAGACGTTCAGAGGAAGAAGCCTAAATGTGATAAACCCTCGCATTATGGGTATTGAAACCGTTTTTGTCGTTAAAAATATATTCAAACCATTTCAAATTAACAATTGAATTATCACCACCGTTATTTCACCTCTTACATCTTTTTTAATAATGGCAGGATTTTCAATACAGCTGACATCATGTCACCCAAACCAATCGTCACTATCAGCTATTGATCATAAGGCGCTCTAGAATGCGCTGGGTTTCTCGTCTTTAACTAATAATCAGTCTAGGATACCGGTCACTCATTATCTGCCAGAACCCTTTGCTCCAGTCCATAACCACAACAACATGCCAGTCTTTAGGTGTTGCCTCGAGTACCGAATGAACGATCTTTTTGCCGCACCCCTTGACCGAAGATGTGATAGAAAAGAATTGAATTACCTTTGTAGATACGTCGACCAGCAACTCAACGCCGACAATATTCTCTTGGCCTATATCCGTCACAGGTTGCTTTTTCCCATTTTCACTAAGAACATTGGAAGCCATTATTCTTCCATTGTAAATCTTCACATAATTTAGTTCGCCAATACTGGCCAAGTTTTCGGACAAATCAAAAAATATTTTAGGCGACTTTTTTGCATTACTAGCTACTAATATTTTTTCACTATATGTCATAGGCATCTCAAGTGGCTCCCAACCGAACTAACGCTACATGGACGTGCAAAACACGACAGAAGTGAATCAGGTTGCTGGTTTTGCTGGGGGCATTATTCAAAAATTTCATCTTCCAGCATTAAAAGATATTCAAAATTACCGTCGCCACACTTCATTTTAAGCTGAGACACAATCCTCTTTGCCTCAACTACAGACTCATTCGGTCCTCTAATGTAATAAGGCTTTCCATTGTTACCACCATAGACATACTTTTCCGCGCAAGATCCCGCGTCAACACTTCCAAATATACCTTTTGCATTTTTGTAGTCTTGATGAGGCGCAATCCCCAACTCTTTTGCATAGTGAACCGCCCCCTCTACGAGCTTTCTTGCACAAGAAGGATGCACATGCTCAAAAATCTCTTCACCGCTCCTTTCTGTCAACCTTGGCTTAAGTGTATTCTCGTACTCGTGCTCACCAGCAACTTTAAAGAGTGCGTTTTTTACACCCATACAATATACATCTACGACAAAAGCGCTTACTGCAATACTACCGTCAGGCGTTTTTCTAGTGACGATTACATAGCCTATTCCCGTTTCGGCTATTGATTTTGGCATAAGGCACTCATGAATCGGATACTCGCACCAATCGGATGCTTTATGCATCGACCGAACACTATTATCCAATAACTTTTTGACTAATTTTCTTTTTTTGTTTTTCTTTTCAAGTTTTTTCTGTCTCTGCTTATCACTTAATGCCATTTTTCATTTCTCATTACTGATTTATCATGCGATATATTCTGCATCTGACGCTCAAACAACCCGCAGACACTTCGGAGGTTTTTGTGTGTGAAAATGACAGGAAGCGGCTCACAAACATAAAGCGGGAGTAGTCTAAGATTGACTGACCTTGTATTGTTCGATTGCCCCTGTGCTTATGTATCATGGCCAATCGTTGCAGGCCCAAGCTCGATACTCACCTGGCCTTCTGAATTTATTTTCTCTCCCGTTAACGTCTTCCAAAATATTATTTATTGAACTCAATTTTGCTAACATGTACATATTTTTTTGGTTCGAGGTTTTATATCTGTTCACTTGGGCGTTAAAACGAGCGGTGTGGACTTCATTTTCGGCCAACAGCGGACAATGGCACCACCTAAATATTGTTGGTAGATTCTCTCCAAAGCGGACATTAACGCCACTGTAAACGGTTGGAGGAGCAGCGCGTAGCCAATCCGATGGAAGCCGCTTTTTTTGCGGCTGGAATGTATTTAAAAGCTTTGTTAGGTTTTATTGAACCTGGCTTCCATTTGCGTGCTCTTGGAAACCTTGACGTGCTTCATGTACAAAAACTAACAGATCCTCATCGGAAACACGCAGTACTGTAATACCTTGCTGCTCCGCCTCTTTGATTAGAACATTTACTGTTTGATTGGCTGGAATGAGAATTTTTTTAGGAAATTGATTTTTGTGAGAATACCCACTTTTCAATAACCGCTTAGACCCTAATTCTGACAGCTCCAACGAATTCGTACCAACGAACTCTGTGCCTAATATAAAACAACTGCCTGCATCCATTAGAGCAAGAACGTTAAAATCACCGTCTGCTTTGGTAGATACCGGAGCGTCATTAAGCTTGAATATAATCCATGCTTCGTTTATCTGAAATTTGTCTGGGTCAAACATGATTTTCCCTCTTATTGAAACCTAACGCCTGCTTCTGCGGCTTGGGTAAATTGGCGGATTATTTGCGTGTTTTTACAAAAAAGGTGACAGTTTACCCAAGCCCGCAAGATGCACTTGTTAGGTTTTTAACTGCATAATTATATGTTTTTCTCGTTTGCTTTTCGACTTAGTAGGTTTACCTTCTATGCTTAGGATAGCTCCTTTATTTTATCCAAAGAAAATGTGATTAACTCATTGTCGTAACCTGGATTTGATCTTACAAATTCCGCCGTTCTTTTATAAAATTCAATAGCTTTTTTATTTTGGCCGCGCGCTTCATAAAGCATTGCTGATCTTTCGTACCCATCAACAACATCTGGGTAAACGTTTAGTAAGACATTGCATTTCTCTTCAGCTTCATCAAATTTTTCCTATTTAATTAGATCGATAATACTATTTGAAAGTATATCCAAATCATCTTCGATAATGGAGTAATTGTTGGAAACGTTATCAGCACTGGTATGTCGTTTAGTTTTGCCAGGTTTTTCGACAGATTTACTCGAATCTATTCGCTCGGCCTCGTCTTTCTGAAGACAACACTTTTTGTATTTTTTGCCGCTACCACAAGGGCATGGTCCATTACGAGGTGTTTTGCTCATTGTTTAAAATTTCCCGAGGATGATAGTAGGTTGATCGAGCCTAACGTCTAAAGAATGCGCGCGTCTTTTTGCGTCGTATTGTTTTTTTGTTAGCACTTTTTACGAGCATAGTATTTATGTAATTTTCTGCAAACCATATCAAAATCATTCTGCCAAGTTTTTTCATCTTGAAACAGAAATGGACCACCTTCTTCATCTATTGAGTTGAGAAGTAGCTCTTTAGCCGTTTTCCCAGACCCTTCTTCGGATGTTGATTGCTCTACAACATAGCTTCCTAGTGAGGTAAGAGCCGCGCGATAACGATTTAATGTGGATTTCGATTTTTCTTTAATTCCCTCATCGCTCCAAAATTCAACAAACAGATCTAAAACTTGCTTCGATATTTCGCTTTCTCTGCGAATATCTATGCCAATTTCCCAATCTTCTGTCCAGTGTATTGTCGGTTTCATATTGTGTGCTAACGCCCGTATTTGGCGCATTTTTGTTGGCGCTGCTTTTCAAGCGCCGACAAAAATGTCGGCCAAGATACGCTTGTTACAACGGCAGCAATGACTATATTGACCTAAGCGTTGTGCAGCCGATAGGCGGAACCTTTGCTGGGCGAAGCCAACCTTTAAAACCACAGCGCTTAGAGATTAAACCACACTTTTTGAACTGCTTCTACATGGCGGAGATTGCAGACCCACGCGCCACCTTCCTTAAACTAAGCCACCAGGACGAAATGAATGAACTGGTGCGGATCATCACCGCTTAATGCCAAGATGCTGACCTTAACGAAGCCGTCACCTTAGTTTTGTAACCGATATTTTTCGAAGGAAGTTTGGAAAAGAAACGCTCCCTCGTACAAAATTCGAATTTATTATTTATGCCTTGTAACATTTGTATACACCGCGCGCGTCAATTGCAAATTTTGATACGAAGCACAGCATTGTAAGATATTGATATTCAAAGGAATAAATTGAAACACAAAAATCGCTTCGGCACAAAGTGTGCGCGCTCGTATGCACACCCGATCGCGCAGTGTATCTCCCCATATCATATCGCTAAGCATTTGATTTTGAAAGAGTTATGTGTTTTTCGCCAGATCAAATGCTGCGCACGCAGGCGAAAAACGAAGCCAATATCCGTCAAGTCTTCTGATACTCGAACAAAACTGTCGTATAACAGCTGGCTCCATATGTCCGCTTTAACAGAGAAAAAGCCGTCAGTTTTATCATCTCCCAAAGTCCGCTTTGGGTCGCTATGTTGAGCTCTACATAGCGACCCTTATGTAGACCTGTCAACTATGTGGCGCTAATTCGGAGCGGCGGACTACTGCCGCCGTTTTATGCTGTTTTCGGTGTATTCCGCAAATAATTAGCTCAACATAGTATTTCCGCACTCGCGTGTAGTGGTACTCCATCAACAGGAAAGCACAGTGAGCACACGATACGTGGAAGCAGACCTTGCGATGAATAGAGTAAGTACTCGTCCGACTGGCGGAGTCTGATGGCTACGAAAGTCACTTTCAGGCACCGGGCATCGTTGATGCAGTTCCTGCAATCGCTGTAACTATGTAGAGTCTACGCAGGCCAATCCTCAATAAGTGCGGGGTTGGTGTAGCAATTATCAACAGAACTCCACATAGTTGACAGATCTACATAAGGGTCGGTATGCGACCCTTTTAGATAGCGTCATACTTATAACCCACCTAAATGGAGGGCTATACCATGTTACCGTCTAATCAACCTGTAGAACACTCTCTTAACCCTGGAATAAAGGCAAAATAATCGGTCAAAAACCACCTTTTAAGCTCCAAGAAATATGGGAAATACGCATTAGGCTACAAATCGCCAAAAACATAAGAGAATTGGCCTTATTAAACTTGGCGATCGACAGTAAATTACGAAGTTGTGATCTAGTAAAATTGAAAGTCAGGGATATTGCAAGTGGCACCAAAATACTTAATCGGGTGACCATCGTTCAGCAGAAAACATCTCGACCGGTCCAATTTGAAATCACCAAACACTCTAGGGACGCTATTTTTAACTGGATAGAATCAAAAAGCCTGACCAGCAACGATTACCTCTTTCCCAGCCGGTCCAATAATGAAGGACACATTTCAACAAGACAATATGCCCGCATTGTTAAGTCTTGGGTAACGCAAATTGGACTATCTCCCAATGACTATGGTACCCATTCGATGCGCAGAACAAAGGTGACACTCATTTACAAACGAACAAAGAACCTACGCGCAATTCAATTGCTTCTTGGCCATACGAAATTGGAAAGTACTGTGCGCTACCTTGGCATTGAAGTGGACGATGCATTAGACCTGTCTGAGCAGACAGAGGTGTAATCCGACGCCATATAAGGCGGCTTTGAAAAAAGCCGCTTTCGGCCAACAGCGGTCTTTGGCGCCGTTAAAATTTTGCTGGTGGGCTCTCTCCAAAGCGGACACAAGTAGTAGTGTGAGTATCCCGCCTGTACTTGAAGCAGGATTATTGTGTCATAAGTTTCGTCTGACCGCACATATCAAGTGACTTACCCATTGAAGTGAGCCAGCTATATCTATTAGCCCTTAGGTTGGGTGTCCATTTTAATGTTTTGAACAAAGCGGCGAATAAGCCAGAAAAGTGCCTCTATGTGTACGACAAGGCTGTAACGGATTATGCCTGGTGGAACCATCAGAGGCGGCATGAAAATTACATGATCTCAGTTTTAAAAGAGAATTCG
>JBLHGN010000062.1:0-15590 GCA_047616325.1 Lentisphaeria bacterium
CGACTGCGATAGCCCTAACTCAAAATAAGATGGCCCAGATACGTAGAACAAATACGCAGGATCGCTAAACGCTACAGCGCATCGAAAACAAAGGGCATCACCTCGCGTATGTCGGACGCATTGAGAATACACATCAACAACCTGTCTACACCCAGCGCCACCCCAGAGCATTCGGGCAGGCCCAGGTGTAAGGCCGCTAAAAATTTTTCGTCAATCGCGATGGCCGGCAAACCTAACTCAGCGCGGGCTTGGTTATCGTATTCAAAGCGCTGTCGCTGAATATCGGGGTCGATCAGCTCGCAGTAGCCGTTGGCCAATTCGCAGCCACGCCAGTAGACCTCAAAGCGTCTTGCCACATCGCTCCCATGTTCGTTTTTACCCAGCTTGGCGAGCGCGCATTGGCTGGAGGGATAATCGAAAACGGCGGTAAGCCTATCATTTAAGTGTGGCTCTATAAGATGGGTAAACAGTACGTCCAACCATGTATTTCGCGGTTCATGCGGCCAGGCGACGCCAAGCCCTAACTTCGCTGCTTCGGCTAGCTCGGCGATACTCGCGGTGTGGGGGTTGAGCCCTATATATTGTTCGAATAGTGACTGGTAACTTACTTTGTGCACACCAATGTCTGGGCATACAAACTGAATTAACGCGATAACTTCGTCGATAAGTCTGTGCTCATCAAAACCCGGGCGGTACCACTCCAACATGGTAAATTCCGGGTTGTGTTTGCGCCCGACTTCGTCCTTGCGAAATGCCCTACCCAAACTATAGATGGCGCCGACCCCTTGGGCTAAAAGACGCTTCATGAAAAATTCAGGCGATGTTTGCAGAAAATAATCGCGCCCACCAAAGTTGAGCGCGAGCGATGCCAATTGCGGGTCAGTTACTGTGCTCGCGCCTAGCACCGGCACATCAACCTCTAACACCGCATTCTGGCTAAAAAACTGACGAATTTTTGCGAAAAGCTGGGCCCTATCAACGAGTATTTGCAGGGTTTCGCCCGACATTGCATTCACCGCTAAAGCACCATTTAGCGCCAGCGGCTACTTGCTAGCGCGTCCAAGATATTCACCTGTGCGCGTATCTACCCGAACAAATTCGCCTGTAGTTAAGAAAAGTGGCACTTTTACCACTGCACCCGTGGCCAGAATCGCCGGCTTGGTACCGCCTTGAGCCGTATCACCCTTTAAACCAGGGTCGGTTTCAACTATTTCCAACTCAACATGATTGGGCGGTAAAACAACCAGCGGTGAACCATTGTAAAGGGTGACGATAACAGTGTCTTGCTCTCTCAGCCATTTGGAATTGTCGCCAATAATATTAGCGTCGGCTTGATACTGTTCAAAGGTGGTGGGCTCCATAAAGTGCCAAAACTCGCCATCGGTATACAGATACTCCATGTCGATATCAATAACATCCGCGCCCTCTAGGCTTTCACCCGATTTAAAGGTACGCTCCCACACCCGTCCGGTTTTTAGGTTTTTCATGCGCACGCGGTTAAACGCCTGCCCCTTGCCCGGCTTAACAAATTCATTCTCGACGATGGAACACGGGTCACCGTCCAACATTACTTTTAATCCACTCTTAAATTCATTGGTAGAATAGTTGGCCATTTTATCCTCGAATTTCTATGAAAATTACTTTGCTTGAAAAAAGGCGCATATGATACATCGAACACTCGCAACATGGCAGAGCTTAAGTTGGCAAGAAGAGCTTTCTCAACTGGTTACCGACCCCAGAGAACTACTCGAACGGCTAGAATTAGACCCCGCCCTACTCGCCAAAGCCGAACTGGCGCACAAAGCCTTTCCGTTAAGAGCGACCCAGTCTTATGTGAATCGTATAAAAGTAGGCGACCCAAACGATCCTTTGTTAAAACAAATACTGCCAATCGGGGCTGAATTCGATGCGCCAAGCGGCTACAGCCACAGCCCGCTGCAAGAGGATAACTTCACTAAAACTAAAGGATTGATACACAAATACCATGGGCGAGTTTTGCTTGTTGCCGCAAGCCAGTGCGCCATTAATTGCCGCTATTGCTTTCGCAGGCATTTTGACTACCAAGACAACACCCCAAAAAGACAGGAATGGCAAGATGCCTTTGACTATATTCGTGCCGATCACAGTATTGAAGAAGTTATTTTAAGTGGCGGCGACCCGCTAGCAATATCCGACAAGCAAATCGCATGGTTAATAGAGGCGCTGGCGAACATTCCCCACGTACAAAGGCTGCGAATTCACACGCGCCTGCCGATAGTCGCTCCGGCCAGAGTGACCGACTCACTGCTAGACGCGGTGCATCATCCCAGGCTACAGACGGTGATGGTGGTGCACTGCAATCACCCCCAAGAAATCGACGACGAAGTGCGCACCGGCCTGCTAAAACTGAGAGATTCAAATATCAGCATGCTCAATCAGACCGTTCTTTTAAAAGGCATAAACGACCATATAGATGTACTAACGGCTTTGAGTAAACAACTGTTTAGCTCGGGGGTATTACCGTATTATTTACACCTGCTCGACGCAGTAATTGGTGCGGCACATTTTGAGGTAAAGCACAGCGAAGCCGTCTCATTAAGTCAGCAAATGCTGATGTGCCTGCCAGGATATTTGGTTCCTAAGCTGGTTAGAGAGGTGCCAAACGCCGCCTCAAAAACGCCAATTTACAGTTAGTTCTGTGCAATTAAGTGAATATTGGACAGCTTTTGGCAATTTATAAAGCGTTCAATTGTCGCTAAATCGCATATATGGCAATCTTTGCCCCTATGACACTGGCGCTCATGTAGACTAGCTTAACCTTTCTCTACTTGGCACCAATAATGATTTCTACCCTCATATCGTCCAAGTAACCTAAACTACATAAAAGGCTATTATTAAAAAGCTATTACAATCAAGTACGCACCGAGCAATTTTCGAAATATAAGGGGGATAAGGGCCGTCCACTCGGATACAAGCACCCGGATACAAGTACAGATGAAAAATACCTTAGAAAACACCTTAGATGAGTGAAGACATAAAACCGAGCCAACTACTCGCTACTATTACGCTACCTCCGCAGGACTTGTCGCGCATGAGTTTTTGCGCACGCAGTAAGCCTGCGGCACTGCAAAAATGGGTAGACAGCTTGCTTGCCACCCAAATAAACCAAACCAGCGTGCAACTTTACAAAGCCATTCCTGAAATCGCGCGACTCAAGACCGACTACCACACACGAATAGAGTTATTGGAAATTGTTCGCACTACCGTTCAAGACAGTATTAGTGGCCTGCAGAAAAGCTTTCTTAACCAGCCCTTAATTATGCCCGCTGGCGCTCAAAAAACTGCGCTTATAGCACAGACCTTACAGAAAACCATGGTCGATGGCTACGTCGCAGCAGTGATTCAAATCTCCACATTTGGCAAAGCCAAAAAGCAAACCATGAATCAGCTGGCACTGGCTCTACACAGAGCGATTTCGGGAATTGGCCTGTTATTTTTTCGCTGCCACCAAATCTACTCGCAGACTCCGGCCAGCCTTTGGTCAACGCTACACATTCTGTATCAAGTGGCCGAATATTACGATTTGGCCGACCAATCTATTATTGACACGGGCTTAAAAACGACACGCAGCTCCAGCATCCAATCGGCCTATATTAGAGTGCTAATGCTGGATACCGCCAGAACCAATCAACTGAGCCAAAATGATATAGACGCCGCATACACCGTGTTCGAACACTGGAGCACCGCAATAAAGATTCACGGGAGCCTCACTGACAACGTTGAGAATTTTTTTGCGGTAAACCTTTTGGGTGCCCAAGGACCTGTTTACAAATCAAAAATTGAAAGCAAAAACGTACAGCGAATTATCGAACTAGATTTTTTGCTATTGCTCAGTCAGCTCTCTAAGCAATCGGGCGCATCAGACGAAGAATTGTCAAGCGGTAACGCTATTAAAGTACCGCGGGACTTCCCTGCCGCACTTCTCACCCACCTACTGGAGACCTGGGGCAATATTGCGCAGCGTAAGCTGAATCGTCGCGAGGTAAGCAGCGAAGCCGATGTCTGTATTGGTTTGGTAGATTGCCATTACTTTGCCTGTAACGGCCAAGATTTTGATTATTTCCTGAGTAGCTCTGGTAGCCCAGAGTCTTCCCGTACGGGGAGTTTCTCGCAAGGACTAACCCCGGCGTCCCACCTGAATGCGAGCTACACTAACTTTGGTAGGCCAACCTTTCGTGTAAGCCTGCAAAACACGAGTGCAGGTGGTTACTGTATATTGTGGAAAGGCACCATTTCGGGCAAGGTAATGGCTGGAGAGCTTATTGGCGTGAAAGAACTCGGCAAGAGAACATGGAGTTTTGGCGTGGTACGTTGGGTGCGACAGCTTAAAAATGCCTCCCAATTGGGCATTCAAATTCTCACCACCAACGCTAAACCCTATGCAATTGCGCAAACCTATGATGTGGGTGGCTATTCTGAGTTTATGCGCGCATTATTTATACCGCCCGCAAAGAATTGCTTTGCCTACCCCACCATTTTAACCAGTGCGGCCCCCTTGAAGGAATTTGACAAGGTTCATCTTTTGGATGGTGAACGCAAACGTATGGCCAAACTGGATAGGGCATCGTTTCAAACTAAAGCGGTGCAACAGTTTAAGTTTCATTCGCTGGAGTCAACTGTCGACGATGCAAGCAACACACATAAAAACACTTCTCAAAATAATAAGAGCAAAGATGAATTTAATTCGTCTTGGGATTAGAAAGGGCTATAAACGCGCTTGGCGATAGACTAAAATTGCTGCCATAAAACAAATGCTAAGCCAAATTAACTCGTTGTTAACAACTTAATACAGATGCCGAATGACAGGTAATAACAATACAGTACGACTTCTAATCCTCAACGATTCACGATCGGAAGTTGAGCGACTTATAAGCATGTTGCACAATGCTGGTAGTCCCGTTCGGGCCCAACATGTCGACAGCCCAGAGGCTCTCGAAAAACTACTCCAAGAAAAATCTTGGGATCTGATGATCGGTGCTGACAATACAAAAAACATTGCCCCTTCAGATGCAATCAAACAAATCAGACGCTTAAATAAAGATGTGCCCTTAGTCCTTCAAACTGACAGGCCCGGCACTGTAGCAGTAGTTGAAGGACTCAAGTTTGGCGCGGTAGACGTTGTTACATTGGACGAAGACCAGCACTTACTCTACGTTATTCAGCGTGAGCTGGCCAATCGCGACGAACGCGAAAAACGACGTGTGTCCGAGCGTAGGTTCTATGAAATAGCACGGCGTAATCAACAGCTTCTCGACAGCTCTCGCGACGCTATCGCCTTTGTTCAAGACGGCATGTTTTTATATGCAAACGAGTCATTTTCTGAACTGTTAGGTCACGAAACAACCGAAGACCTCGAATGCATGCCCGTTATTGACATGGTGGCAAAAAATGATCACGACAAGGTCAAACGCTTTCTTAAAGAGTTTCTTATAAAAGGCAGCGATGTAGATGCGACAGTGCTAAGCATGTCATCCATGATGATGGATGGCTCTACCAAAGCACTCAATATTGAAGTGCGCAAAGCCAATTATGACGAAGAATCTTGCTTTCAATTTTTAGTTAAATCTCGCCCGGCAGAAAACGAAGAACTCGAGGCCCAGCTCGAGCAAATTAAAAATCAAGATGTAGCTACTGGCTTATACAATAAAAAATATTTAATAGGCGTATTAGATGACATTGTCGACGCAGCCATAGCAAAACGGTATGACAGCTCACTCTTTCATATTGGTGTCGACGACTTTATCGAAACCGTGCAAGAAAAGCTCGGTGTAGCCTCGGCTGACATTGTTATCGGGACCATAGCAACCTATATAAAATCATTGACTTACGATAATGAAACCCTTTGTCGCTTTAGTGAAGACGGTTTTTTACTGCTGGCCCCAAAAACAGGGGCGAATAAAGCGCTTGAACGAGCAGAATCCATATGTAAAAAACTGCGTGACTTCGTGGTGGATGTCGACGGCTCAACACTTCAATTTAATTATTTTGTCGGTATCGCACTGATTACCGAAACCAGTACAAATAGCGAGATTCCCATAGACCACGTTATAAAAGCACTGAATTTGGTGCAGCAACTTGCCGAAAAAGACCCGAACATACTGGCCAAAATTTACGAACCAGAAGTAAAAACACCCTCTTCTAAAAAAGATATTTCACTGATGGTGCAAAATGCACTGAACAGTGGCAAATTTAAATTATTATTTCAACCCATACTCAGCTTGCGCGGTTCCAGTAAAGAACACTATGAAGTGTTGTTGCGCATGCTAGGCGACGACGGCGACGAAATTTCACCCAACGACTTTCTAACGACAGCGGCGAAAATTGGTGCCACCACCAAACTCGACCGCTGGGTAATACTGGAATCGATAAAAATTCTTTCAAGTCACAGAGAAAAGGGCAACAGCACCCACCTCATTCTGAATTTGAGCCGCGAGTCTATGCTCGACGCTACCCTGCCGCCATGGTTGGCCGTTGCATTTAAAGCCGCAAAATTGCCGCCCAGCGCTATTATTTTTCAGTTAAAAGAGATTGATATCAACGACCATTTAAATGTTGCCAATACGTTTACCAAGCAGCTAACAGACTTAGGAAGCGAATGCTGCATTAGTCATTTTGGCTGTTCGTTAAATCCTTTTAATGCAATTAAGCACACAACGGTGAGCTACATAAAAGTTGACGGGTCGTTCACGCAGGACTTACAAAACAATAACGATGAAGAAAATTCGCTCAACGAACTTATTGGGGAGTTACATCAACACGACAAAATCACCATCGTGCCCTTTGTGGAGAACGCAAGCATTCTATCTAAACTATGGCAGTCTGGCGTGCACTATATTCAAGGCTTTTACCTGCAGGAACCCGCCGCGCACCTAAATTACGACTTCGACATGGAAAGCTAGCAAGCAGACCTTTATGGCGTAATTCTTTTAGCTCTTGTAGCTCCGCCATACAGATCTGACCATTTTATTAATGTTTTATTTCCCTATCCCTAAACCCCATCAGATATAAAATGGCGTCCAGACCGAGAGTAGAAATAGCCTGTTTCGCCTCGGCTTTAACCAGTGGTTTAGCGCGAAACGCAATTCCCAAACCGGCAATGCCAAGCATCGGCAAATCGTTGGCGCCGTCACCCACCGCCACTACTTGTTCCAAGCGAATATTTTCCTGGGTGGCCAACTCCTTTAATAACTCAGCTTTGCGATCGCCATTGACGATCGTACCGACCACCTCGCCACTGACTTTGCCATCTATTATCTCAAGCTCATTAGCGAATACATAATCGATGCCGAGCTTTTCCTGCAGATAATGGCCAAAGTAATAAAATCCTCCCGACAAAATGGCCGTTTTATAGCCCAATTTTTTAAGGGTTGCGATAAGGTGGGCCGCACCTTCAGTAATGGGCAAATTTTCAGCGATGCCAGCCAGCACCGATTCGTCCAGGCCCTTTAGCAGCCCCACGCGCTTGCGGAAGCTTTGATCGAAATCTAACGCCCCCGCCATCGCCGCTTCGGTTATTTCGGCCACCTGCGCGCCGACTCCCGCGGCCTTGGCTAGTTCGTCGATAACTTCTGCCTCTATGAGAGTGGAGTCCATATCAAAACACACGAGACGACGAGTACGGCGGTACATATTGTCTTCCTGAAAGGCTATGTCCACATCTAGCGTAGAGGCAATTTTTGCAAGTTCCGCACGCAACTTTACAACGTCTGGAGCTGTGCCACGCGCAGAGAATTCTACACATGCCTTACTCTTAACATCAGAGTCCCGGCTCAATGCCACCCGCCCAGATAGGCGGCTAATATTGTCGATATTTAGGCCGTGCTCAGCAACCACGCAAGTGAGCGCCGCTATTTGCTCTGCGGTAATCTGTCTTGCCAGCAAGGTGACGATATGCCGCTGCTTGCCCTGATGAGCCACCCATTCGCCATAGCTCGTCTCGCTTATGGGCTGGAAACGGGTTTGAAAGCCCAGGCGCTCCATATGACTTTGAATATCCTCCACAACGGCCACCACAGAAAATTCCTCCGGAATCTCTACAAGCATACCAAGTGATAAAGTGTCGTGGATTACCGCCTGTCCAATATCGAGTATATTGGCGTTGTTTTTTGATAGAATTTCGGTCACAGTCGATGTGACGTAAGGCTTATCCTGCCCGGATATGGTTATTAAGATCAATTCGTGCACAGTTTGCTTCTTAGTATTGGGGTTTTTGGCATTATAACGAGTTTCCACTTCTAGCCATACTTCCTCGCGCTTGTGTAGTTAAACTACACAATCTTTAGGTGAATCGATTTAGCGCGCCACGCCGACTTAAGTGACGGTAAAATACCGACATAAAACACCGACAACAGACGTAAAGCATAACGCTTCAACACCGACAGTTTACAACTAAAAGAATAATTAACGTGCAACTAAGACTTCGCTTTTTACCCCCTATTACGGCTGCCTGCCTGGGTGGACTTTTTGTTTTGGTGTTTGCCGCGCTGCTAATACTTCCAGCGAATAGCGCCATGTCGGCGCTATCGCTCAGTAGTTATGGCGAAGCGCTGGCTTCGATGAGTGCCCACCAAGCCCAAGACGCGGCGTTTAACCACGACCTTGTCAGGTTACAGGTGATACTCGAAGATGTTATCGAAAACCCCAACACCAAACTGGCAACAATTCACGACGTTGAAAATAATTTATTGGTGCAGGCCGGCGAGTCGCGTTTCGGACATGAGCCAGGACAAACCTTTAGTGCCCCCATTATCCTTCACGACAGTATAGCTGGCTATGTATCCATCACGGTGGATCCCAGTCCATGGTCGTTTACCTCAGCTTACGCTCTGATGGGCGCCTTCGGCTTTTTGCTTGCGTGTTTAGCCGTGTGGTCACTACTGCACATTGGTGCATTAGAAATAATATCGAGCACCGGTGGCGGCCATTTACTGGCTGGTGACTCTTTGCCCGTTGGAGATACTTTGCTTAGCACAGATGCCGCTAGCGAGGCGATGGCTGAGCGGGAAGAAGTGGACCTTCACAACACAGAGAACCAGTTCGACAGTGTTTTTTCGGTTATTCATATCAAAAACCTCGACGTGCTTCGCCAGCAGCTTAACGGAAATAATTTTCGCACAACGATAACTCGACTAGAACAAGTTATTTCTGACGTTACAGCACTCTACGGAGGCCGAGGGTTTGAGCTTATCGACAACTATTACGTGCTCACTTTCAAAGCCAGCGATGAACTCGGTGAAGCCCTGTTCCGATCCGCATGCAGTGCCTACCTGGTGCTGGAGCTAGCGGGTATTATCGATAATATCCCACTCGATCTTGCCGCCTTGGTATCGGCTAACAAAGACGACGTAACACCCGAAAAGCTGCCCTTTGCCGGCCTTATTGTGGAAGCCTCGGCTGGTGAAGATAAACTGTTCATTCGCCGTACTGAACTGGTAGATTTGGGCGCTGACGACGGGCGGAAGGTCTTATCTTCGTTTCAACAACCATTCCAAAGTTTGTTGGACAAACAGCAAAAACAACTTTTTCAGATACTCTGAAACTCCGACAGACCTTCTGTTGCCTAAAAACCCCCTACCCGACCCTCGTCAACCAAGCCAGCCATGCAGTAAATAGTAAGGCGCCATAAATGAGCGAGTGAAACTACTGACCAAATATGATGACAGCGATGTACAATGGGCGCGGAGAAACGCCGATAAACTTATTTCTAGTTTCGTCATTTAATTTTAATAATCGCGGAATAGCATATCTGCAATATAGGGTTGTTTGACTTTCGCCAAAGAGCCGAATTGGGAATGCATAATGATAAATATCGAACGAGCTATAACCGAGAAGTTTCCCGGTTTTTCGCGAACCTCCAATTTGATTCGCAAGCCCACGATCTCATTTCTTAAAAAATTGCTTCACGAAGACGACATCAATGAGTTTTTAAGCGCGAATAAAGACGCCTGGGGACTCGAGTTTATCGATCGAATTTTTGATTATTTCAACTTTAGCTACACCGTAAGCGCAAGAGACCGGGCCAATATACCGGCACTGGGAAAAGTAGTTATTTTTGCCAATCACCCCATTGGCTCCCTCGATGGTCTTGCCATAGTCAAACTTGTGAGCGAAGTACGCAGCGATGTACGCATTGTTGCCAACGACGTGCTGAGTCATTTTACCGCACTGGAGGACTTAATCATCCCCCTGGACAATATGGCCGGTGGCGGAGCTCGAAAAAGCTATAAGCGTATCTTGGAAAGCCTTGAAAACGAGCACGCGGTTATCGTATTTCCCGCAGGAGAAGTATCTCGGGCTCACCCCACTGGGGTAAAAGACACCCGCTGGCGCCCCGGTTTTCTCTATTTTGCCAAAAAATCCAAAGCGCCACTACTGCCAATACACATCAACGCCAAAAATTCTCTTTTGTTTTATAGCGCTTCTATGGTGTTTAAACCCTTTGGTACAGCACTGCTCGCACGAGAGATGTTCAACAAAAAATCCACCAATATTCGCTTTAGCGTAGGTGAGTGTATTTCTAGCTCGCACCTCGAAACCGACAGCGTGCACGAGCGAACACTAGTAAACCGATTAAAAAAACACCTATATAAGATCGGCAGTCAACGACGACCCATCTTTGAGACCGAAAAGACCATCGCCCATCCGGAAGATCGACGTCAACTGCTCGAAGAATTAAAAAAATCAGAATTATTGGGCGAAACGCGCGACGGTAATCGTATTTACCTAGTGGACTACAGCATAGACTCAAAGGTTATCCGTGAAATAGGTCGATTGCGCGAAGTAGCGTTTAGAAAAGTGGGCGAAGGTACAGGGCGTAAACGCGACCTCGACCAGTTCGATCAACACTATCGCCACTTAGTGCTGTGGGACAGGGAAAACCTGGTAATCGCTGGCGCTTATCGCCTGGGTGAGGGCAAAAAGATATTGCAGTCCATCGGTGAAACAGGGTTCTATACCAGCTCTTTATATAAATTCTTACCCGCATTCGAGCCTTATCTCGAGCAGAGCGTGGAGCTGGGTAGAAGCTTCGTAAACCCCGATTATTGGGGCAAGGCATCGTTGGACTATCTATGGCAGGGGCTGGGATCATACCTTGCGCACAACCCCGACATTCGCTATTTGATTGGGCCTGTGAGTATGAGCGCCGATTATCCAAAAGAATTAATGGATGTGCTGGCCTACTTTTATCGCCGCTACCACCCTAGTAAAGAATTGCTCGCCACCGCCTACCACCCCTACACTTTAAGCGAAAGCACCGTAAGCGCTCTAGAGGCTGATTTTGGTATACTGGAAGCCGAGGACGCCTTCGACCATATGCAGAAACGTTTTCAGTCACTGGGATATAAACTTCCCGTACTGTTTAAACAATATGCCTCGCTGTACGAAAAAGGTGGATTTCAATCCATTGTGTTCAGTGTCGACCCCGACTTCGGCGATTGCTTAGACGGCCTTTGCATGGCGGACATCCAGATGCTAAAAGCCGGTAAGCGCAAGCGTTATATCGACGACGTAAAGCTGAAAATACTATAACGGCAAAAATGCAAGCCTACTCACCGAAAGCAAACGGCCATTGGAAATAAGGGTGGTGCTTGTCGTTGACCTCTAATGACCTAAAGGCTGAACACTGCTTCTCCAGCTCTATATCAAATTAATCTGCAGGTTTGTCGCTGAGCGCTGGCACCGCCTGTTAAACCTTAGGTATACTTGAACTTAATACGAAAGGGCTATTCAGTAAATGGCTCAGCGATAATTACTACAAGGGAACTCCATGAGTAATAAGCAATTAAAACAAGCCATAATGAACATTCGAGAATCTCTAGCCGACACTGAAAGTGTCGATGATGAAACACTAGAGTTGGCGCAAGCGCTTGAGGCCGACCTAAATCGCATTGCTTCTCAGGCAGCACCGGTTGAAGAAATAAGCTCCTCCCTAGACTTGGCCATTGCCCTGGAAGCAAAATTTGAATCCGAACACCCAGTCACCGCAGGTTTCGTGCGTGAAGTGATTGATGCACTGCATAAAATGGGCATTTGAAACTCGATCAGCACACCTTAAACATTCAAAGTCTTGCGGCCTATACCTAGCTTCCCTAGCTAGTGTAAAACGGGCCGCCCCCTTAGCCACCTATAAAAAATAACCGTAAACGGCGCCACACACAGCATTTTTTTGAAAAGCGCTAACCCAACAATTTCAATACTAAACTGCCACGTTGATTGGCTTGAACTTGCATGGCAATTGACGCCTGCTGCTTAACTTGATTAGCCGCTAGTTCTGACACTTCTTTGGCGATATCGGCATCCTCAATGCGCGAACGGGAAGCTTGCACGGATATTTCGCTGGAAGAAAGATTATTGATGGTCGATTCAATGCGATTAAACCCAGCACCGATGGTAGCGCTGGACTTATCAACTGCGGCTTGCACATTATCCAACAGCGAAAGTGCCACATTTGCCCCTTCGACACTCGAAAGATCGAGGCTTTGAAAACTCAGATTCTGTAATTGAGCATCAAAATTACCGATATCTATTAATAGAGTTTCATCTTTTTCAGCGCCGACCTGCAGCTGCAGAGCATTACTCGAAGACGAGTTTCCCTGATCCGCGCCTCCGCTTAACAAAGGGCGCTGATTAAAGCTGGTGGTCTTCACTGTACGGTCAATTTCACCACTAATCTGCTGGGCTTCGTCGTTGATGACCTTGCGATCACTGTCGTTTAAGGTACCGTTTGCGGCCTGAATGGCCAATTCCCGAATGTGCTGTAACCCTTCCGTAATTGAAGACAAGCCAGAGCCCGCCGACTGAAGATAGGAAATTCCTTCGTTGGCATTGCGCACTGACTGCTCAAAGCCCGAAATTTGACGGGTGAGTCGATTACCAATCACCAATCCGGCGGCATCGTCAGCGGCGCTATTAATGCGTTTTCCAGATGAGATGCGCTCCGAAGCGCTTGCAACGGCAGACTGCGCCTTGGAAATTGTATAAATCGAACTTGAACCGCCAATATTCACAGGTCTTTCCTCCTATTTCCGATGTTTTCGGGCTTTTACACAGCATTTGCGCAATAAGCCGTACCACACCACAAGGCTAGCTCAATCTGGCTAAATTTCATACGATTAAATAAGCATAAAAATCTTGCTCGTACTTTAAAATGGCAATGACATCACTAGTGCCTCTTCGTCGTCCTATCCACCCAAAACCGACTCAAAATAAGCCCTGTTGAGGCCCTGCTATCTCATCAAAGGAAATCCCCAGAAAATGAGTTATACCATCCACAATAGGTTGTATTTGGCGTTCTATGTATCGCTCGTAATCCAAAACAGAGCTTTGATATTCCACTGGTTCTGGGCCATTCACTGTCATTACGTAGCGAATCCAGCCACCACGAGCATATCGCGCTGAAAGACCTTCTTTTTTACGCCGAGCATCAGCAATTCGTGCCGCGTGAACATGAGGCGGCACGTTGCGCCGATAGTCATCGAGCTTGCGCCGAATGCGTTTTCGATATACCAAGTCTGGGTCGCGATTTCCATGGCGGATCTCCTCAACAATCGCTCGGATATATTCTTGGTAGGGCTCATCGTAGAAAATGCGTCGATAGAGTTCGCGCTGAAAGTTTCTGGCCACCACCGTCCAGTCTGTTCGCACAGTTTCTAGCCCTTTAAACACCAAAGCGCTGTCTTGCCCTGGCTTACCCCCCAACACACGTCCCGCATATCTTTTTTTACTGCCCACTTCGGAGCCACGGATTGTTGGCATAATAAAATGAGAAAATCCAATCTCGTACTCCAATTCCAAATACGACGTAATGTTATAGCTCCCTTTCAGGTGTTTTTTCCACCAGGCATTAAGATCCTTGGCGAGACGATGTCCCACGTCTCTGAGTTCCAAAGGTTCCCGATCTGAGGGTTCGCTTGCATTGTCATCATGTCTCGCACTAGGTATCGCAACGAACACTGAATCGGTATCGCCATATATCACCTTAAATCCCTTTTCCTCGATAAGCTGTTTGGTCTTATTTAATATTTGATGACCACGAAGGGTGATAGAGCTTGGCAAACGTGAATCAAAAAAACGACAACCTGGGGTGCCGAGTACGCCATAAAAAGAATTCATTAATATTTTTACGGCTTGCGACATTGCATTATTTTTTTCTAGTTTGGCACGATCTCTGGCCAGCCACAACTCGTCGATAATACCCGGTAATATGCACGTGTCACGGCTAAATGCGGCACCGTTAAAGCCGGGTACACACACACTCAAATCGACATTTTGGGTTTCCAACTTATCGTTTGTAAGCGTTTGGGAACCGAGCTTATCGCCACACAGTTTTTCACCACACGCCCTGGCTAAAGGGTCTATTTTGAAGGTGCGAATAATACTCGGATATAGGCTTTTAAAGTCTAGCACGAGTACGTTGCGATACAGGCCTGGCTGAGACTCCATGACAAACCCGCCGGGGCTACCGACGCCGACCGGGTCGTCTTGCAGTGAGGGTGCAACAAAACCAGCGCGGTGCAAGCGAGGCAGGTAACGATTGTCGAAAGCGGCTACCGAACCCCCGAATCTATCCATGGCGAGACCAGTTAGTCGCGCGCGCTCAAGAGAAAAATAGAGTAATTGGGTGTGGCAAAAAATCTCCCACACAAGCTGACAGTCTTCCATGTTATACGCCGCCAAAGCCACTTTGTTCGTGCTAAATAATTCACCAATCTCTTCGCAGCGATTATCCACATCGTGTATAAGCTTACCTCGATTTAAAAGATTAGAAGCCACTGAATCCAGCGAAAAGCTTTCAAAAGAAAATGTAGCTGACTTTAATGCGTCGATACCATCCAGAACTGAACGACCGGGAACGGTGAGGGTAAAATGCTGTTCATCAATTTTTGATTGTCGCCAATCCAACAATGTCGACGCTCGACCCAGGCGGAGTTTGGTACTGAGGCTATCGGCTTTACGCTGCAAAAATCGAAAATCAAAATTTATTACATTCCAACCTATCACGATGTCGGGATCGCATTGTTGAAACCATCGAATAAATCGCCGTAATAGTACCGCCTCGGTGTCACAGTACTTTATTACTGAAGCCACAGATTGCTGCTCTGCCGAAATTGGGCCATCATCACCCTGCTCACCCAACATAAAAACAATGCGTTGGCGGGGTACTTGTGCGTGAGCTTCCTGGTTTGTGCCGTGCAAGACATTGCCATCGTATCGATAACAGAGTATGGCTATAGAAAATAAAACTTCTCCCTGCATCGATGTCTCTATATCCAAAGAGACAACCTTTAACGCCGGAACGAAATCCGATGGTTTGATACTTGGATTTCTAAACTCAAGGTAAGCGCCACTTTCGAGGGCTTTCCCATGTAAACGTACTCCACCCGTAATAAAGCGCTCCATTAAAAATCTGTCGGCCGGCTGAATATCGGCTTCTAGGGGCGTAAGACCCTGTTGCTTTAAAAACTCCCTCGCCTGATATAGATCGCGTTGACGGGCAAAATATATGGCATGAACACTTTCGTGACTAAAAGACTTAAGCGCCAGGGCACGGC
>JBLHGN010000063.1:0-15231 GCA_047616325.1 Lentisphaeria bacterium
AATGGTGCCCAAGGCCGGACTTGAACCGGCACGGCTTACGCCACTACCCCCTCAAGATAGCGTGTCTACCAATTCCACCACTTGGGCTAAACTTTTAGAAACCTATTCTACCGGCGCTTCGGTAGGCTCATCCACCGAACCTGCGCGTGAAGTAGCATCGCTCCCAGATTCTTCAGGGATATCATCTGCCGAGCCCGCTTGCGGCGTATCCAATATTTCACTACCCACTTCTATTAATGCGGGAATGTCATTTTCGTTTATACTCGCATTTTTCTTAGCAATTATCGCCAAACTAAAACTGCTTACAAAAAATATGAGGGCAAAAAAAGCCGTCATTTTCGAAAAGAAGTTTCCAGAGCCTTCCGCACCAAAAAGCGTTTGAGATGAACCCGAACCAAAGGAAGCCCCCATTTCGGCACCCTTGCCTTGCTGCATCAAAATAAGCCCAACTATGGCTAAGGCAACTAACAAGTGAACCAGCAGTATTATATTTTCCATTGTCTATGCTCTTAAAATTACTCAGCAGCTTTACAGATTGATGCGAAGTCTTTTGCGTTTAATGATGCCCCACCCACAAGTGCGCCATCGATATCTTTTTGCGAAAATAGCGACTCGGCGGTTTCTGGCTTTACACTTCCACCGTATAGAATACGCATTTGATCACCTTCAGGGCCAAGCACTTCACGAATGTAGGAATGAACATCCTGAGCCATTTGCGGCGTTGCTGATTTTCCTGTGCCTATCGCCCATACGGGCTCATAAGCGACTATTCCTTTTGCTACCATATCCAAGCCACAAAGATCGACCACCTTCAATAATTGGCGACCTATAACATCGAATGTTAATTCTTTTTCACGCTGCTCAAGCGTTTCCCCAACACACAATACAGGGACCAATCCATGCTCAACAGCTATTTTAAATTTGCGAGCGACGTCTTCTGACGTTTCGCTATTGTATTCACGTCTTTCTGAGTGACCCACCAATACATATTTACAGCCACAGTCAACGAGCATTTCAGCCGATACAGCGCCTGTAAATGCGCCACTTTTCTTATCGCTTAGGTCTTGACCACCCCAGGCAATATTTGTGTTCTCTAGGACGTCAGCAGTAAGTGACAAATAGGGAAACGAAGGACACACTGCCACCTCGGTTTGATGCACTCCAGCCCACAGGTCTGTCAATTCGCCAAGAAGATTGCGGGTAAAGTCTAAGCTCCCATTCATCTTCCAGTTGCCGATAACGATAGATCGTCTCATTTTTGTATCCTTAATTTTTCTCTGCCTATTTGCGCTAGCATCTTAACCATTAATAAAAAACATGAGCGCCACATCAAAACGGGCGCAAATGGTAGCGGAGAACGCGGGTATATACAACTCCCTGCAGCAAACTTCTCTGTAAAAGTTTTTAAGCTACAGCCACAGCCACAATTTCAGCCAATTCATTCGCCAAACTGGATACCAAAGTACGCTGCTGGCCTTCAACCATTACGCGAATAAGAGGTTCTGTTCCCGAAGCGCGCAACAACACCCTGCCTTTCCCCTCCATGCGCGCCTCAGCTGAAGCAATAGCTTTTTGAACTTCAGGATTAGCATCCAGGTCAACCCGCCTGTTGACCGATATATTGATCATAACTTGAGGCAACTTTTGCATGCTTTGCTTTAAGTCATGTAGCGTTTGCTGCTCAGCCACAATGGCCTTCAATACCTGCAATGCCGACAAAATGCCATCGCCGGTGGTGGTAACGTCACTGCAAACAATATGTCCAGAGGATTCGCCCCCCAAAAGCCAGTTATTTTTTTTCATTAATTCTATAACGTAGCGATCACCTACTTTTGCGCGCAAGAAAGGAATACCGAGAGCCTGCAAGCCCAACTCAAAGCCAAAGTTGGTCATCAGCGTGCCCACAACACCTGAACACGATGCTTCAAATTTATGGCGGTATGAAGCGACAATAAACAGCAATTGATCACCATCGACCACTTCCCCCCGGTGATCGACAAACATTACCCTATCGCCATCGCCATCAAAAGCTATGCCTAGGTCAGCGTCAGTTTCCAACACTTTCTTCTGCAATTGATTGAGTTTGGTGGCACCGCACTCTAAATTGATGTTGAGACCATCGGGAGAAACGCCAACGGCTGTTACATTTGCACCCAACTCAGCAAAAACCTTGGGAGCCAAGTGGTAGGTGGCGCCGTTGGCACAGTCCAAAACTATCTTTAAGCCGCTTAAACTAAAGCTCCAGGGCATGGTTCCTTTACAAAACTCTATATAACGCCCCTCCGCATCCTCCAGTCGAGTGGCTTTGCCCAATCGGGCACCCACACTCATAGGCTGATCTAGCTGCGCCTCGATTTCAAGCTCCATCTCATCCGGCAATTTAGTACCGTCGGTATTAAACAGTTTAATACCGTTATCTTCAAAAGGGTTGTGTGAAGCACTAATTACAATGCCCGCGCAGGCTTTAAACGTTCGCGTTAGGTAGGCTATTGCAGGGGTGGGCATGGGACCCAGCAACAGAACATCCACTCCGGCACTGATAAGACCAGCTTGAATTGCAGATTCGAACATATACCCAGAAATGCGCGTATCTTTGCCTATGAGGACTTTGCAAGGCTCTTTGCGATTGATATTTCTACTGGCCAGAACTTTACCCACAGCCCAGCCGAACTGAAGAAAGAATTGCGGGGTAATTACGCCCTCGCCAACTTTACCGCGGATACCGTCGGTGCCAAAATATTTTCGAGACATATAGTTCCTAATACTCGGTGGTAATTTTTTTAAAAATATTTACGACGTCCATGGTTTCCTGAACATCGTGAACACGTAATATTGAAGCCCCATTCTGTAGAGCTATTAAGCCCATTGCTAGACTGGCAGCCAATCGCTCTGCTGGCGGTCGACCCAACAACCGCCCTATCATAGATTTGCGTGATAGCCCCACCAAAACGGGGAAGCCAAGCGCTTTTATTTGGCTCAATTGAGCCAAAAGTGCGAAGTTGTGAGCATCAGTTTTACCAAAACCAAAACCAGGGTCAATAATAATTTTCGAAGCAGCAATGCCGGCTCGCTCACAGGCATCGACCCGCGCCATCAAAAAAGAGCTTACATCGTCAACAACTTGCTTGTACGCCGGATTGTTCTGCATAGTGTCGGGTTGCCCCTGCATATGCATCATGCAGATGGGAACTTTCGATGATTCTGCCGCAGCTAGGGCACCATCATTTTGTAGCGCCCGAACATCATTTACAAAACCCGCCCCTACCTTTGCAGCCGCTTGGATGAGTGCTGGCGAACTTGTATCCACCGAAACAACGACGTCAAACTCACAAACCAGAGCTTCAACCACAGGCACAACGCGGTCTAATTCCTGCTGTTCTCCTATTTTGATGGCGCCGGGACGGGTCGACTCACCACCAATATCGATAAACGAAGCACCGGCCAACACCATGCCTTCCGCATGCTTCAAGGCTGCATTGAGATCTACAGTTTCTTGTTGAAAATAGCGGCCACCGTCATAAAAAGAGTCAGGAGTGACGTTAAGAATACCCATAACGTGCGGGTGATCCAAATCTAAACTGTGACGACCAAATTGGGTGAGCATATTAATAGCGCGTTACTATCCACAAAAGAAAAAGGCCGATCTTAGTCGGCCATAACAAATATTAAGGGTAATTTAATGCTCGCTAGCGGGACCACCCACTGGAGGAGTAGGCGAGGTCGTTCCTTTAGTGTCATTGCCATCTGATGCATCACTGTCGTTGCTATCACCCCAGTCGCGAGGTGGACGCACACTACGACGCTCCATTATGTCCTCTACTTGCAGCGAATCGAGAGTCTCAAACTCCATAAGTGCCTCTTTCATCGCCTCTAGAATATCTTGATTACTGCCGAGCACCTTTTCTGCGTCTACGTAACACTCGTCGGTTATTCGCTTCACTTCCTCGTCGATCAATTGCGCCGTATGCTCAGATATATTGCGTGAATTAATGCCATCCCTATCGCGAGAATCGTAATCCAAGGGCCCCAACTTATCGGACAAACCGTAGTTCACCACCATGCTTCGAGCGAGGTAGGTCGCCATCTTAATATCTTGAGAAGCTCCGGTACTTACACCATCGGATCCGTACTTCAAGAATTCTGCAATGCGCCCACCATACAGGGTGGCAATATCGCCCAGAATTTTTCTCCGGCTTTCGCTAGTTCTATCGCCCTCGGGAAGAAACTGAGTAACACCCAGTGAGCGCCCTCGGGGGATTATTGTTACTTTGTGAATAGGATCGTGTTCTTTAGAAAAATACCCGACTATTGCATGACCCGCCTCGTGATAGGCCGTACTCGTTTTTTCTTGCTCCGTCATCACCAAGGTACGACGCTCGCTGCCCATGAGAATTTTATCGCGAGCCTTCTCGAACTCCTCTGGCGTAACAATTCGCTTGTTTGCTCTAGCGGCCAGCAGTGCGGCCTCGTTTACCAGGTTTGCCAAATCCGCACCCGAAAATCCAGGAGTGCCGCGTGCAATAACCTTGGCATCCACTTCGGAATCGAGCGGCACTTTACGCATGTGCACTTTAAGTATCTGTTCGCGACCACGGATATCGGGTAAGCCTACAAACACTTGCCGATCAAAACGGCCCGGACGCAACAATGCTTTATCCAGCACGTCGGAACGGTTAGTGGCGGCAATCACAATCACGCCTTCATTGCCCTCAAAACCATCCATTTCAACTAATAGCTGATTAAGAGTCTGTTCGCGCTCGTCGTGGCCACCTCCGTGGCCGCCGCCACGATGGCGACCGACAGCATCGATTTCATCGATAAAGATAATGCAAGGTGCCTGCTTCTTGGCTTGCTCGAACATATCGCGAACTCGAGAAGCCCCCACGCCAACAAACATTTCCACAAAGTCAGAGCCCGAAATAGAGAAGAATGGCACTTTCGCTTCCCCTGCAATGGCCTTTGCAAGAAGGGTCTTGCCCGTTCCAGGAGGGCCTGACATCAGCACACCACGAGGTATTTTGCCACCTAAACGCTGAAAGCGCGCTGGATCTTTCAGGTATTCCACCAGCTCTTGAACTTCTTCTTTGGCTTCATCCACCCCGGCCACGTCAGCAAAAGTGGTTTTTATCTGATCTTCACCCAGCAGACGAGCCTTACTTTTGGCAAAGCTCATCGGACCACCGCGACCGCCAGAACCTCCCTGCATTTGACGCATAAAAAATACGAAAACCGCTATAAACAACAGAATGGGGAAGCTCGCCACCAACAGCTGCTGCCATATACTGGTCTGCTCGGGCTTGGCGCCGATAATTTCAACATTGTTTTTCAACAAGTCGTCAACCAAATTCATATCGTAGATTTCGGGCTTAATCACCGTAAACGAGTTACCATCGGTGCGAATACCGTAAATGGTTCGCCCTTCAATCACCACCTGCCTAACGCGACCGTCTTGAACCTCGTGCACAAAACCAGAGTATGACAATTCATCCTGTGGTTTAGGGCTACTGAAGTTTTGAAAAACCGTAAAAAGCACCACGGCAATCACTAGCCATAGAACCAAATTTTTTGCCATATCGTTCAAGGTCCTGTCTCCTCAACCCTAGCCTGTGAAGTTGTCCACCGGCATCTAATATTAAATTATCGTTTACTCGG
The DNA here is from genome assembly GCA_047616325.1 of Lentisphaeria bacterium. GTDB lineage: Bacteria > Pseudomonadota > Gammaproteobacteria > Pseudomonadales > Cellvibrionaceae > JBLHGN01. Next base: position 5,653 of record JBLHGN010000063.1, read on the forward strand.
CAACGATTGATAAGTAAATCACCGTTGCAGCGCAATTTCGACGCACCTATGTGCTGCTTACGGTATCGAAATACGCGACCCCGAGCCATGTAAAAAGTACCGCGGTCAGTTAAATTAAGCCTAAGCCATCGACTATACAGATTTAAACCCTTTCGCAACCACGTACACCTCCCGAGATCGCGCCCTAGAAGAATCGGGCTTACGTATTACGACTTTAGTAAAAATCGCTCGAACTGCTTTAATAAAGTCGTCAAAACCCTCTCCTTGAAACACTTTGGCAACAAAACCCCCGCGAGGTTTCAGTACCAAGGCAGCCATTTCTAAGGCCAACTCTACTAAATGTATAGACATGGGTTGGTCAACATCTGCTATACCACTCATATTGGGGGCCATGTCAGAAATTACAAGATCTGCTTTTGACTCCCCCATAACTTCTAACAGCTGGTTTAGCACCACTTCCTCGGTAAAATCACCCTGTATAAAGTCAACACCTGCGATGGTATCCATGCTGAGCATGTCCGAGGCCAGCACTGTGCCGCTGTGGCCCACCTTGGATGCAGCCACTTGGGACCAACCTCCTGGCGCGGCTCCTAAATCAACTACTGTCATTCCAGCCCTAAACAAGCGATCTTTTTCATTAAGCTCAATCAGCTTATAGCTCGCCCTGGAACGGTAACCATCTTTTTGTGAATCTTTAACATAGGCATCGTTAAAATGCTCTTGCAACCAACGACCACTGCTTTTTGAACGGGACATACTTACTCTTAAAGGAATACGCACAAAAACTTATTTAAGATTGGCCACAAATTTTTAATAAATAGCCATAATTAGTCGGTACAATACCAGCTTACCCCCAAAAAGCGTACCGAGAGCAAAACAATCAGACGCTAGCCCTTTTGCCATTTTTAAGCTTACCTATTGGCTTTAAATGGCTCTGGTGCTCCCCAAAATCACTATTGGCAACATCCAACGGGCAGTGAGGACTAAAGACAAAACACTTCTAACCCTGACTTTAAGGCAAAATCTTGCATGGCACTTACAAACGAAAACAAAAAAAAATACCGCCTTATTGGCCACAACCTCAAACCCGTTGTCACTATTGCCGGCAAGGGACTTAATGAAAATGTACTGGCCGAGCTCGAAAGAGCTCTTGACGACCACGAACTGATAAAGGTCAAAGTTTCCATCATCGACAAAGAAATACGCAAACAAGCAATAGATGAAATGTGTTCCAGCCTTAACGCCGAAAAAGTACAAGAAATTGGCAAGGTCACCCTACTGTTTCGCGCATCTCGAAAAACGTCGACAAAAAAGTCAAATGTCCGTTAATTATAGACTAAATATCGTAGGCGAGAATCGCTGATGCGATATTACCAAATCGAGCGGGTCGAACCCATCAACCTTGAAAGAATTGTGAAAGCGACCTGAATCGGCCTATTTGGCATTGTAAAGTTGCGGAAAATTCAGAATACTCGGTTCATATTTACGCGTGACTTACCCGTGGCCACAGTCGCAAGCAGACAGAGCGTCACAGTTGAGCGCTTACGAGCTGCCAGAGCCACATGATTAAAAGCATCAAACTTAAGCTTTGGCTCACTTTCTTTGTAACACTGGTGCTCAGCCTGGGCTCCCTGCTGCTGTTAACCCACCTCAGCGTTAAGCAGCGCTTTCTTGAGTATGCCACCAAACAAATCCTGGAACGCCTTGAGCCGCTGGAACAGGCGGTTATAAACGAATACGCCACAGCGCGCTCGCTGCGTCCTTTTTTGGAAAATGGTGAACGCTGGAACACTCTGCGCGACGCCACCTACCGCCAATACCTCAGACATCAAAATTTACGATCGCCACCACCCCTTGGCCCCCGTCCTCACGAGTGGGGTGACCGCGAATCAATGGAAAAGAAACTAGAGCCCAATCAACGCGCATTTTTTCAACATTTAATCTTGGTTGACAACAAAAAACAGCTGGTCGCCGGCAGACAACAAGAAGACGCCAACTACATCTACCGCCAACTAATACTCGATAACACCATTATTGCCCATATTGGATATGTAAAGCCGAAAGCCTTTCTGCGCCCAGTGGACAAACTATTTGCCGACCAACAGTTGAATATATTCGGACTGCTTAGCGTCCTTATGGTATTTGCAGCCTTGATTGTCACTCTATTTGTATCGCGCTGGCTAGTAACACCCCTGTCCAAGCTGTCACAAAATGCCAAACAAATGGCGGCTGGCGACTTCACTGTAAGAATGGCATCAACGGCGGATGATGAACTGGGAACGCTTTGTCAAAATTTTGATGAAATGGCGAGCACACTGGAAAAGAATGAGACCGCACGCAAACAATGGGTTGCCAACACCTCTCATGAAATGCGTACACCGCTTTCGGTACTAAAGGCGCAAATTGAGGCCATGCAAGACGGCATTAGAGAAGCGTCTTCGGAAAACTTAAACCTACTTCAACGAAACGTCGATTCGCTTTCGCTTATTATTGATGATCTATATGAATTATCGCTAGTGGATGAAGGTGCGCTGAGCTTCTTCAAAGAACAATTTGACATACGTGAGCTTATCAAAGAAACCAGCGTAGAGTTTGAAGAGAAGCTTGCCCAAAAAAACCTACACTTATTTACCATTTCTGATGACGAGGTAGATCTCTGTCTTTTTGCGGATCGAAAACGCATAAAACAACTTCTTGGAAACTTACTAGAAAACAGCTTTAGATATACCAATGCCAATGGCACAATAAAAATCTCTCTTTTACTGCAAAAAAATGAAATACACATACACATAGAAGATAGCGCACCGGGCGTACCCGATGACGGCATTGAAAAAATATTTGATCGACTTTATCGCATTGAAACATCCCGTAACAGAGAAACGGGAGGAGCGGGCCTTGGGCTAAGTATATGCAAAGGCATCGTTGAAGGACACGGAGGAACAATCACCGCGCGAGCTTCAATGCTAGGCGGCATCAAACAAATCATAACCATGCCAAAGTGAAACCAATCATGACAAACACCACCCTGGCCAACGAATTTAAAATTCTTATTGTGGAAGACGAGCCAGACCTGGCGCGCGTATTACAAGAGTATTTACGCAGTGCAGGGTTCCAAACTCACATACTTAGCAACGGCACCGAGGCTGAAGCCTGGGTGAAGACCGAAAACCCTAACCTGATAATATTGGATTTGATGCTTCCCGGTAAAAATGGCATCGACATATGCAAGGATATCCGAATGCATAGCCTTATTCCAATTATCATCACAACAGCAAAGGTGGAAGAAATAGACCGACTGCTTGGCCTTGAGCTCGGCGCTGACGACTATATATGCAAACCCTACAGCCCCAGAGAAGTTGTTGCGCGAGTAAAAACCGTACTGCGACGTTTTAATTCGGGCTCAGTAAAAGAGAGCGATTCAAAGACGCTATTAATTGATATTGACACCGATAAACTGCACTTAAATATCGGTGACGCAAGCATAGAGTTAACCCAGATCGAACTAAATCTTTTTCGTCTCCTCTATAGTGAACCGGGAAGAATTTTTTCGCGCCAACATATTCTTGACAACATATACCACGATTATCGTATCGTAAGCGATAGAACCGTAGACAGCCATATAAAAAAATTACGAAAAAAATTACACGATGCACTACCTCAATATGAGCTGATACGTTCTATTTATGGCGTAGGCTATAAATTTGAAATCGAGATGGAAGAAAAATAATGAGCAATGCATATACGAGATACAAATACACATTTTCAATAGTATTGGCCTGTGTTACGGCAGGCTGCGCCTCCACCCCCGAAATAAATGAGACAAGTTTCAAAACCAAAATAACGGATACAGGGCTCAAACATTTTGAATTAAAGTTCAGTCGACAGACGCCCGAGCGAGACCTGAGCCTTGATGCCGTTCACCGCCAAGAACGCCTGGAACGCTCGAGACAAAAACCAAAAACAATTGAAAGAGCTCTCAACAAAATTGCGCTGGCTCATATTGAGTCAAATGGGTACTGCACAAGCGGCTACTGGGTTATCGAAAGCGATACATTGAGTCGGGCTGCCAGCTTGCGCGGAGAATGCAACGAACTTGCCAGTAAGCAAGACCGACAAAACTTTCCCAATACTATTAAGCGCTGGTGATAGCCTGCATAGAACATTGAATTAAGGGCAGCTTAAGCCAACTATACGGTTTTTTCACAAAATCACAATTTGTCCATAACATTTACGCTATTGAAGTATACTGAGCTCAGAAGATAAATACTTAAAGTACTATAAAGATCTATCCGTACGATAAAAACTAGAGTCTCTCATGAAAAAACAAATTCTCTCTTTAACTCTCCCGTTAGCAATAACACTAGGAGCTGTAAGCAGCGCCTATGCAGGTCACCACGAGAAAGGCTGTGGCGTTCACCAGGTGAACATGGAAAGAATGCATCATAAATTACTAAGCAAACTCGACCTCAACGATGCTACCGAGGCCGAGGCAAAGCAAATAATGGCAGCGGGACAAGAGCAACACATGCTAATTCGGCAACAGGCACGCAAGCAGATGAATGCGCTTCACGAGAGCCAAATAAAAAAGCTCTCCAGCCTACTAAGTGCTGAAGAGGTCGAAAAAATGGAACAGTTTCATAGAGAACATGCGCCACATAAGAAGATGGACTGCAACATGGGTGGCAATAAAGGAAAAAGATAAAGGAAGAAGGAAGAAGGAAAAAGGCACTCCATTTATTTGTCGCAAGAGAATAAACCAAATAAAAAGACGCACTAAGGAAGCCGGATGCGTCTTTTCTATTTCGGAAAAGCGCTATTGCGCAGTCTTAATACCTCCATACACGGAGTGAACCTTAGCAGCATCGCCTTCTGATATGCCAATGGATAAGGCCTCATGAAGCCGGCGACTGACTTCCCGCGCCACGTTCATCATTAACAAAGCAAATACGTCCCCGTGATACTGAGTGAGCTCCAGCAAGCTTGTGCGCGATAATTGCAGCGTCCATGTGTCGTCTAGGGCAGTCGTTTCGCCTACCTGAGGCTGAATACCAATAAGAGCCGTCTCCCCAAAACAGTCGCCGGAATTGTAGGTGATTTGACCTACGTTACCATCCTTGCGATAAATATTTAACTCCACTTTACCGGACAATAAAATATAAATGTTGCAGGGTAACTGCCCCTGGCTATAAATGGTATCGCCCCTATCAAACGACACCAACGACATACTTCCAACCAAGGTTTCAATTTGAGACTGCGAAAGGCCACCAAATAGCGAAACCTTTTCATATACGTGGTCAAACGTAGGAAGCGGTGATGGAATATTTCCGGAAATTCGCTCAGCAAACATATCGCACTCTTAAAATAGTTTTATTAATAGCAAGTCAATTTTCAAAACTTTGTTCGTAAATCATCTTCGCATATAAGTTTTGACGACTATTTCCCATATAAGCAAGGGCTCAAAATATCTTTTCTGTGACACTGCCTTTATATAATGCAAGCATCAAGCCATACTCACCAAAACATAACAAATAGGCCTATAAAAACAAGGAGCACATACAAACATTTATAGTCCTGACAATAAAATGAAGCTTTGTGTTCACTGTTGTTGATTTTAACGCCGACAAAATCGCTTTAATCGATAATTTGGCTGAACGAGCACTTATTATCAAGTTACACAATTAATACATCGAATAATGAAGATACAAATATTTTTATGGGTTTTAGGGGTTCATTTTCCGAATACGCAAAAAAAATCGACACTTTTCGTCATTTTGCAAAAACAGAAACCTTTTCGCGAAGAAACAAACAAATTTCGGCTGGGCTGGAGACAGAAACCACATAGAATGGCGTAGAAATGCGCCTCAAGTTGACGGCGTAAAAAACAAGGCAAGCGAGGTTAAAGAGTCCATTCTTTTAGCAAGTCAATCAACTAAAGGGCTATTTTGTCTGATGATTACTAGGATTGAAAAATAAGAGGCGTGTACACATCCAAACAAATGGATATTTACCCACCCAACATTGATCGAATTTAAATATGATGCACACCATCTATTTCATATTCAACGTCACCACCTGGCGCCTTTACAACCGCCACATCGCCAATTTCTTTGCCTATTAATGCACGTGCGATAGGGGAAGTGACGGATATCTTGTTAAGTTTAATATTGGCCTCGTCTTCACCAACTATGGTGTAGCGAATATTGGCATCGGTTTCGACGTTTATAAGATCCACTGTGACACCAAAAATCACTTTCCCAGACACTGGGATGGTGGCAACATCAATTATCACAGAATTTGACAATTTTGCTTCAATGTCTTGCACGCGCCCTTCACAGAAACCCTGCTGCTCGCGCGCTGCATGGTATTCTGCATTTTCTTTAAGGTCGCCGTGTTCGCGGGCTTCAGCAATGGCAGACACTATTCTTGGGCGATCTACTTTTTTAAGACGTTCGAGTTCTTCGCGCAAGGCTTTTTCGCCCGCCACGGTCATAGGATATTTTTGCATTTATTTTTGCACCCGTTTGTGAAGGTCTTGCAAGCGTCTTACTTCCAACTCTTTACCAAACCGCAGCGCCATACAAACGGCATCACCGGCAGCGAGAGTTGTCGTATAGTAAACATGATTCGCTTCTGCACTTCGACGAATTGAAGCTGAATCCTGAATGGCCTGTTTACCCTCAGTTGTATTAATAACTATTTGAATTTCTTTGTTTTTTATCATGTCCACCGCATGCGGTCGACCCTCGGCTACTTTATTGACGGTTTTCACTTCAATACCGCAGGCTTCAATCACTTTTGCAGTCCCGCGCGTGGCGGCAATTTTAAAGCCCATATCATGGAGCTCTTTTGCCACAACCACAATGCCGTTTTTATCGAAGTCACGCACACTCAAAAATGCTGTGCCTGATTTGGGTATAGCCGACCCGCTGCCAGATTGAGCCTTGGAAAAAGCTTCTGCAAAGGTATCACCAACACCCATAACCTCTCCGGTCGACTTCATTTCCGGCCCGAGTATTGGGTCTACTGAGGGAAATTTATTGAAGGGGAATACGGCTTCCTTAACGCTAAAATAGTCTGGCACCACTTCTTCAGTAAAACCCTGCGCTTCGAGAGATGCACCAATTTGACAGCGCGCGGCAATTTTAGCCAGCGACACACCAATGCATTTCGACACAAAAGGCACCGTGCGCGAGCCACGAGGATTCACTTCAATGACGTAAATTTTTCCATCCTGATAAGCCAGCTGGGTGTTCATCAAACCCACCACACCAAGTTCGACAGCCATTTTCCGAACCTGTTCCTTCATCTCATTCTGAACATCATCCGGCAGCGAGTAAGGGGGTAGAGAACAGGCGGAATCACCCGAGTGCACGCCACACTGCTCAATGTGCTGCATGATTGCGCCAATAACCACATGCTTACCGTCTGATACCGCGTCGATATCGACTTCAATGGCGTTATTTAAAAACCGATCAAGCAATACCGGCGCATCGTCCGACGCTTTTACATTTTTGGTCATGTAGGAGCGCAGTTCATTTTCGGTATACACGACCTCCATCGCCCGTCCACCCAATACATATGACGGTCGCACAACCAAGGGGTAACCCACTTTAGGCGCTACATGAATGGCCTGTTCCGCTGAGCGACAAATAGCATTGGCCGGCTGCAGCAAGCCTAAACGCTCAATCATTTGCTGAAAACGTTCACGGTCTTCGGCGCGATCGATGGCTTCTGGGCTGGTGCCAATAATAGGCACTCCAGCAGCCTCTAAAGCCTTGGCCAACTTAAGCGGTGTTTGGCCACCAAACTGCACAATTACGCCTTTTGGTTTTTCCTTAAGCACAATCTCTAACACATCCTCAAGCGTGACCGGTTCAAAATACAGTCGATCAGAGCTGTCGTAGTCGGTAGACACCGTTTCGGGGTTACAGTTGACCATAATAGTTTCATAGCCGTCTTCCCTTGCCGCCATGGCAGCGTGAACACAGCAGTAGTCAAATTCAATACCCTGACCTATACGATTTGGACCGCCCCCGAGCACCATAATTTTCTCTCGATCGCTGGGATTGGCCTCACATTCCTCCTCATAGGTGGAATACATATAGGCCGTAGACGTAGAAAACTCAGCAGCACACGTATCGACACGCTTGTATACAGGGTGAATATTTAATTTGTGACGGTGGTTGCGTAAATTTTTCTCGCTTACTCCTAACAATTGCCCTAAACGCTTGTCGGAAAAACCTTTCCGCTTAAGCTGAAACATACGATCGGCGTCGATATCTGACAAGGGCATGGACGAGAGGACAGTCTCCACGTTGACGAGGTCTTCGATCTGAGCCAAAAACCAACGATCGATAAAGGATTGCTCAAACACCTCGTCTACAGTCATTCCGGCCCGAAATGCATCGGCTACAAACCAAATGCGGTCAGCCCCAGGGGTAGAGAGGTCTCGACGAATCAGTGCAAGTGCATTGTCGTCGGTAAGGTCAACTCTTGGCTCAAACCCGGCAGAGTCCACCTCCAAGCCTCTCAGGGCTTTCTGCAGTGACTCCTGAAATGTACGCCCTATGGCCATCACTTCACCCACCGATTTCATTTGCGTCGTCAAACGCGCATCGGCGTCGCCAAACTTCTCAAAGGTAAAACGCGGTATTTTAGTAACCACATAGTCGATACTGGGTTCGAACGAGGCTGGGGTGGCGCCGCCGGTGATGTCATTTTGCAGTTCATCCAGGGTATAACCAATCGCGAGCTTAGCGGCAACCTTGGCGATAGGAAAGCCCGTCGCCTTAGAAGCCAAGGCCGATGAGCGGGATACACGAGGATTCATTTCAATAACTATCAAACGGCCGTCGTCTGGATTTACCGCAAACTGAACGTTAGAACCGCCCGTTTCAACACCAATTTCCCGCAGCACTGCGATCGAGGCGTTGCGCATGATTTGATATTCTTTGTCGGTGAGCGTCTGCGCCGGAGCAACGGTAATTGAATCGCCGGTATGCACCCCCATCGGGTCAAAGTTTTCTATGGAACAAATAATGATGCAGTTGTCGTTTTTGTCGCGCACAACTTCCATTTCATATTCTTTCCAGCCGAGTAGCGACTCGTCGATCAGCAGCTCGCTGGTAGGCGACAAGTCCAAGCCGCGCAAACAAATTTCTTCAAATTCGTCCCAATTGTAAGCAATACCACCACCGGAACCGCCCATGGTAAACGAAGGACGGATAATCACCGGAAAACCGAATTTTTTCGGGACTTCCAAGGCCTCTTCCAACGTATGCACAATTTCAGCGCGCGCACACTCCAAACCGATTCGCTTCATCGCCTGATCAAATAAATTGCGATCTTCGGCCATATGAATGGATGCTTGATTTGCGCCTATAAGCTCAACATTATATTTGTCTAATACACCTTTATTGTATAGGTCGAGGGCACAGTTGAGCGCTGTCTGTCCGCCCATAGTGGGCAAAAGTGCGTCGGGCCGCTCTTTCCCTATAATTTTTTCCACCGTCTGCCAATCGATCGGTTCGATGTAAGTGGCATCGGCCATCGCCGGATCGGTCATGATGGTGGCGGGGT
>JBLHGN010000064.1:0-15188 GCA_047616325.1 Lentisphaeria bacterium
CCATCGGGAAAAACACCACTCGCTCGAATTACAGAAAGTTTACCAAGCTTAAGTAATTGCTGGTCGATTTCAAATTCTTGCAGGCCCCAGCCGTAAGCCCCGTATGCGGAACACTTACCGTTTATATAGCGCTCCATATAGCGTTCTTGTTGCTGGAAATGCTGCGGATTTAAAAACATTCCCTCTGACCATACGACCTTGCTATCTAGTGACATAGTTGCTTTTCCTGAACTACCGTGGCGGATCACCGCCTTTTTTTTGATGAATATTTCGGCTTAAAAAACCAAAATTATAACTACTTACTTTTGCCTCACCGGCATTAACCTCACTTGCTTAGCAAGTGAATTTCATTTTCCGAAATTTCAACCGAAATTGTATTTCTAACGACGTTACGCGCCGTTACAGGGAAAACAATTTTCGATCTTGCGTCTTTAAAACGAAAAAATTCTGCAAACAATGCAACGTATTGCGTATCTTTTTTTAACACTAACTCTTCAATGCGCATTTTACCTGGAATAAATCTTTTTAACTCTTGCTTCGCAACAAGCGAGGATCCAAGGATTTTCTCGTCGTTTTCGTAGAGGTCTATAAAATCGGCCTTTTCGAATATGGCTGTATTATTCAATTCGTAGAGCCTGACAAATACTGGCGACGGTTTACCACTTTCATCGGGGTTTACATTTCCGGCAATATTCATCTTTATCTTAATATCAGTATCTAAATTTAACACTTCACCCACTTTGTGGTTGACCGTGGTACACCCCAAAAGCGTAGCTAAGGCGGCGAAAAACATCACCTTTTTTTGAACACTGCGTGCCAATTTAATCTTTGTGAGCGTTCTATAAATTATTCCGAACATATTGGAATTTTGCGAGTTAGTTAGTTTCATGAGTTCTCCCTGTTAGTGTCCATATGGTGTATTGCGTTTGCGCTCGGCCGCTAGCTTGCGAAGCTGTTCTTCATAGGCCTGCACAAAATCGTCGCCAAATAAATATTGAAACGAGTTTTCAAGATTGTCGACAAAGCCTTTATAGTATTCGGTATAACTGCTCCAATATCGCGCTTTTTGCATTCCAGGCAACGTTACCCCCTTATTCTGCCGATCGAACTGTTTCTCTAGGGTAAGCGGATCAAAACTGTCCATCATCCCCTTGAATGCTGCGCGAATACCCGCAATAATCGCCACCTGATGCTCACCAATGCTATCGAAACCCTCCTTAAACGCATCCATTGGCTGCTTGTAGGCACTGCTTTTTCGAACAAACATATTTTCAATAGCTTCGTCGGCCGTTGCCGAAAATTTCAGCGGATTATTTTCTATGGGCTGTATGGTGGTAACATTCATGCGAAATTCATTTTTAATACTGGCCCGCGACCGCAACACTTGCATCATGCCAGTGACGATCACCGGCACCAATTCGCCCACCAAAGCATGAATTTCGTCCACATGTTGCTCACCCAGGTTGCGGTCTGACAACCCCATGCCCCCGATAAGAGAGGCAAGCTGACTTTCTGTCAACCGATCTTTGCTTGTCGCTACGGGCACTGCACCTGGGCCCGCGCGAGCATGTGCAGCGGCGGTGGAGCGAAAGGGTTCACTTTGCTCAGGTTCGCGCTCGGCTAACAAAGGCTCGATTGCGAACGGGGGAATTTCCGCTGGCTGTTTGGGCATTTTCGGTGGGTCTGTGAGAGGCAGAGACGGCATACAATCTGCATCCAGTCGATCGAAACTACGTCCACCAGCGCCAGATGGCGCAAATGCTGGCAGAGCGTTCTTGTCTAGCGGAGGCGACGTCGTAGCAGGCCTATGGGGGGCTGCGGCACTACCGAACACATCTTCCTCCCAATCCTCTGGTATGACGTTTTCCTGAGCTGCATCGGGCCAACTTACAGACTGACTTAAAGCGCCTGCGCCATCGCTATGGCTGTTGGATGAGAACAAGTCACTGCTTTTTTCATCTACTACGAGGGCACTCTCGGGGAAATGAGCTTTATCTAATGCGGCAAGGGGATCATAGTTTTCGGGGTCTGGGTTTAACGACAGGCCAGAAACTGAACCAGCCCTTAGCGCAAACGGATCACCCGCATTATCAAAAGGCGAACTATCCAAAAAAGGGTTAGCATTTGAGAATAAGCCGCTTTCATCGAGTTTTGGGGCTGACGGGCTAGCCTCAGCGGACACATCAAAGGGCGACGCGGGCAAAGCCCCAAGCCCCGCTCCTACCTCGACTCGGAATTGGTAATCACCGACCTCGATGGTGTCGTTATTGTTTAAAGGAATCTTGCCACCCTTGCCAATGGGCTCGGGGGCATTGTTGATAAATGTGCCGTTAGTACTGGTGTCTGTTAAATAATACTGCCCACCCACACAGCTTATGGTGCAGTGCTTTGAAGACAAAAAGCGATCGGGGTCGGCTAGCACCCAATTGTTCGCCTCGCCTCGCCCCAATGTTCCGCCCTGCTCGTCAAATGTTTTCTGAGAGGCAGGTTGCACAACCCCAGCTGGAGATTTAACTATAAATACATTCAATGTCATTAGAATAACGTCCTGAACCTAGGCCAATATATGCGTAAGTAATGTCGGCATATAGCATTCAGCGGGCACAAGCTAGCGCCCAAATAAACACCACCTGAAGTTTTGCCTACAACCTACCGCACTTGACTCAAGTTTTTTATGTAAAAAATATTAATTTGCTTCTTTGCCTTTTTGTCAGGGGTCATGCCCATGAGACTGCGACTAAATTATGACCCCGCCCCTAGTTTACCCTGCTTTATCAGGCGTTTAGACATATATTAAAAATCAAAAGCACAAACACGTAAAGATGCACCCACTTGAAAATACGTCCAAGACCCCACTGGCGAACTGGTGGCTAGTATATTACCGCAAAGTCGCTGTTCAAAACAAAGTTAGGCTTTCATGTCAAAGACATGAACTGCGTCATAGTATTGAACCTTCGATTTGAAGTATGCTTCCGCCGCATGTAATTGGCACGAAAAACATCAAAAGCGGGCTAATGACTCAACATTGACCCACGACGGTCAAAATCTGTACTGCGAGCAGATCAAATAAACAGATAAATTTGGTGGTTGCTCACAGTTTTATCGAACAAATATTTGTTGGTATGGGTAGAATTATTCAACAATGATGCTTTTTATACATATAAAAGCAACCCGCTGATGTAAAATTATGCTGGACACTAAGCGCAGAGCTTACAAATAAACAATGACACGGTGCTTAGAATTGATATATTTTTGTGTTAAATTTAACGCAAATATTTTCACAGCACCTTACGTAATACGTTAATCTGATTGCATCGCGAGCATCTCGTCGTTTATTACGCCAAAAAAATGAATTTGACGCCAGCGGCTGTTACACAAATTTTAGGAGTGCATCATACAAATACAAGATCAGCGACAATATCGCCACGCATCTAAATTTGATTGTGCAATTTAACCATATAAACGGATACTAAAGATTTTTAAAAAGGGCCTTAATTGCATGGCGTCACCAGATCTAATTGATATAGAAAGTTTGTTGCAACCTTTTACCGGCGATATCCCTTCCGGGTTGGATATTCGTAGTGATATCTCGCCAACTTCCCCCTATCAGATGTTACGCAGCCAAAGAGAACAGGCACGAGCCGTTGAACGTCAGAGTGTTCACGACGGCAATAGTAATGAGGCCTCCGAACATTGGCGCCAAGTGGCTGAAATTTCACCAGGCATTTTTCGAGATAAGAGTAAAGATTTAGAAGTGGCTTGCTGGTATGCCGAAGCCATGGTTCGTAGAAATGGCTTTGCAGGCCTGCGCGATTCGTTTAGATTGATTGAAGGCTTAATCGATAGGTTTTGGGACACCCTGTTTCCTATCCCAGATGAGTATGGTATTGAAACACGTGTTACCTGCCTAGCAGGACTCTGTGGCGACGGAGGGCTAGAAGGGTCGCTCATTGCCCCCATAAGGAAAGTCACCATTACGGAGGGTGATTATCCAGGACCATTTAGCTTCTGGCAGTACCACCAAGCCAATGACGCTGAAAACACGATTGACGAACGTAGCCGTAAAAATAAAATCGAAAATCTCGGTTTTTCACTCAAAGATATTGATAAGTCCGTTGACGGCTCTACGCAAGATTTTTTTGTAAATCAGCGTAGCGATTTATCTGAGTGCATTGACTGCTACAGATCAATTAGCACCAAGCTGGATAATCTGTGTGGCCTTGAGGATGCTCCACCAACACGAAAAATTATTGAAGTTTTAGACGAGTGCTTATTGGCGGTGAATTTCATAGGAAAACAAAAATTTCCCGTTGCAGCGGAAGAAAATGAAGATATTGAGGAAAGTTCCGACACTATCGACTCGCCAGAAGCGACCAAAACAAATACTCGAGGGCCAGTAGCTACTCGCGATGATGCATTTAAGCAACTGTTACTTATCGCTGACTTTTTTCGAAAAACCGAGCCCCACTCGCCCGTCTCGTATATTTTACAAAAGGCGGTAAAATGGGGGAATATGCCACTGACAGAACTTATTAGTGAGCTAATAGATAATGATGACTCTAGGCGCAGGTATAGCGAACTTACCGGCGTAGAAGAAGAAAACACATAAATCACTTTAAACAATAGACAAGAGGAAGGGACCATGTCCGAAAGCATTCACGACAAGTTAAAACGAGTACGCAAACCCCGCGTACACATCACCTACGACCTGGAAACAAACGGCGCCACTTCGTCGAAAGAACTTCCTTTTGTAATGGGCGTAATGGGTGATTATTCCGGCGACAATGCCGACGCCAAAAAAACCTTAAAAGACCGTAAGTTTGCTCAGATTGACAGGGATAACTTTAATGACCTGATGGGGAAAATTAACCCACAGCTTAATGTAAAAGTGGAAAACACACTCGAAGGTGACGACAGTAAAATGTCTTTAAACCTCGACTTTCAAAACATGGATGATTTCGAACCCCACAAAATAGTTAACCAGGTTGAACCATTAAAAAAGCTTTTGGAAACTCGCAACAAATTACGCGATTTAATGACCAAAGCCGATAGATCTGAGGAATTAGAAAATATTTTGGAAGAAATTTTGAGCAACACCAGTGCATTAACCAGCCTTTCGAGTGAACTAGGCTTAGAAGAAAGTGGAGAAAATAAAGATGGCGAATGAAGAATTGCAAACCCAAGGCCAGGAAGCCGAAGCCCAGGAACTCAGCTTTCTTGATCAAGCGATAAGTGCTACCAAGCAGACGCCGAGAAACGAAACTGAATCGCTATTAAAAGCGCTTTCAGAAGAGGCAATGAAAGGTACGGTAAAATGGGACAACAATCTCTCAAAAACAATAAACAATGCCATTGCCGCTATTGACAGCGCCATGTCAAAGCAGCTAGCAGCCATTATGCAGCACGAGAAATTTCAAAAGCTTGAGGGATCCTGGCGCGGGCTAAACCATTTGGTAACTAATTCAGAAACAGGAACCGGACTAAAGATCCGCTTGCTCAATATATCCAAGAAGGAACTAACTCGCGACCTAGAAAAAGCCGTCGAGTTTGATCAAAGCCAAATATTCAAGAAGATATACGAAAGTGAATTTGGTATTGCCGGCGGCGAGCCTTATGCGGCGCTTATAGGCGACTACGAGTTTTCTTCGCATCCCGATGATGTTTCGCTATTGGGCAAAATGTCCAACGTTGCTGCTGCGGGCTTCTGCCCCTTCGTCTCTGCAGCGTCACCTCAAATGTTTGGATTCGACAGCTATACAGAACTATCTAAACCAAGAGACCTGGAAAAGATTTTTGATTCTGCCGAATACATACCCTGGCGCAGCTTTCGCGATAGTGCTGATTCGCGCTTCGTTACACTCACTATGCCACGTACTTTGGCCAGACTGCCCTACGGAAAATCAACCAAGCCTGTAGAAGCGTTTAGTTTTGAAGAGGCGAACGTAGACGAAGGCGGCCAACACCTTGAAGCTGCTCACGACTCCTACTGCTGGATGAATGCGGCCTACTCCCTTGGCACTACGTTAACCAAGGCATTCTCTGAATACGGCTGGTGCACAAGCATTCGCGGTGCCGAAGGCGGCGGTAAAGTATCCGGCCTTCCAAGTCACGCATTTATCAGTGACGACGGCGACCTCGATCAAAAATGCCCCACCGAAATCGGTATCACCGACCGAAGAGAAGCCGAACTTAGTAACTTGGGTTTTCTACCGCTTTGCCATTACAAAAATACGGATTACGCCGTATTCTTTGGTGCGCAAACCACACAAAAACCAAAGAGGTTTGAAGACCCAAATGCCTCAGCGAACGCGGCAATTTCTGCACGACTTCCCTACATAATGGCCACTTCGCGCATAGCTCACTTCCTAAAAGTAATGGCTCGCGACAAAATTGGTTCTTTTGTGGAGGCTTCAGACGCTGAGCAGTGGCTCAATCGCTGGTTAAATCAGTATGTAAATGCTAGCCCTGGTGCCAGCCCAGAGATGAAAGCACGCTTCCCACTGGCAGAAGCCCGTGTTGAAGTTAAAGAAGTTCCCGGGCAACCCGGAGTTTACAATGCTATAGCTTGGATGCGCCCTTGGCTGCAAATGGAAGAATTGACAGCTTCTTTGCGCTTGGTGGCAAATATTCCGAAAGCAGGTTAAATCTAAGAGAACAAAAAAGGGGGGGCCCCCTTTTTAACTCCCTTCAAGTATTTTCAAATCAGTTTTAAACAGGAACATGTGTGTCGTCTGTTAAGGTTTCCCATACCGACTCGAAAGCAGGTCAGGCAAATGTGTCCATTGCGCTCGACACCCTGTGTGAGCGATCAGCTTACGTCACAAATGTTTCTGATTTCGTAAAGGAGAAAAATCCAAGAGCGGCCCTTTTATACTGGATTAATGAATTTGAAAGACCCAATACTCTAAAAACCAAAGAAGATATATGCAGCGCTATTGATCGCAGCGTGGCTGAAATTGACAGAATGATTTGCCGTCAACTCAATGAGATTATTCATCACCCAGCCTTCCAAAAACTCGAAGCTTCATGGCGCTGCCTATGGTACTTAGCCGTTCAAGCTGAAGGGGTGAAAAACTTCAAGCTTAAAATGTTGGATATTAGCTGGAAAGAAGTGGTTCGAGATATTGGCCGTGCACTGGAATTTGACCAGAGCCAATTATTTAATAAAGTTTATAATGACGAGTATGGCACCCCTGGTGGCGAGCCTTACGGCGTACTGATTGGTGACTATGAAATAAGCCACCGCACTTCAAAGCACCATTTTCACGATGATATCAGCACATTGAAAGGTTTGTCAGAAATCGCTGCGGCGTCTTTTTCTCCCTTCGTTGCTGGAGCTTCAAGTGAACTATTTGGCTTGGATGATTTTTCAAATTTATCCTCACCACTCAATTTTGCAAATATTTTTAAGCAAGATGAGTACATTCGCTGGCGAGCTCTTCGAGATTCTGCCGATTCGCGTTTTGTTGGTTTAACCCTACCCAGAATTTTAGTCCGCCGACCTTACCGTACAAATCCCGGCAGTTACAAGGGAATATTTTTCTATGAACAAAAACATTCCAAAGATAATGATTGCTACCTGTGGGGCAATGCCTGTTTCGGATTCGCGGCAATTTTAATTCGCGAGTTTTCAAATGTAGGCTGGTTCGGCCATATTCGTGGAGTACCTAGAAATCAAATTGGTGGTGGCCTACTCACCAACTTGCCCGTCGATGCCTTCGATACCGACTCCAACGATCTCGCCTACAAGCCTTCTACAAATACTGTAATTACAGACTCTGCCGAAAGAGAAATCAGCGAATTAGGATTCATCCCTTTATGTCAGTGTTACGACACGCCTTTTAATGCCTTTTACAGCAATCAATCCATACAAAAGCCCAAACGACAAGACTCGAATGACGCAACAGTAAATGCAAAATTATCTACGATGCTACAGCATATACTATGCGGTTCGCGTATTGCCCATTATATAAAAGTTATCATTCGCGATAAGGTTGGCTCTTTTGTGAGTGCCAGTGATTGTGAAAATCTACTACGCCGCTGGCTACTTCGCTATACCTCTGGACGTAGTGACATGGAATGGGAAGAACAAGCACGTTTTCCAATACGCGAAGCTTCGGTGACGGTAAAAGAACATACAAGTAAGCCGGGGCAATACCTATGTGCGATTCGCATAGTGCCACACTATCAATTAGACCAAATGGTATCAGAGCTAGAACTTGTTACTGAACTCGTTCAACAGAGTTAATAAGAACATATAAACATGGCACGAGTAGACAAAAAAAAGAAACTACGCCCGTCGATTTTAGATCGACTTTTAGACAGCGAACCTCATTTAAAAGGTGAAGCGGATAAAAACAAACACCAACAACTAAAATATTTACGCAGTAGTGTACGCCGCGATTTGGAAAACTTGCTCAATACTCGCTTTCGAGTACTCGAAGCTCCGTCAGAATTCACCAACATTGAAACATCTTTACTCAATTACGGCCTTCCAGACCTAGCAACTATTAATATTACCGACCCAGACAAGAAAAAAGATTTTACCCGATATCTCGAACGAGTACTCCGGCAATACGAGCCGAGGTTTAAAACTGTAAAAGTTGAATTTCAAGAGAACAAAGAAGTCACCGATAGAACATTGCGTTTTCGTGTCAACGCTACGCTCTACGCCGACCCCGCACCAGAGTCGGTAATATTTGACTCTATACTTGAGCCCGTATCAAGAACTGTGAATGTGGAAGAATCTCATGGCTGATGAATTACTGCCCTATTACGAAAAAGAACTGGCGTTTATTCGCCAGATGGGCGCCGAATTTTCGAAAGAGCACCCCAAGGTTGCAGGACGACTTGGAATAAATACCGAAACCATTGAAGATCCGCATGTTTCGCGATTGATCGAAGGTTTCGCCTATCTCAATGCGCGAATACAACACAAACTCGACGATGACTTTCCTGAATTAACAGACGCGTTGCTAAACGTCATGTTCCCTCACTACCAACGCCCTATTCCGTCAATTTCCATTATTCAATTTAGCCCTGATGAAGAACAACTCGACAACAGATTTAAAATAGATCGAAACACGCTTATCGAAACAGAAAGCTTCCAGGGTGAAAATTGCCGATTTTCACTTTCGTACGATGTCGAGCTTTTTCCCATCAAAGTAACGGCCGCGTCCTTGTTAGGCAGACCATTTACAACACCGGGATCGGGTGCTTTTAAAGGCGCCGGTAGTGTTCTAAAAATATCATTAGAAACATTTTCCCCCGAAATAAACTTTGCTGACATATCACTCGAAACATTGCGTTTCTATTTGAAAGGCCAGCCACAGCACATTCATCCCTTGCACCAGTTATTGCACAGCGAATGTCTCGGCATTGTGTTCTCAGCATCTGAAACCGATGGAGAACCGTGCTTTTCTAGAGCAGACACCATCAGACCCGTTGGTTTCATTAAAGACGAGGGTCTATTACCTTATCCACCCTCATCTTTTATCGGGTACCGACTTCTTACAGAGTATTTTGTTTTTCCAGAAAAATTCATGTTTATTGATTTAACCGAAATCAATAGCCACTTGCCATCAAGCACCACACATAAGTTAGACGTATACCTGTATCTAAAATCATCAGACATCGAGCTTGAACACCACATCAATGCCGAAACGTTTGCGCTAGGTTGCTCGCCTATGACCAATCTATTCAGCCAACGAGCAGACCCGATTAAGTTGGATCATACCGAGCTAGAATATCAAATCGTAGCCGACGTACGCCGCCCCCTCGGCTTTGAGGTGTATTCGGTAGATAAAGTGGTGGGTACCACATCGTCGGGCAACAAAAAAGAGTATTTGCCTTTTTACGGACTGTGCCACCAACATCAAGACAATGAAGACCATGCCTTTTGGTTAGCCACACGTCGTAGCGCAAAGCTTGGCTACCAAGAAAGAGATGAAGGCACCGATGTATTTCTAAGCTTGGTTGATCTGGAATTTAATCCAAATATACCCGAAGATCGCACACTTAGCTTACAACTTACGTGTAGCAACCGCGATCAGCCGGCAAAACTACCATTTAATACGGACCAGCCAAAATTGCAGTGCGTCGACAGCGCCCCGCCCTGCTCTAAAATTCACTGTATTACACAACCCACTGCAACAGTAAGGCCACCACTTCGCAATCAGGCACGCTGGCGACTGCTTTCACACCTAAATCTAAACTACCTTTCTCTTACTGGCGGCAACGACGCCACAGAGGCTTTAAAAGAAATATTTCGGCTCTATGACTTTAGAGAATCTTCGGTAACACGAGGCCTGATAGATTCCATTTTTTCGGTAAATGCAAAACAAATTAGTGCTCCACTCACAATCGATGGCCATGCCACTATGTGTCGGGGCGTAGAAGTGGAAGTTGAGCTAGACGGTTTGTTCCTTACCGGCAGTAGTAGTTATTTGTACGCAAGCATACTTGAACATTTCTTCGCTCTGTATTGCTCTGTAAATTCTTTTACCCGAGTATTAGTTAAACTCAAAAACAAACAAGGCTATATAAAAAAATGCCCTCCAAGAGCCGGCGAGAGGGTTTTTCTGTAGTCGATAAGCTACTTAAAAACCCACATGAATTTTCATTTATTCAGGTAGTACGTCTACTTGAGAGAGCATCTGCACTTCAAAATTACATAGCCAGCGAAGATTCCGCAAGCACAGAAGTGCTCGCAAACCCAGGCAATGCAAAGCAACAAACCAATTATCGAAAACTTACGAGCGGTAAAATTGCAAAGTTCTCACCACCGCTTAAAGAAGCTTTGCGTTTTGTAAGCACACATAGCTTACGATTCCCTGAAAGTGAAGTTTCCTCCATTATAAAAAAACCTATTAGCAAAGATGAATCTCGCTGGCAGATAATAGTGAATTTTCTCGGTCTAACGGGCGCCATGGGCGTTATGCCTTTTCATTATACCGAAATGATCCTACAACAGCTCAAACTGAAAGATAAATCGCTGGCTAATTTTTTAGACATGTTCAACCACCGAACCACATCACTATTTTTTCAGGCCTCCACAAAGTATCGACTCCCAATCGAATATGAACGAAGCCAGCTTAACAAACAGAAATCAAACGGCGACAGCCAACACACCAAAGCTCTATTAAGCCTTCTTGGATTGGGCACTGCCCACCTTAGAAACAGGCAATATTTTAAAGATGAATCGCTAATTTATTTTTCTGGCCTTTATTCACAACAGGTAAAATCGGCCAGTAATCTCAGTCAGATCATAAACCATTATTTTGGTGTTCCCATTAATATTGAGGGCTTCATTGGCCAGTGGCAAGATTTGATAGACGATGTGCGTGCCCGCCTTCCCGACCGACAAAATCGAATGGGTCAAAACGTATGCTTGGGTCGCTCGACGATGCTGGGCAAAAAAGGATGGTTTGCGCAGGGAAAATCTCGCATAAAAATTGGTCCACTGAACAAAGAGCAATACAACAAATTTGCGCCCGGCACAGATTCCCTTAAAGCGCTCAACGAAATTGTAAAATCCTATATTGGAATGGAACAGGACTATGATTTTGTTATACAAGTAAAGCGAGCAGACGTGCCCAACAAAATAAAACTATGTAAAGACAACCCGCCGATGATGGCATGGAATACATGGCTCTCGGGGAAGCCAAAAACGAATACAGATAAGGATGATGTTTTGGAAATCGTCACTTCTTCTAAAAACATGTAAATGTAAACCATTGACTTTAATAATCTAACATTTAACTACTAGCAAACAATTTTAAAAGGAAAAGTTATGATCAGCATCGACCTGAAATCTCTCGTTGGAAAACTCAACGAACCGTGCCGCCTCGCTTTAGAAGGTGCCGCAGGCCTATGCCTTTCACGAACTCACTACAACGTGGAAGTAGAGCATTGGCTATTAAAATTACTTGAAATTCCCGACAGCGACCTTATCGAAATCTTGCAAAAGTTCGAGCTCAACATCGGTAAGCTTGCGCAGGAATTAAACCGAGAATTGGATCTTATCAAATCGGGCAACTCACGGGCACCGGCTCTGTCACCTACGATAGTGGATCTCGCAAAAAATGCGTGGATACTGGCGTCAGTGGAATACGGACACGGCCAAGCCACATCCGCACATCTGCTCGCGGCATTGATGCTGGATGAAAACTTACGTCGCTCAAGCGGGGCGTTGACTGGCGAGCTTAAAAAAATCCCACCAGAGTCTCTACGCGACCTTGTGCGCGCAGTAGTGGGAACTACGGCCGAGTCGGCCCAAGTTTCATCATCAAATGATTCGTCCAGTAGTGCCAACGGAATGCCTTCGGGTGCACCAAGCAAGTCTCCCGCGCTAGATAAGTTCACCGTTAATCTAACCGAAGCGGCGAAGCAAGGAAAAATCGACGCTGTACTGGGACGCGACGAAGAGATTCGCCAAATTATTGATATTCTTATCCGACGTCGGCAGAACAACCCCATACTCACGGGTGAAGCCGGTGTAGGAAAAACCGCCGTTGTCGAAGGCTTTGCCCTGCGCATTGTCTCCGGCGACGTGCCAGCCCCTCTGCGAGGCGTAACTATACGCTCCCTAGATTTGGGGCTTTTACAGGCGGGTGCCAGCGTAAAAGGCGAGTTCGAAAGCCGTCTAAAGTCTGTTATTGCCGAAGTTAAAGCCTCCCCCGAGCCTATCATCATGTTTATAGACGAAGCGCATACGATGATTGGTGCAGGCGGCAAAGAAGGCCAAGGAGATGCAGCCAACTTGTTAAAACCGGCTTTAGCTCGCGGCGAACTTCGCACAATAGCGGCCACCACGTGGGCGGAATATAAAAAATATTTTGAACGCGACCCTGCTTTAACACGAAGATTTCAAGTGGTAAAAATCGAAGAGCCCAGCGAAGAAAAAGCCATAAACATGATGCGCGCCATCTCAGAAATACTGCAAGTGCACCACGGTGTTCGCATAATGGACGAAGCCATCGTAGACTCGGTAAAACTTTCAAGTCGCTACATAACCGCTCGTCAACTACCCGACAAGTCGGTAAGTCTGCTGGATACGGCCTGCGCGCGTGTGGCACTTAGTCAAAGCGCCACCCCTGCAGCAGTAGAAGATACCCGCAGGCGCATCGCTCAATGTGAAACCAACATAGTTTCTCTAGAAAGAGAAAATGCAACACTCGGCAATTGTGAGGAGCGAATTGTCGAATTGATTGAGTTGAAAACATCCCTTGAAGGTAAGTTATTATCGGAAGAAGCCCAATGGGAGAAAGAACAAACAATTGTAGTGCAAATTCATAGTCTACAAAAACAAATTGAAGACGATTTCCATGTACTTCGACTCAGCGAAGATGACTCCAAGAAAAAAGATGCTCCGGTGCCGCTTAACGATGAAGAGCGCAATCGCATCAAAACTGAGCTGCACGGTTTAATGAATGAACTAAGTGCCTTGCAATCCGAAACGGCAATGATACAAGTGAATGTTGACAGCCAGGCAATTGCCGAAGTCGTTGCCAACTGGACCGGCATACCCGTAGGTAAAATGGTCTCCGACGAAATCATTTCCATACTGAACCTAAAAGATCGCCTTGAAGAACGCGTTATTGGCCAGCCACATGCATTAGAAGCCGTTGCACGAAGCATTAAAACGTCGCGCGCTGGGCTTACAGACCCACGCAAGCCCATCGGCGTGTTTTTTATGGTAGGCTCGAGCGGTGTTGGGAAAACAGAAACGGCGCTAGCGCTAGCCGATATACTCTACGGCGGCGAACAAAATATCACCACCATTAACATGTCTGAATTTAAGGAAGAGCACAAAGTTTCTATGTTGCTTGGTTCCCCTCCTGGCTATGTTGGGTATGGCGAAGGCGGGGTTCTTACAGAAGCTGTTCGACGCAAACCCTATAGCGTAATACTTTTAGATGAAATGGAAAAAGCCCATCCTGGCGTTCAAGATATTTTCTACAATCTTTTCGACAAAGGAACAATTCGAGACGGCGAAGGACGAGATATCGATTTTAAGAACACCGTCGTCATCATGACTTCGAATGCGGGTGAAGAGCATATAAGGGCGATGCTCGCAGCTTCTGAAGAGCGACCAGACCCCGAGACATTATTAGAGAATTTCCGTCCTCAGCTACTTAGATATTTTAAACCGGCTTTTCTTGGAAGAACAACCGTCATCCCCTTTTACCCCTTGGATGACGAAAACCTGTTGAAAATTTCGAAAATCAACATGCGACGCATCGAAAAGCGTGTTAAAGAGCACTACGGAGCGAAATTTAGCTACGATGAAGATTTACTTTTGCATATAGTAGCCCGCAGCCAAGAGGTGGATACCGGGGCTCGCAATATCGAAAACATTCTTACGCGCACCATGCTGCCCGAACTTGCCGGCGAGTGTTTAACGCGCATGGCTAATGGCGATGAAATCACCAATGTACATATTGGAGTAACTGAAGAGGGTTTATTTACCTACAAGGTGGAATAACGCTTAACGACATACTCCCTAGCTACCAGCAAGAAAAATAATTATTGTGCTGCGCATGGATGCGTAGCACAAAAAGACAAAAGATGGCTAGATGAGTATCTACTACTCTATTCAATATTTTTATGTTTAGAATTTCGTGTATGCATTGACTAATTGATATAAACGTTTAAAACTAGGCAAACACAACAATATGTACAAAAAATACCCATGATCTCAAAGATGATTGTCCAATCTCCCACGTTACATTACCTGTTTTTTGCAAAGCTGCTTTTAATAGTATTAATTGCCGCTTGCGGGAGGGCGATTGCCATTCCCATGCCAGGTAACGACCCGGCAACGATTAAGGCCATAGACCAAGAATACAGCAGGGCTGTCGATGCCTATTTAAACTACTCGGCTAGTACACTCTTGGGTGACACGGCAAAGAAACAAAACCCAAACGAACTTGCTCGGCATGTAAAAGCCGCGCTCGACACAGACAAAATCGACTTTGCACTTACACTTATAAAAGCCAACATAACCACCATTACTAACAAAATTGATTCACCGCGCACCGTAGTTTTTGTGGAACACTTACTCGATTATGGCTTATTAGACACGGCTTTACAGATCGTAAACCACGCCCACACCCACGCCAGTGTCGACACCAACTCAACATTACACTACCAACTGGCGCTTTATTATAGCGTGCGAGACGATACCG
>JBLHGN010000065.1:0-15161 GCA_047616325.1 Lentisphaeria bacterium
TCTTCTGGTGAGCTATCAGGTGTGACTATGTTGATCATGGGCTGCGCCTCTGGAGTGTGGGAATTGGGACGAATTATACAAGAACATAGATTATTTTATTAGTCACTGTTGCTTACCGAAAGCTCACATTAATAAGTCCTGATTTTCTTGTTGCTGCGACTAATGAAATAGTTACTTAGCGACTGTACCACGTTGCACGCCCCTTACCATGTCGTTGAATTCGCCCTGCATTCACCAACTCCCGTAATCTAACTTTAAGCGTATTTTGGTTTGCTCCGGTTAATTCAACCGGCCTCTTTCCAGAGCACATCATCTATATTTTTAAAAGTTTGTTCCAACATCTATCGTTTTCGTCCTATACACATAAGCGTTTTTCATATAATTGCCGCATTACTTTTTAATTAAAATTTTCTATTGCCAGAGTGTATTCATCGGTACCGCATAACAATTGTCTTGAGTCAGCGGCAAGGTGTTATTGCCACAATAGAGTAAGATGCCACCCTGAAAGCGCTTACCTGCCTGAGCGGCCAAACGGGCCAGACCTGCACTGTCTTTTGGGTTGATACTGGCTGCTTTTTTTACTTCTACTCCCCAAAGCTGTTGGCCACGTTCTATCACCAGGTCAACTTCTACCTGGTCTTTATCGCGGTAATGGCTGAATTTAAAATCACTGCCTATCCAGCTGGCCTGACAAATAAGCTGCTGAACGACAAAACTTTCTAATACAGGGCCAAAATTGCTTTTATGGTTATTCCAGTCGTCGGTTTTTAACCCGCTGAGTGTTGTCGCAAGGCCGGAATCAATAACGTGTACTTTGGGTGTCTTCACCAATCGTTTGGACTGGTTACGATGCCAGGCGGAAAGTCTGCGCACTAAAAACAGGCGCTCAAGTATGCTCAAGTATTTTTCAGTGGTCTCCCGGGTCATTTTTAACTCATTAGCCATGCTACTGACATTGAGTAAAGTGCCTGTCCGGTAGGCCAGCATTTCCATCAAGGCGAGCATTTCATCTTCATCCCGAATGGCCGCAATATCTTTAACATCGCGCTGAATAATGGCATTCAGATATTGCCGATGCCATTGTCTGGCTCTGGCAGCCGAGCGAGTATTCGGTTCTGGGTAGCCACCCTGGCATACAGCTTCAGCGACACCCTCAATAACACTCTGCTCTCCAATGATTTGCGGCGCTATTTTTCCGCTAATCAAAGAGCTAAGCAGGGAGTTTTTATTGCGGTGCTTCTCTTGTTCCGTTAATGGAAACAGGTTTAATACTTCAACTCTCCCTGCCAGGGATTCTTGTACCTTTGGTAATAGCAACAGATTCGCCGAACCTGTCAGCAGAAAGCGACCAGGTGTTCTGCGCTGATCAACAGCAGCCTTGATCGCTGGTAATAATTCAGGTGCTCGCTGCACCTCATCTAAAATCACTTGTTCTGGCAAGCCCTGAATAAACCCCGTAGGGTCTTGTTGCGCAGTGTTCAGTAGTGTGCTGTCGTCAAAGCTGATGTAGGAATAATCAGGGCAGTATTCCCTGGCTAACGTGGTTTTACCCACCTGGCGAGGCCCGAGTAAGCAGACGACTGGAGTATCGCTTAGTGCTTCCAGCAGCAGTGGGGCGATAACTCTTGGTAGTAATGATTTAGCCATAGCGTCCATATGCTGGTTATGTTGTCGTCTAATTGACTGCTATACTACCGTCTAATTGCATAGCTTAAAAGGGCGCTAAGTAAAATGCTTATATTTCAACGTGTCGATCACATCGACATATCAGGCTGTTATGTCGATATAATTGAAAAACATCGATATGTTAGGATTTGTTGGTACTGAAAGAAAAGGGGCTGACAAGATTATGTATACATATTTTGATTTTCTAACCCTACTTTTGCGTTATGTATAGAAAATATAGTTTTAATGTGCCTGTTATCCGTCTAATTGACTGCCACTCTATCGTCAAATTGCTTGTTTCAAATATCGTATCATTGAGAAGCTGGGAGCTAACTTCTCAAAAATGACAATTTTTGATCAAGACAACAACAGTGCTCTCCTATTTTATGAAATTTTAGTGGTGAATTATTGAGCTGTTGAGAGGCGCAGAGGAATAGGATTCGCATGGCTAAATGGTTAGATTTTATGTAACACTTAAAGTAACATCGTTATTTTTTATTATTAAATAAATCAAGTAAAAACATACAGTTATAGATTTAAATCAAGTCCTCTCCTGGGTACCAAATATAAATCAGCAGTAATTCGGCTTTACCCCCCTCAAAAAAAATAACCGTTCCCCGAACCGAAAAGAGGCTCACAAACGCAACGCGATTGAAACGTTCGGCAATGCAGCGAAGCCCCAACGGGGTCAAAGCAGCTTCAAGGCTATTTTGATTAACCCTCTCCTGGGCACCATTATACTAGGACAGGAGAAATCGGTAGAGTCAAAGCGAAAAACCTCAATAACATATCTGAAGCAGAATTTTCTTATCAATACATAGAAAAGGATTTGTACGCTTTCATTGAGGGAGAGCGGTATTATTAGAATTCTTGTAGGCCATATTTATAGCTGCTGCAATATGCTGTAATGTCCAAATACTATTGGGGTGCAGCATATTTGAACCATGAGCAAGTGTATTTCGTAAATCAGGAGCAGCTTTGACGAACTTACCCACTAAGTCTAATGAATCTAGTGCTGCTTTAATTTCCTCTTCAGGCGATTCTTCAATAGGGATGCTATCACCCTCCTTTTTCAAGACACCAGATTGAATCACATCATACATTTCATTTTGTCTTGCTTTTCGGTATGCAATCTCCTCACGATATGAAAAATCTTCATTTTTTAGCCAGCCGCTCGTTCGTGCATATTTCAGCAAAGCACGTAACATAGGAGGATCTTTATCTGGATTTTCGTTAATATAGAGCTGTTTTAGCGCCATCTCTAAACTTGCATAAGCTACCATCTCAGAGACTTGATGAAAGCGATACACAAAGGGCATAAATACCTAACGCTGGCCTACCAGGTCGATCGCGACAATACGCGCTTACTGTGGATTGTAGAAGAGCGAACTGAAAAAACGATTCGCGCCTTCTTTGAGTTTCTTGGTCCAGAAAGAAGTCAACTATTAAAACATGTGTACTCTGACATGTGGCAACCCTATGTCAAGGTAATCTCAGAAATGGCCACCCAGGCGCTACATATATTGGATCGATTTAATGTTGTAGCTATGCGGCATAAGGCCATCGATGAAATTCGTGCGGGTGAACACAAGCAGTTAGTCGCCGACGGCTATGAGCCTGTTTTAAGGAAGTCTCGATGGTGCCTACTTAAGCGAAAACAGAATTTAACGTAGAATCAAGATATGAAATTGAAAACCTTGCTTGAATATAATTTGAAGAGCGTTAGGGCCTACCTGCTAAAAGAAGAATTCCATGCTTTCTGGGAATATGTATCTCCTTATTGGGCCGAACAATACCTTGACCGATGGTGTACTAGAGTAATGCGTGCTCGGCTCGAACCCATGAAAAAAGTCATCAAGACAATTCGCCGGCACAAGCCTCTTATATTGAATTGGTTTAGAGCAAAATAAGCATACTCAAGCGGCATTGTGGAGGGGCTAAATACCAAGGTAAAACTCACTACGAGAAAATCGTATGGTTTCAAAACCTATAAATGCGCTGAAATAGCCTTGTATCACTCGCTTGGGCGGTTACCCACTCCAGAAATGACCCACAGATTTTACTAACGAGGCAAATAATAAGGGTTTTTCAGGATTATGCCGAACTTCTGATGGATCAAATAGAGCGTCATGTTTTAGACGATGAAACTATTCCCGCCAAGGAAAAAATTTACACAATTTTTCAACCGCACACTGAATGGATTAGCAAGGGTAAAGCGGGGCTTTAGTTGAACTTGGTGTTAAAGTCTGCATTATGGAAGATCAATATCAGTTTATTTTACATCACGAAGTCATGGAAAAAACTCAAGATGTTGATGTAGCCGTGTCGATGGTGACACAAACGCAAGTGCATTTCCCATCGCTCAACTCCTGTAGTTTTGATAGAGGTTTTCATAGCCCCTCCAACCAGGTGGAATTAAGCACACACTTGGGTACAGCTTGTACTTCCTAAAAAAGGGAAAATGTCTGCGGAAGAAAAATTAAAAGTACACGCACCAGAATACAAAAAAGTACGGCGTCAGCATTCGGCGATGGAATCGGCTGTAAATGCACTGGAGCAACACGGTCTTGACCGTTGCTGATCATGGGATTGACGGTTTTAAGCGTTATGTTGCATTAGGTGTTTTAGCCCGCAACCTACAGCGCATTGGCCTCATACTCACGGAAAAAGAGCGCGCTGAAATATTACGAAAGCAGCGACGCCAACCATACTGCCAAGCCGCTTAGCGGCACTTAAATTGGTTCTTGCATTACGATCGCAGCGGAAGAAGCAGGGCTTCAGGAGGGAGCCTTGAGCCAAAAATGTTATTGATCGTATAATGATCAATAAATTGTTTTCAAGATTAGAGTTCCTGAAGCAAAAAGCACAGATAGGTCCACCTGGCCCAGCGTGTTGTGGTCATATTTTGACCGCCACGCCATTACTGAAGAAAACAGGGGTTTTCGTGCGGGCACTAAGTAGCTTTTTCCTCGCTTGAAACCATTCAGCATTACATTCACCCGCTCATTGTCACTTAGAAAAATCCTTTATGCGAAAGCATTTTCAGGGCGAGCCGTATTCCATTATCGTGTGCTATCAAACCGGCCCCTTGCTTAAAGACACTGGCATTATGCGGAAAGTTGCAGCGCTTAATAATATGCGTGTGTGTTTTGTCGGCAATATTGAAGTGCTTTTGGCTTTTGGCTGAGGGGTTTAGCGGAGTAAAAATTGCTGGGTGATGTCTGCAGAGTGATGTGTCGTTCGGCGCACGTTTTTTGTGCTGTATATTTAATGTGCTAAGTGTTTATCGTGCAAAAATAGTTTTTGTTGTTCATTTTAAAAACATCTAATCAATTTGATGCAGATTTGATTGCTTTTTAGTAACAGTATTTTCGTTTCGCCCATTTTTGTGCCGACCTGGTTTCAAAACAGTGCGTTTATTTTCTTTTCATGATGAAATTCGCGTCAATACGTTAACTCTGCGTCACATTTAGATGTATGGCACGTTAACTGCTAAGTTTGCTGAGTATGCTCGTTTTCTGAAAAATATATTTTTTGCTAATGTTCAACCTTAGTATGTTTTGCCATTTATCACTCTTACAAAACATTTTTGCGGCGAACCTTTTGGAGTTTTGGCGAACGTGAAGGCTGACATTTAAGGGTGGACTTAGTCTAAAAACAAACATTTCGTAGTTAAATATTTGGGGGTTATAATGTTCGCATCTTACCTTGGTAAGTATAAAAGTATCATCGTTTCTGTAGCGCTTTTTATTATTCTTGATGCCTCCGTACTAATACTTAACTTCTATATTTCGTTTGATATTTCGGAAGATGCGGCAGGGGTTAATTTGGCGGGCCGCCAGCGCATGCTTTCCCAGCGTATGGTGAAAAGCTTATTGGATATTGATTACTCCAGTGGGAATGTAGAAGTACAAAAAGCAAGCGTCGATGAATTAGCGTTCACAGTTTCGTTGTTCGATCGCACCCTTACAGCCTTTGATAGCGGCGGAGAGGCAGATGCCGCTGACGGCGGCAAGGTTATTCTCGGGCGAGTGAATTCCGAGTCAGGACGCAAAGCCATTGAAAAAGCAAAAATATTGTGGGCTCCCTATAAATCACTGCTAGACCCCGTAATATTGCCTGAATCGCTTGAAAGAGAGCGTGCATTAGCTACGGCAATTTTCTATGCAAAACAAAACAATCTCACTTTGCTAAAACTGATGAATAATTTAACTGTCGACCTGGAAAATGTGGCCAAATCAAAAGCTACTCGGCTGAGAGTTATTCAGACAATAGGTATAAGTTTAGCAATTATTAACTTCTTTATCATTATTTTTCACTTTATTGGCGAGTTGAGAAATGGTGACAGAAAACTCGAAATTGCCGAGGGCGAAACCAAAAAAATACTTAATACGGTCAACGATGGGCTTTTTCTTGTCGATCGCAATTATACCATTGCCTCGCAGTACTCCAAAAATGTACCGACGATGTTTGGCGAGTCGGATATCGCTGGTAAAACGCTCGATGCAGTTCTGGCCGAATTGGTGAGTAAGAAGGACATGGAGACTTCCAAGCGCTTTATAGGATTACTTTTTCGTGAAGATATAAAAAGTAATCTTATTGGTGATCTGAATCCTCTGCGAGAAATTGAAGTGAATATTGCCGACGAGAATGGCGGTTATGTTAGCAAGCATCTAAGCTTTAAATTTTCTCGTGCCTATGAGAGCGGCGGCGTAAAAAATGTTTTGGTTACTGTAAATGATGTGACTGAAAAGGTGAGGCTAGAGCGCGAAATTACTATGGTAAAAGCGCAAACGGAACAGCATTTGGAGGTGTTAACCGGAATTTTACACACTAATCCAAATGTATTAAAACGTTTTGTAAGCGGTTGCTTTACCGGCCTTCATAGAATCAATCTGTTTTTGCGTGAGCCTGCAAAAACCGAAGTGGTTTTGAGAAAAAAATTGGATAGCATTTTTGTCGAAATTCACAGCATAAAAGGTGAGGCGGGCGCACTCGGTTTGAACGGCTTTCAGGAGCTTGCTCACAAATTTGAATCGGACTTGGTCGAAATTAAAAAACGTGAGAAAATTGCCGGTGATGACTTTTTCCCCTTGGTTGTGCAATTAGATAAGCTGATACGGCATGCGGAAACCGTCGAAAACCTGTCTGATAAGCTCGTCGCCTTTGGCAAAAGCGACGCAGGGCTTGGCGCTCGAAGCAGTGCCAATGAATGGGAGCACCTGCACAACTTGGTGAAAACAGTTGCCACACGATGCGGGAAAAAGGTGGAGCTAGTGATGAGTGGGCTTACAGAGATCTCTCTTTCCAGTGGCCAGCGAAAACTAGTCAATGATGTTAGTGTGCAATGCATTCGCAACGCGGTATTTCACGGCATTGAGCTTCCGAATGAGCGCATAGAAAATTACAAGAACGAGATCGGAAGAATCGATCTTCGATTAACGCAGTCTTCCTCTGGTGTGGTAGAGCTTAGTATTAAAGACGACGGCCGAGGCTTCGACTATCGAGCAATTCGAGAACAAGCGATTAAGGTGGGCTTCTGGGGCGAGCAAGAAATGGAAGCATGGGATAGTAAGAAATTAGCTTCACTTATTTTTGAGCCAGGCTTCTCTACAGCCCAAGAAGAGCAGATGGACGCGGGCAGAGGCGTGGGAATGAATATTGTCAAAGAGCGTATTAAGCACTATCGCGGCAATATTCGCATATCCAGCCGTCCCTCCTTGGGAACACACTTTCTTATCTCTTTACCTCCTTTATTGGGTGAAGCCGCAGCGGCATAGGCGATGTAATGTTAAAGCTACTGGTAGTAGACGACTCCAATATTATTCGCCGGAAAATTCAGCGCGCGTGCATAAACGAAACGTTTGAAGTGGTGGGGCTGGCGGGTAACGGCATAGAAGCACTGCGACAGTTTGGTGACTTAGGCCCCGAGGTTGTGACAATGGATATCACCATGCCGCATATGGATGGCATTGAATGCGTGGAGGAAATGATAGGCAGAAATCCAAATGTGCGCATTTTAGTGGTGTCGGCTCTGGCCGACAAAGCCACTGGAATAGAGGCACTAGAAAAGGGCGCACGTGGCTTTTTATGCAAGCCTTTTAGTGACAAACAACTTAGCGATGCACTTTACGAATTATCTGAGGACATACATGTCTGAACAAGCACTTAAAGTATTTGTTGACGGGGTGGTCAATTATTTTCAACACACAGCCGACAAAGATGTAAAAGTTGGCGCCCCATATTTGGTGGAAAATAAACAGCCCAAAGCCTTTGGTTTTACGGGCATTATCGGCGTTTCGGGGCCCTATAAGGGTACCGTATATTTTACCGCGCCGCGTATTTTACTCACTCATCTTTTGTTGAGTATCGGAGAGTTGGACACCTCGCTTGCCAATGTTATGGATATTGTTGGTGAAGTGGCCAATACTATATCCGGAAACGCACGTGCAAATTTCGGCAAAGAATTTATGATTTCTGTACCGGTTATGGTTGAGGGTGCGCCCAGCGCCATTCACCTACCCTGCCATTTGCGCTCTTACGTAATACCAATATATTGGAAAGCCTATAGTGCTGCTGTGGTGGTGTGTCTTGAGGTTTAGGGTTGGGTCATTGCCAATAGAGCGCTTACTGCCAGGTTAGCTCTGTTATCTTGTGAACGGCTCTCTGCTTTTTATACGCCATATAAATTCGAAAACCCCCAGTTGCTTGTGATTGTCTTGGAAGTATTGAGGTTGTCTTTGTCTTAAAATTCATTAGTGCCCTGTTTATGGGTGAGCACTAATAAATTTCTCGAAAATTACACTTTTCCCGCGCAGCTGCCCCCCCCCCCCCGCATGCCAATATCTACGTATAGCCTCATGTGGATCCTGGGCGGGCTCTTAGTGCTTGCCTTGTTGTTGCCCGCCTATATCCTTCAGATGCGCGTTCATTCCGTTGTAAAAATCGTTCAATCTGGTTGGTGTGTGACCTGCCATTATATGTAAGTGTGTTTTATTACATGTAATATCTCGACATCTTACATGTAATAGGATAGTGTGGCCCTATGAGTGAAAAAACATCAGCGCACTACCAGCGGGAATATCGCCGCCGGCTGCGAGATCAAGGTTTGGTAAAGAAAGAGGTGTGGGTGCTGCCGGAAAATGCCAAGCATTTGGGTAAGTTTGAAAAGATGCTGCGGGAACCCCTGAACCCATCGGATTTAACTAAAGGAGTGTTAAAAATGACCGAAATGAAACGTTGGACCACTACGACTCTTTTTGAGGTGCTGGCTGTCGAGCCGCTTTTTGATGGCGACCGAGCAATGGTGGAGCTTATTGATGGTGCTGAGCCAAGTTTGCATCTGGTGATGCATGAGTTTGGCGACTTGCCTTTGTTTTTAACTGTGGCGGGTGACCAGATAATTATCGATGCCGTGTTGTGGCCAAAAAGCGAAGTGGCGGACATCTCTGGGTTTAATGATGCAGTGCTGAGAACCCATAAGTATTTTCCGCTATCCACCATTAGTCTAGACACCCTATCGAGCGGGGCCGACTACTATCAAATGTTTGGTGCTTTGAGTGCAAGCTCAATTTTGCCAAATATCATTTTTGAAATAGAGATGTTGGCATCCAATGTGATTCAGGCTACCGAAGCCTATGCCAATTTTTTATCAAACCAACTAAATGTGAAGGTGTGAGGAGAGGTAAATGAATGTCTGGGCGAAAATGATGACAGCGTTGCGCGGTGGAGTAAATGAGGCGGGTGAGTTGATTGTCGATACTCAAGCCCTGCGTATTCTGGATCAAGAGGTGCGCGGTGCCACTGAGGAATTGAAACAGTCAAAAGAGGGTTTGGCGAGTATAATCGCCCGACAAAAGTTGGCGGAAGAAAAAACCGCGCTACTGCAAAAAGACATTAGCGATTATGAGGGCTATGCTGTAAAGGCTCTCGAGAAGGGTGACGAGTCGCTTGCCTTAGAGGTTGCGCAAAAAATAGCCAATCTGGAAAATGGCATGTCGACCGAGAAAAAAACCGCAGAGAGCTTTGCTGAAAGTGCTACAGAGCTCCGCAATGCCATGAAATTGGCCGAGCAGAACATTAAAAGGCTGAAGCAGCAGATCGACACCGTTAAGGCCACAGACAGTGTGCAAAAAGCGCAGGCGACTGTAGCAGCGCGATACAGTGGTTCAAACTCTAAATTGCGCACAGCGATGGATTCGCTAGACCGAATAAAAGAGAAGCAAGCCCTTAAAAGCGCGCAAATGAAAGCTGCTAATGAGCTTGCTGCAGAGACAGTAGACGATACATTGCAAACTAAGCTGCAAGCGGCTGGCATTACATCTTCTGGTGCTAGCGCCCAAGATGTCTTGGACCGTTTAAAAAAGGCTTAGTTGTGTTTATATAACAATAGGCTCGCCGAGTTTCGGTGAGCTCTAGCTAGCGTCCTATTTGTAGGCGAGCACTAGCTAATTGAAGGGCAATTAGCAGAGCCGTACCCGCCTTACGGGAATAAGCTGTAAATAAAAAAATTAATGTAATAGGGTTGGGAGAACGCCGATGTTTGCAATTTTGCTCACCGATAAAACGGACGGTTTTTATTCAATAGTTCTAACCTTTCCAACGGTAATATTCTCATTCTTGCTCATTGTTAGTCTCATCTATTGGCTGATTTCATTTCTAGGCGTGATAGATCTAGATATGCTTGATGCAGATGTGGATGGCGCAATGGGGGGCGACGATGTCGGTATGCCAAGCTCCGTAGCTGGTTTGGCGATGAGGCTGGGTTTAAACGGCGTGCCGTTGCCTATCATAATTTCACTTATTGCCATATTTTCTTGGTCGATTAGCTATTACTCCGTGCACTTTATGTATCCTTTTGTACCTGGGTTTCTGGAGTGGTTAGCCGGAATTGTGATTTTGTTTGGTAGTTTATATTTGGCCATATTAATAACGGCACAAATTATCAAGCCGATACGCAGGTTGTTTAAGCAGGCGGATCAGCAAGTGGAAAAACATATCGTTGGGCGCATCGGCGTTGTTAGAACGGGGCGAGTAGATAAGTGTTTTGGTGAGGCGGTAGTGGAAGATGGTGGGGCGGGTTTAGTGGTAAAGGTTCGCTCATTTAAAGATGAGGAGTTTTCGCGGGGGGATCGTATCGTTCTTTTAGAGTACGTGGCGTCTGGAAATATTTATAAAGTGATTTCAGAAAAAGATTTTAATAAATAATTTAATGGTTAAGGAGTAAGGCTATGCTGTCGGAATATATTGCTAATTTTGGCCCGCTAGTAGTTATTTGTGGGTTTGTAATAACTTTATTGTTGGGTGTGGGGGTTTGGTTTAAATCCTTCTACGTTAAAGTAGAGCAGGGTGTGGCTCTAATTAAAAATGATATGGGTCCAAAGCCGAAGGTATTTTTTACGGGAACCTTTGTCTACCCAGTTATTCATAAAAAAGAATTAATGCGAATTTCCCTGATTACCATGGAGGTCGATCGTCGCGGAAAAGATGGTCTCATTTGCAAAGATAATATGCGTGCGGATATCACCGTTGCGTTTTACCTTCGAGTGAATGAAACCCCTGAAGATGTATTAAAGGTAGCCAAGTCTCTGGGTGCAAATCGTGCCTCGGATAAGGACGCTGTAAGCGAGTTATTTAATGCCAAATTTTCTGAGGCTTTAAAAACTGTTGGCAAGCAAATTGATTTTGTCAATTTGTTTGAAAATAGACAGCAGTTTCGCGACAAAATTATCGAAGTTATTGGTAACGACCTCAACGGTTATGTGCTCGAAGACGTCGCTATCGACTATCTGGAACAAACGCCAAAATCTTCACTCGACCCTAGCAATATTCTCGACGCCGAGGGGATACGTAAAATTACTGAATTGACGGCTACCCAAAACATTAAAACCAATGTTTTTGAGCGCGATGAAGAGTTGGCAATTAAAAAGAAGAATGTTGAAACAAGAGAGGCCATGTTAGAGCTGGAGCGTCAGCAGGCCGATGCCGAGGCTAGGCAGGAAAGAGAAGTTGCGAGCATACGGGCACGAGAAGAAGCAGAAACTGTGAAAGTGCAAGAGGAAGAACGATTAAAGTCAGAGAGTTCTACCATTCAAACAGATCAGGACCTTGCCGTGCAAACGGAAAACCAAAAGCGGGAAATTGAAGTGGCCGAACAGAATCGCCAGCGCGCGGTTGTGATTGAGGTTGAAAAGGTTACACGAGCGAAAGATTTAGAAATTGTCTCCCGTGAGAGGGAGGTAGAGCTACAGCGTATAGAGGCCGAGAAGGCCGTAGAGATACAGCGCAAAGAGATTGCAAATGTAATTCGTGAGCGTGTTGCAGTAGATAAAACTGTAGCCATGGAAGAAGAGAAAATTAAAGAAGTACGCGAAGTCTCTGAGGCCGATCGTCGCAAGCAAACTAAAATTTTAGATGCAGAAGCCTTGGCAGAAGAGAAAAAAGTAGAAGAAGTTAAAAAAGCAGAAGGGGAAGAGTTAGCCGCAAAACACCGTGCTGTAGAAATTACCGTATTGGCCCAGGCTAACTTGGAGGCCTCGGCGAAAGAAGCCGATTCTCAGAAGAAATTGGCCGATGGCATACAGGCCACTCGGGCGGCTCCTGGGCTGGCCGACGCAAAAGTGCAAGAGGCAAATGCCGATGCATTTGAAAAAGAAGGCTTGGCAAAGGCGCGAGTCATTGCAGCTCAGGGCGAATCTGAAGCAACTGTTACCAGTTCAGTGGGTACAGCAGAGGCAAGTGTTATCGCCCAAAAGGGAAGTTCAGAGGCACAATCCAAGCGCGAGATAGGGCTTGCTGGAGCTGAAGTAATTCGTCAAACCTTTAAGGCAGAAGCGGATGGCTTGG
This sequence comes from Lentisphaeria bacterium, assembly GCA_047616325.1. Classification (GTDB taxonomy): domain Bacteria; phylum Pseudomonadota; class Gammaproteobacteria; order Pseudomonadales; family Cellvibrionaceae; genus JBLHGN01. The sequence goes on from JBLHGN010000065.1 coordinate 12,511, forward strand.
TGGACAAATTTGAAGCCATGAATAGCATGAGCGACAAAGCGCGAGACCATGAAGAATTCCGTATGGGTCTAGAAACAGCATTGAAAGAAGTACTTGCTTCCATTGAAGCAGGAAAAGAGATCGCGAAAGAAAATGCCGATGTGTTGGCGGCTGCACTTCAAACGGCCAAAATTGATATCGTGGGTGGCGAAGAGCACTTCTTTGATAACTTTGCGAAATCACTTTCTATCGGTAAGGCCGTTGACGGACTAGCCGATAAAAGTGGCATCATTCAAGCGATACTGGCGAAAGTGATGGAAACCAGTGCGGCTAGAAATGCAGAAACCACTACAGAAATAAGCTAGTCATAGGGCTACGCCAAATATTGATTTTTTTTTAAGTTGTTGGTCGATTATTTGGCGTAGTTAACATAGGTTTTAAGTTGGAGAGATGCTGTGAGCGAATTCAGTGATATTACTCAAGCCTTGGTAGAAAAAGTAAGGCTGGCAGGAGTAGATGTCGATTCGGAGCTGCTACAAAAAAGTGGCACTATCGCTAAGAATCTGAAGGCAGGCATTGGCCCCGTATCTGGTGCTGGTCTTGGTCTTGGTGTTGGCGCGATGATGTCTGCAAAGAATGGAAAATTGATCGAGAACGTTTTGCTCGGGGCGGGTGTTGGTGCTCTTTTAGGTTGGACCCTAAAAGAGTTTATGTGTGAAAAAAAGCCTGCCGGTAAAGCGCTTCTCGATAGCACCGCCACGGACATTATTCACAAGTAATCTTTATGTCTATCTAATAGTCTAAGATTTGGAACCTTAGAAAACTAAAATCCCCGATAACAGTGTGTTACCTCGGCTATGGATAAGGTGTCGTATGTCGGAAAAAATAGAGAATAATTCGGAAATGTTGGTCGGTCAAGCAGTAGCAGAGGGCGGTGCGTACGAAGTTATAAAGCGACGCCTCACCGAGCAGGGTAATCGCTTAATTGATCGCGTTGATATTCTAAATAAGGCGCGCCTGAGTGAGTTTGGAACCTCAGACATGGCGGTCGCCGCGCGCACGAGAGTGCGTACAGAAAACAATTGTATCGCGCGTGACATTGTCCAAGTGGGCGACTGCCTGTTATTTGGCTACAACGTATTTATAGGCTTAAAAAAAGAAACCTTAGTAAACGATGTTTTTGCGGTGTTTAGTTTGGATCACAGCGGTGATCAGTATGAGATGCAGAAAATAAAAACAGAGGATACTTTTTTAGGTGACGAGAGATTTGCCAAGGACTTTCACGAACTCTATCACTACTACAAGCAGACCCGACTGCAAGAAATTTCAGTAAAAGACGGCAAGCTTTTAATGGGTTTCCAAATAGGCGAACGCTTAGAGGCGGTACGCGTATTTCGCTGGTCGATTTCAGCTGACGGCACCAAAGTTGAATACATCGACAATCGCGGTGAGCGCGATATTCAGCTACCGCCAGCCTATGATTTTGAGTGGCAGCAATGCACGCGCGAAGACGTGGTTCACGGGCGCCACGCCCACGTTAATATTCTAGATACAGTTTTTATCGAGACCATAGCGGGTGACCTGACGCTTAAGGTAGAAAATAACACCGACGAAGGTGAGGGAATATACCGCGAAGAGGTTGACAGCAAGACGCAGTCTATTGACGACGCTGAATTTTGGTTCGCAAAACTTGGCGATTTGATTTTATTAAAAGTATTGCCCTATCAAGAAGAAATATGGCGATACCTTGTTTTTAATACTCTTACACAAAAGGTTAATCGTATCGACGCCATTGGCGCTTCCTGCGTGCAATTGCCAGAAGACCACGGCATTGTTTTTCCCGGTGGTTATTACCTGCAGTCGGGTGAGTATAAAACTTACGACGACGAAACCGAAGGCTTAAAATTTAAGCGAATGATTCGCTCCCCCAATGGAGAAGATGTTCTCTATGTGTTTTACGAGCCGGTCAACGGGCTTTTTGCTTTGCTGGCTTATAATATGATCAACAAGGCTTTGCTGAACCCCATCGTAGGCCACGGTTACGCTCTAGCAGGCGACGGCACCTTAGTGATTTTTTCTGCTGAGGGGGAACCCACTCGTATACACCCTATGCAAATCTGGAATACTCCCTACGTCAGTGATGAGTTCGCCAGCAAACAGCCGGAGAGCCAAACATTTTTTGGTCGGATCGGTAACGCGCCATTGGTAAGAGGTATTTCCGATCTATACAGCGTTGGCCGCGTTGCGCTAAACCAATCTGTTTCGGCGCGTGTGTACGAAGAGCTTAGCAAAGCAGCTCTAAAGATTTTCGACGATCATTTTTGGGTTTTGGATAACCAGCTCAACGAAGTATTGGCGGTAGAGGGCGAGTCGAATAATACAGGCGATGAAAATACCCTTGAGCGATTGCTACGGGGCGTTTCCGATACGGCAGAGTTGGCTATAGACGAATTCGAAAAAGTTGAAAGCATCAGCCAGCAATCTGCTTTTGCACTAAAAGACGCTATGGCGGCGCAAAATAGTTTAGTCAGTTTGGTCACCACATCATCCTGGGAAACCGTAGAAGAATATGTTGGTGCGCTGGATGACATTCGCAAACAGCGCGGCCACGTGGCTACTATAAAAGATTATCGTTATATCGACGTAGACAAGTTGAAGCAAATGGATGAGAA
>JBLHGN010000066.1:0-14662 GCA_047616325.1 Lentisphaeria bacterium
GGGAGTGTATAGGGGCAATTGTTTTATCAGGAACCCGCCAATCTAGTTGACGCCAACCCGCCAGTCTAATTGTCGTCTAATACCATACCCCAAATTAACAAAAGCTCGAGCATATTATCGAGGCTTGATGAATCCGAGCCTGAGCGGTTTATTAAGGGAATAATTTGCTCCAAATTTGGCAACAGAGGGTTCTTAAATTTGCTTGTACGGGCAACCGACCAGTTGCGGTTTCCAAAGATAGTATTTATCTCACCATTATGAGCAAGCATTCGAAACGGCTGAGCGAGCGGCCATTTCGGTAAAGTATTGATGGAAAAGCGTTGACGGAATACACAGATGGCCGTTTCCAGTGAGGGATTGGCCAGGTCGAGATAAAATGCAGGCAAATCCACAGGCATCATCAAACCTTTGAACGACAGCACGCTGCTGCTTAAACTGGCAATGTAAAAGCTGTCGCCTTTTGCCAAGCGAATTTCAGATCGGCGACGCACGAAAAATAGTTTTGTATCCAGGACTTTTTTGTCTATACCGACACAATTAACAAAAACATGAAAAACTTTGGCGGCGAGGCCAAGGCTATTGGTCACAAGCAGGCCGAATTTGTAGGCACATCGCGCCAGACGATATCATCGAGCCCCTCTCGCGCTAATTCTTCCCCGATCACCTGCTTAGCGATCGTGCACCTTTCTTCGTCCTGACTGAGCATAACTGAGCCCACGCCATAAATACTGGAGAGCTTCTTTTGCAGCTCTGAAGAGGCAATGGCTCGCAAGAAGCCGTCTGGCTTTTGAATAAGCAATCCGCAGCCGTCGCCTGTTTTACCGTATGCGGCAATACCACCCAGATGGGTCATACAGGTGAGGGCTTCGATCCCTGTTTTTAATAGCTTATGGCTAACATTGCCCTTTAAGTGGGCAATCAAACCAAATCCGCAGTTGTCTTTAAGCTCGTCTGTTCGCTATAGACCAGTAGTCACAGGCTTATTCGCTGTATATTTGATGTATATAAGACATGGCGCGTTACAATCCCAAGAGTTACACGCAAAAAGCTCACCGCTAACGGAGCTTAAGCCTATATTCGCCACATTGTAATGAAACCCATATCAAAACAGCACTTCAGACAAAAAAGCCCCTGTACTGTAGCAGGGGGCTTTTTATTGTTGTTGGACACAGAATGCTACCCGCACCAGAAAACCTTGGCAAGAGCCGAGCACGCAGGTGCCGCTGAAACACAGCAGAACGAGAGAAAGGCGCCGCGATACCAAGCTATTTTCGACTAAAAGCCTGAATTTCCTGTTGAATGGCTTCGAACGCACGAGGCCAGGGGCCGGCTTTGGATTGCTCTGCAGGTAGTGCTTTTATAGCCTGAAGTGCAGCTCGTCGAGATGCATATAGGCCCTCAACCACCACATACCAGCTTTTGCCCTCGCGCGTTCCGCGGTAGAGGCGTAAATTTTTTCGGTTGGACTGCCTGTCCATGTATGTGCTTAAGGAGTTTTTATTGCTGGCAGCAACAACCTGCAATACGTAGTAATTGGACGGTTGAGACATTAAAAACGCCTCATCTTCGCTCAATTCTACCTTGCTTGCACTGCCAATTTCAGAACGAGGCCCCAGTTCTGGCGCCTGCATTGCAGGCAGTGTTATTTGTACCTGTTCTCGAGCTACTGTAAAATCTTCCTTGCTTTTGTTGGGCGTAATTTCGGGACTATCCAATGCCGGCATCCTCGAAATCAAGGGGCTCGGCTTTGAGTTGGGTGTAGAATTGGGCGTTGGCCTCTGCTTCGAGACTATCTTTTCAGAACCGCTATCAGCAAACGCCACTTTTAGCTCTTCTTTTTTCTTCTGTTCGTCGATCCCGCGCTTCTCTGAGGGAATTTCTACGCTTACCGAATTGCTCGTGTCGAGGGTAAGTTTTTCAGCTTTTACCGAAGTTTTAGGCTTTGTGTCTTTCATTTCGGTATTCAAGGTGAGCGAAGAAGTAAGCGTTTCGCTTTCCCGCTCGCCGATAGTTCGCGACCACAGCGACCAAACAAGAATAAACACCAACACAGCGATCGCGGCAATATGACCAAAAGGTATAGCTTTGGCTGTATCGGCGTCCGATTTGGCGTCCTGTTTTTTTCCATCGGCCCAAAGGGCTATTGCTTTTCCGGGAACCCCTTTAGAAAGAGACCAAATTTTTTGAAGCTCTCTCGGATCGAGGGTGCCACCGATCGCGTCTTCCGCACTAAGGAAATCAGACAGCTCCGATGGCGAAAAACTCGGAATAGAAAAGTCGTATACGGCTACGTCCAGTATTTGCAGATCATCTATACGTCGATCCAAACCGGGAAGACCAATAAAGATCGAGTGTAAACCAAAATTACTTTCACTCTTCCCCTGCAAGAGGCTGATAAGAGCGCCGATGGATTGATCGTCCATTTGGTGAGCATTATCGATTAACAACATGCACAATTTTTTATCATTGGATAAAGATTGAGTGTAATGGCGGAGCTCCGCAAGAATTTCACCCGCAGAAAACATTTCCGTTTTTAACAAACCAAGAGCCTGAGCTACAGTTTTAACACACTCATCTAAACTTATATCCACGTCAAAGTTCACGTCAGCAACATCATCAGCTTCTGACAGGTGAGAGGCTAGCTCTTTTGCAAGACTGGTTTTCCCGCTGCCATGCGTGCCCTGCACTACGGAAACACCGTCACCGAAAAACGCCAGATGCGTAAGTTGCTGAATGAGCCCCCTTAATGCAGGCGTCGTGTAATATTGAGGACCGACACTCTCCCTTTCCGTATTGTCACGATGTAATTGCCCAGAAGTCATATACACTCCACGTCCAACTTTCATTTCGCCATTTGCACACTACAAAATGCTAGCGGTTTAAAACAAGGGCAACAAATTTTTTAAGTGATAACAAGTCCAAAAAATGGTGCCTTTAGTATGAAAACTCTTGATAAAAATCCATTAGAGTGGAGATCCAACCAAGGTATCCATCAGTGCTTGCGATGAAAAGTCACTTGTCACCACCGCGTTTCCGCAAGCTGTTAACAGTACCAGCCGTAAGGTTTTATCCAAAACTTTTTTATCGACCGCCATGTACTTCATAAAAGCATCAGTGCTCATATCTTCCGGCGGAGAAGTTGGCAGCCCTGCCCGAGAAATGAGATCAGTTGCCGAGAGCAACACTGAAGAATCGAGCCAACCGAGACGCGCTGACAAATTACACGCCATTACCATTCCGACACCGACGGCTTCACCGTGCAACCAGACACCATAACCCTGATCGGCCTCAATGGCGTGACCAAAGGTATGCCCTAGATTTAAAATTGCACGCAACCCGCCTTCGCGCTCATCTTTAGCAACGACTTCAGCTTTAATCTCACAGGACCTTTTTATCGCATATACCAAGGCTTGTTTTTCTTTATTTTTAAGCCCCTCGACATTTTGTTGCAACCAAGAAAAAAAGGGTTCGTCGTAAATAAGACCATATTTGATAACTTCAGCCAGACCGGCAGACATTTCGCGATCAGACAAGGTATTGAGCACGTCAGAATCGATAACAACGCACTTGGGCTGATAAAAGGCGCCAATCATGTTTTTGCCTAATGCGTGATTAACGCCAGTCTTCCCCCCTACAGAGGAATCAACCTGGGCGAGCAAGGTAGTCGGAACTTGAATAAAATTTACCCCACGCTGATAACACGCGGCCGCAAACCCCGTCATATCGCCAACAACGCCGCCACCAAGGGCCACCAATGTAACCTTGCGATTAAAGCCGGAAGACAAAAGATTATCGAAAATAAGATTTAGAGTTTGCAGGTTTTTGTATTGCTCGCCGTCGGGCAATATAACGGTGTTCACCTTTTCACAAAATTCAAGCGCTTGTTGGAGTGTTTTTCCGTATAAACCATACACTTTTTCGTTTGATACGATGAGAACCTGGCCAGATTCAATATGAGGCTCAAACTTTTCTCTTAATGACAATATTCCAGGGGAAATATAGATGGAGTAGGAACGCTCCCCCAGATCCACCAGAATTGAAGAATCAATTCCTCCATTAACATCGTCATTTGTGTCAGTTTTTATCGTCATGATCGCCACCACCGCAAGGATTTACAGGTAAATCCCAAGGCAGAAAAATAAGTTAATTTGATTCAAATTAGGTCAGCAATCTTATTAACAATTGCTTTAGCACCTATGCCGTCGGTTACTATAACGCAGTCGGCAATTTCGCGGTAGATGGGGTCGCGCTGAACAAAGATTTCTTTTATTTTTGATTTGGGGTCTGCCACTTGCAGAAGGGGACGTTTTTTATCTTTAAATGTGCGCGCAACTAGCTGCTCAATACTCGCAGTAAGGTAGACAACTAGTCCAGCTGATTTTAGTAGCTGCCTATTTTTTGCCCGCAAAACGATACCACCCCCCGTGGCAATAACAGCCTGATTATTATTTACAAGGTCTGTCAATATGACCGTCTCCCTATCACGAAAGCCGGCCTCACCCTCAATATCGAATATCCATGGAATATCGGCGCCTGTGCGAGCCTCAATTACATGGTCCGTATCTAAAAACTGAAACCCTAAACGCGAAGCCAACTGCCGTCCAATAGTCGACTTTCCCGCGCCCATTGGACCTATTAAAATAATATTTCGGCTCACATCTATTCGACGAAGTTCGACGCCATTATTCTTGGGGTTATAAACAATAACAGCTCGCGCTTATTCTCTCGCTTTATATTGGTCTTAAATAAGCGACCCAAGAAAGGAATATCCCCCAATAGCGGCACCTTTGTTTCACCAGAAAAAGATTCCGTTTGGTAAATGCCACCCAGCACAATAGTCGCGCCGTCTTCCACCAACACCTGAGTATTCAGCTGAGTTATATCTAGCGTTGGAATACCACTAACGGTAATCGACGAAATAGAATCCTGCGTTATTTTCAGGGTCATAATGACGCGATTATCCGGTGTGATTTGCGGTGTAACATCCAGCTTCAACACCGCATCTTTAAAAGAAGTTGTCGTTCCGCCACTAGCGGATTCTTCTTGGTAAGCGACCTGCGTACCGGACTGAATAAGTGCCTGTTGCTTGTCACCGGTTATCACTTTGGGTTGAGCAACAATTTCAGCAAAGCCCGAATCCTCTAAAGCCGACAGCTCCATACCCAGAAGAAAATTTGAACTAATCACATTCCAGGCAAAAGCCCCTGCAGGATTAAACACCCCAAGGTCTACCAAATTAGAATTTAAAAGACTACGCTCATCGTCCGTAATTCCGTCGCCGTCACTATCGACAAACAACACTTCTGGGCCACCACCACCACCACTGGTTAAACCTTCCAGACGGCCCGAAACCTCAAACTTGTTATTGCCTGAGTTCGAGGTATCTACCGCATCCCCCGCAATTCTTACACCCAGCTCCTTGCGGAAATCGGTGTTAGCAATCACGATCCTGGCCTCGATCATTACCTGCCGCACAGGAACATCTATACGATCTACCAGTAGTTTAAAACCAATGATTTTCTCTTCAGTATCAGTAAGAATGATGGAATTTGTTCTCTCATCAACAATGGCTTGACCTCGATCAGAGAGAATGCTACCCGTTGAATTGCTTTCACCACCGCCACCGCCACCGCCACCGCCACCAGTGGAATCAACAAACAAATTAAACAGTTCTCGAGCATTTGCATAACGGATACGAATGTATTCGGTGCGCAGTGGCGCCAACTCCTGCAATTGTTTCTGTGTTTCAATCTCCTGACGCTCTCGCTCAGCAATTTCTGCAGCAGGTGCCACCATAAGCACATTGCCAATCTGTCGCTTATCCAAGCCTTTGGCCTTTAGGATAATGTCCAGCGATTGATCCCACGGAACATTTTTTAATCGCAAAGTGATATTGCCAGTAACCGTATCGCTGGCAACCAAGTTTAGCTCAGAGAAATCCGCCAATACCTGCAACACGCTGCGCACTGCAACATCTTGAAATGTCAAAGAAAGTCTTTCGCCAACAAAAGTAAATTTACTTTTTTTCTCTTCCAGCTGCCGCTGCGTAAGCGGCTTTACACTTACCACATATTGGTTGTCTGCCTGATAAGCCAAATAATCGTAATCCCCAGATGCAGTAATGCCAATAAGCGCATTACTGGCCTGAGTATTAGCTGCAAGCAATTCAACGGGCGTGGCAAAATCTACAACATCGAGGGTTCTTCTCAATTCCTGAGGAAGTTGGGTATCAATGAATTTTATCTCAATACCCTTGGATACTTCTTCAATATCGATATTAACGGCAGGATCTGAAAGGGTAATAATTACTTTGCCTTCTCCCGACTCTCCTCTTCGAAAATCTATATTACTAATAACTGACGAGGTAGAGCGCGCGCTGTTTTTAGCCGGAGCAGAAACATGAGAACTGGAATAAGTAGGTGTCGGAGCCACCGAACCTGATCTTGCACCAGAACCCGTTTCACTACCAACCGACACTATTAATTCATTGCCAGAAACGGAAGTGGTATAGGGAACTAAATTATTTAAATTGATTATCAGCCTAGTTCTACCGCCACCGGAAACAACAACGGCTCCGCTGGCCTCACCAATACCCATGGTAAATTTCTTTTGACTGACCGCATTTTCTGCGCCGACAAAATCCAGCACGATTCTGGCTGGCTGATCTATGGTGTAGCCAGAAGGTGTTGCAGGAGGAGAATCGAATTGCAATCTCATCTCAACTTTTTCACCGGGCAATTCGGCAAATGTTATATCTTGCAAAACAAGCGCCGAACTCTTTGCTGCGAAAAAGCATGCACAAAGAAGTAGCGCAAAAGATCTTATATTTATTGATTTCAAACTGCTCATGCCCTTTATTCCTTCTCTTCAGCTAATGCAATAATGCTTGGTCTCTCTAGCCAGCCATCGAGACCATCGGAGACTATCTCTATTAATTCTATTTTTATTTCTGTCGCCTCAACTATACGCCCATGATTTTTACCGACATAATTTCCTTTTTTAACTGAATGCACAGTGCCGCTTTTGTCAGACAGAAGTGCCCAAAGTACGTTTTGCTTTTCAATCACGCCGACCATCTTAAGAGAACTAAGATCAAACCGCTCAAGGTGCTCTTTGGGGCGATTAAAGTCAGGATTAACATCTTTTCCAGAGCTTGCATACACCCTGCGCTTGACGTCCAATGGTTTATCAAAGGGACTGCGTTTTATTGCTGCACCGTATATAAAGGGCTCGTATGGCCTAAACGCTGGAAGAGGTTCAATGTTGCCCGAAGGCTTATTTTTAATCTGCTGAATATATACTTTGAGGTCATTTTGGTCACCGCCAGAGCTACACCCAACAAAAAACATAGGCATTACTAAAAATATAATCTTTATAAGCGTAGACTTCATAAACATCACTCCCGTGCCTTATAGCGATAGGTCTTTGCCAAGATATCCATTTCTAGCTGGCCGATAACGCCCGTTTTCTGCATAATAGAAAAATCATGTAGTGTCACAATTCGCGGCATTCCCGCTATGCCGCTCACAAAGGCACCAAATTCATGATAACCACCCGTTAAATTTATTTTAATGGGCATCTCCACGTTAAAATCTGTCAAAACCTCGTTCTGCACTTTGATATCGTCAATCGTCGCGTTACTCTCAGTAGACTTATCTTCTATATCCTCAAGCAAACCTGGAACTTCAATATTTAAAGGTAAACGTGAGATTAGCGTATCCAAGGTTCCCGACATTTCTTTCATTTGTTTGCGGTAACGATCAAGATTCGCCGCCTCAAACGCTTTTTCTTCGAAGGATCGCTTTAATGCTGTTTCTTTTGAACGCTCAACGCTCAGCGCTTCACTGCGCTCTTTCACCAACAAAAAATGACAGCCGACTAAAATTAGCGCAAATAAAGTTATACAAAGAGTTATTTTTATCGGAGCCGGCCAGACGCCTATTCGATCCCAATCTACTTCATTAATATCAAATTCTTGCAGTTGTTCTAAGTATTTATTTAAATCAGCCATCGGCCTTCTCCTCGTCTCCGGGAAGCACGGCTTTTACTTCCATAGAGAACGTGCGTGTCTGCCCATCTGGAAGCGTTTCAGAAGATTTGAAATTGGGTTCAGAAAACCAATCCGAATCTTCAAGCTGACGCATAAAGGTAGATATGCGATTATTCGATTCACTCACTCCCTCAATATACAACATATCACTCACTCGTTTAAACGCAGTTATATTTATTCCATCTGGTACGGCGCGCGCGAATTCATCAAAATAGTGAACGATGATAGAACGCTTACCTTCCAAATCCTGAATCACACGCATTCTATCTAGCAATGCACTTCTTTCTTTTTTGAGGTTTTGAATTTCTTCAACCTGCATAGCCAACGATTTTATTTCCGTATCGAGGATATTGTTTCGTATTCGCTGAGAGCCAATTGCATTATCAACCCCTTGCACCCAAACGTAGGACACCAACATACCGACAATAAATACCCCCGCCAGCTGAGTAAAAAATTCTTTTTTCTTTTCCTGGCGAAACTCTTCGCGCCAAGGGAGTAAGTTAATTCGCGCCATTATTCAAAACTCCTTAAAGCCAGGCCCGTGGCAATCATTAGAGAAGGGGCGTCGTTTGCAAGCACGGCGGCGTTAACTTTTGATGAAATAGACATATTGGCAAAAGGATTGGCTACGGTAGCCGAGGTGCCGAGTTTTTCCTCAATCAAGCCTGCCAACCCCTCCAAAGAGGCCACTCCGCCGGCAAGCACAATATGATCCACATCGTTATACTGGCTGGAAGAAAAGAAAAATTGCAAAGAGCGGGTCACCTGTTGTACCACCGCGTCTTTAAACGGCTCCAAGACTTCAGGTTCATAATCATCTGGTAGCCCACCTTGCTTTTTGGCTAGGCCCGCTTCCTCAGAAGAGAGACCATAACGACGCTGTATTTCTTCTGTGAGCTGTTTACCACCAAATAATTGTTCACGAGTGTAAATGGTTTTGCTGTCAATTAGCACGCTAAGAGTGGTCATAGTAGCGCCGATATCGACCACCGCAACAATTTGCTCTTCTTGGTCCTCGAGCTGCTCCTGCACAAGGGAAAAGGCCCGCTCTAAGGTATAGGCTTCAACATCGACCACCTTTGGGATGAGGCCAGCGAGTTCGAGCAAGCTTGCCCTCATTTCAACATTCTCTCGACGGCAAGCGGCTAATAGCACTTCCACCTGATCTGGATTTTTATCGGAAACACCCTGAACATCGAAGTCTATCGCCACCTCTTCCAAGGGATAGGGAATGTACTGATCGGCCTCGAGGGATATTTGCAGCTCCATCGCTTCGTCACTGAGATCACCAGGCATCTCAATCAACTTGGTAATAACCGAAGAGCCAGCCACCGCAACAGCAGCGTCTTTAACCTTGGTGCCCGAAGCCTTAACCACGGCCTTAACGACCTGTGCTACCGCCTCTACATCGTTGATGTTTTTTTCCACCACGGAATTTGCTGGCAGAGGTTTAACTGCGTAATTTTCGACACGATAGCCGTCACCTTGCTGACTTATTTCCAGCAATTTGACTGTCGTTGAACTTACGTCCAAGCCAAGCATTGGCTTCTGTTTTTTATTGAATATGTCTAGAAAGCTCATTTTTCTATTTATTTCCGTTACTTAGCCTGTGTTTATGTTATAGCACTTTAAGTACAACGTGCAACAATTGAGCGCATAGGTAAAGTATGAAAAAGGCCTTATAATGGCCAACTCGCTCACATATCTCCTTAATTTATTAGCCGCAGCCCCATAATGAAACTTAAAAAGCCATTGTTACTCGCTTCACTATTAACTCTGACATCCGGTATCGGATTCACATTTATGCTACTTTCCGGCTTTTATTTATACCTAAGCCCCAGACTACCTTCAGTGGAGTCGATCAGAGATTACCCCCTTCAAATCCCCTTAAGGATCTATTCGGCCGACGCCAAACTTCTTGGAGAATTCGGCGAAAAGCGCCGAAAACCCGTTGTTTTCGCCGACATCCCAAAACAGTTTTTAGATGCGCTTATCGCAACCGAAGACGCAGACTTCTATTCCCACAACGGAGTTTCGGTGCGGGGCCTATTCCGCGCGGTCACCCACTTAATTACCACGGGACGAAAAGGACCTGGCGGCAGCACACTTACCATGCAACTTACGCGGCATGTATTTCTCACGCTCGATCAAACTTTTTTGAGAAAGTTTAATGAAATACTACTAGCGATTCAAATTGAAAAAGAATTATCAAAAGAAGAAATCATCGAACTTTATGTCAACCTCATGAACTTTGGTAAGCGCGCTTACGGTATTGAAGCCGCTGCGGAGACTTACTACGGTAAATCAATTGGAGCTTTAAGCTTAGCCCAGCACGCCATGATTGTTGGGATTTTAAAGGGACCTACCTCTCAAAACCCCATCAACAATCTACCTAAAGCTCTCGAGCGACGCGACTACATTCTAGGGCGCATGCTAAAACTCGACTTTATTAATGTAAAGCAACACCGTATCTCCATCTCCGAACCAGCAAGCGCACAGCTTTACGGTCAAAAAATTGAAGTGAACGCGCCCTACGTAGCGGAAATGGCAAGAAAAAAAATCACCAGAATCTATGGCACCAAAGCCTACACCGAGGGCTATCAAGTGTTCACCACGATAGACAGCAAGTTGCAGCAACGCGCTCAATCTGCTGTTATAAATGGCCTCCTCACCTACGATCAACGCCACGGCTACCGCGGACCAGAACAAAAACTAGACCTTACACAAGCGCCAATATTGGGCGCAGAAGCCACTAGCCTCACCACGTCACAAGATACGGTGCCCCGCGACTACAGAAAGTGGAGCGAAAGCTTAGCCGCCATTCCAGTATACGGTGAACTGCAACCCGCCGCCATTACGGAGGTGGGAGAACAATCTATCACAGCACTGCTCCCGTCATCGTCACTGGTGGTGCTCAACTGGGAGGACGGCCTCGCGGACGCTCGACCTTATGTCAACGAAAATATGCGAGGTCCTAGGCCTTCCAATGCCGCGGAAATTTTGGCCGTCGGCGATGTAGTGCGATTGAGACAAACCCGTGGAGAAGAGTGGGAATTGAGCCAGCTGCCAGAGGTGCAGGGCTCTCTAGTAGCCTTATCGCCAGAAAATGGCGCCATTTTGTCAATGGTGGGCGGCTTTGATTTTAATCACAGCAATTTTAACCGTGCCACACAAGCACAACGACAACCAGGATCAAACATGAAGCCGTTTATTTACACGGCGGCTCTGGAAAATGGCTTAACACCTGCAACGATCATAAATGATGCGCCAATAGTTTTTGATGACAAGCAGCTGGAAACCACTTGGCGCCCAGAAAACTCAAGCAATAAATATAACGGCCCAACACGACTCCGCGAAGCACTGTTTCGTTCGGTAAACGTCGTTTCTATTCGTGTGCTTGATAGAATCGGCATTGATAACGCAATACACACACTCGAAAAATTTGGCTTTGACCCACAAGCCTTACCCAGAGACCTCTCTCTAGCACTTGGAACACACGCCGTAACTCCTTTGGATATTGCCTCTGGCTATGCCACATTTGCCAATGGCGGCTATCGAGTAGAACCGTATTTGGTGGAAAAAATTGCCGACGTTAACGACGACATTATTTACCACGCCGCACCTAAAACCGTTTGCAGCGACTGCGAAGAAGGGGAAATAAAGACAAAAGAGGCAAAAGTCTCGGATACCTTAGCAGAAATAGCGGTATCACCACTCATGGAAATGATAGATAACAACTATACAGGTAAGACAGACCCATTCTGGCTCAGCTTTAAAACAAAACAACAACTCGAGATTCTTAAGGCCGAAGACTTCCCTCGCGCGCCTAAAATACTTTCAGATCAAATTGCCTTTATCATGGACTCAATGCTGAAAGATGTTATTAGGCGTGGCACAGGAGTGAGGGCCAAAAAAGCATTGAAGCGTCCCGACATTGCAGGGAAAACAGGCACCACAAACGGCCCTCTCGACGCATGGTTTTCGGGCTACCATCCATCTGTCGTAGCTAGCACCTGGGTGGGCTTTGACCAAAATTTCTCTCTGGGAAAAAGAGAGTACGGCGGCACGGCTGCTCTGCCAGTATGGATAGACTTCATGGCGCTTCCGCTGGCGGATAAGCCGGTGCTTAGTCGCATTCAACCACCCGGTGTAATCTCAATCAAAATTGACCCAGAGACAGGTAAGCGCGCCAGAATTGATGACCCGGATGCAATTTTTGAATTTTTCATGTCGGACAATACACCCGATCCATACGAAGACTCGCAGGGCAGTGCCGGGTCCACTAACGATCCCTTCAATCAAGACATTTTTTAGATCATGCCCATTTATAAAAATGGAGAAAGAGCCAAATTGGCGGCACAAAAAAGCCGGGATAACCCGGCTTTTTAATAGAAAACGGTTTTTAGTTCGATGAACGACGCGTAAAACGCTTGTTAAAGCGGTCGATTCGACCACCAGTATCAGCCGTTTTTTGCTTACCAGTATAGAATGGGTGACACTGTGAACACACATCGATATGAATATCTGTAATCGCTGTAGAACGAGTCTCTATCACGTTGCCGCAACTACAGGTCGCTGTCATTTTGCCATATTTGGGTTGAATATCCGCTTGCATAACTTGCCTCACTATTTTGCTGAGTATCGCCACTCGATCTTGCGCCGAGCACCATACGCTATTAATGTATCGGGCTGTAAAAACAGTGCGCGCATACTAGACACAAACAAGCGTTAGCGCAAGTGTCAATACTCGGCCGCGCTAACAAACTAGACTTTAAATCCACCAATTTGAACATAAATGCCTCAAACCCTTTTTCTTAAGATCGCCCTACCGCTGCCCCTGCGCGATACCTTTAGCTATTGCTTTAGCCATGAAGACCTCATTCAGCCCAAACCTGGCGCTCGCGTGAGGGTTAATTTTGGCCCCAGGGTGCTCATAGGGATAATTACCGAGATATCGTCCAGCAGCGATTACGATAAAACGAAAATAAAACCCATTACTGAACTCATCGACACGCACGCCATTATCCCCAGTGAGCTTCTCGCACTGTGCGTTTGGGCCGCCCAATACTACCATCACCCCATTGGCGAAGTAATTCACGCCGCGTTGCCAAAGAACCTACGGGAGGGTAGAACACTAAACAAAGCCTGGGCTTGGGTGCTAACTTCAGAGGGGAAGGGGCTTGGGCCACTATCCCTCAAGCGCGCAAAAAAACAATATGCCATTCACCAATATTTGCTCGAACATGGCAAGCTTTTCCCCAGCAACTTGGAAGCGCTGCAAGTCACTCAAGCCACACTAAAAGCACTGGAGACGAAAGGTATTGTGGTGCGGGAAGAGCATATCCCAGAAGAAGTCGACACTGAAAATAGCCCAAAAGATCTAGCCCCGCTTTTAATGGAAGCTCAACTGACCCTTAACTCTGAACAAGAAATCGCCGTCAACCAGATCCGCTACCACAAATATGCGACTTACCTGCTTGAAGGCGCCACCGGCAGCGGCAAAACCGAGGTCTATCTGCACATTATTGCCCGAGTGCTGCAAGCGGGCAAACAAGCCTTAGTGCTCATACCCGAAATTGGCCTAACCCCGCAAACCCTAGCCCGTTTTCGCAAAAGATTCAGCGTTCCAATAGCCGAATTACATTCCAACGTTAGTGCGGGGGAGCGCGAAGCAAACTGGATAAGTGCGCGCAATGGCGATGCCAAAATCATTATTGGCACTCGCCTCGCGTCTCTAACCCCAATGCATAACCTAGGCCTAATTATCATAGATGAAGAGCACGACCGATCATTTAAGCAGCAGGATGGATTCAGATACTCCGCTCGAGACATCTCAATTTATCGCGCACACCAGCTCAACATTCCCGTGGTACTGGGCAGCGCCACCCCCTCCTTCGAAAGCCTGCAAAACGCTTTAACCCAAAAATATCAACATTTGCAGCTCCTGCTGCGGGCTGGAAATGCAAAATCTCCAGCCCAGCAAACGGCCGATTTAAGGCAGGCTCAGACCTTTGCCGGCCTCACACAAACCTCACTGGACGAACTAAGTGGCGCCATAGCAAGAAAGGAACAAACGCTGGTATTCATAAACCGAAGAGGTTACGCGCCCTCGCTCATCTGCCACAGCTGTGGCTGGAGCGCCGACTGCAGCTCTTGCGACACTCGCATGACAGTACACCACAATCCTCGCCATTTGCGTTGTCACCACTGTGATAGGCAGCAATCCTTGCCTCGCAACTGCCCCAACTGCCAAGCAACGGAGTTCAACATGCTTGGCCTGGGTACGGAACAGGCCGAGCAACTACTAAAAGATCGATTTCCGCTAACGCCGGTAATTCGGGTCGACAGAGATTCAACCCGCACCAAGCAGGGTATGGAAAAACAGTTGAGCATTACCACAAAAAATGAAGCGTGCATTCTTGTCGGTACGCAGATGCTAGCCAAAGGGCATCATCTGCCCAACCTAACTTTGGTCATTATCGTCGATGCGGACCAAGGCCTACTGAGCCCCGACTTTCGCGGTCTAGAGCAAATGGGCCAGCTGATAACACAGGTTTCAGGACGAGCAGGAAGAGAAGACAAAAGCGGCCACGTGATTATTCAGAGTCACCG
>JBLHGN010000067.1:0-14396 GCA_047616325.1 Lentisphaeria bacterium
CATGGTATAACTAGTGCCCATCCATAAATAGGACTCTACTTCGGTGCAATTAGAACGGCCACCTTCACACCTCTAGATGGTGTGGCTTGCAATAAGCAAACGCCTGTATCTAGCAATGCAAATCTGTTCATTTTAACTCCCCCTCGCGACGAGCCATTTATGGACGGGCACTAGCTAGGTTATCGGCTGTAATGATGGAATCTTTACCCCCATCTCAGGCATGTTGGTAAGTGCATGCGGACGTATTTTCGGGTAGCATAGCCGGCTCGATTGCGACCCCATCTTTCATCAAAACCTGCGTATATTGCGCGTAATGCGGACCAAAGTGCCATGCCCGAAACACCCCCAGCCCAGGTAACCGAATTAACACTTACCGCTCCCGACGATTGGCATATTCATTTGCGGGACGGCGCCTCACTGGCCTACACGGTACCGCACGCAGCGCGCGAGTTTGCTCGCGCCATTATTATGCCCAACCTAGTACCGCCAGTTACTAACGCCGCTGAGGCCCTGGCTTACAAAGCCAGAATCGTCGACCAAATACCTTCGGAATGCACCTTTGACCCCTTGATGGTGCTGTACCTCACCGACCTTAGCGATGCCGCCACCATTACCCAAGCCCATGCTGCTGGTGTGGTGGCGTGCAAGCTATACCCGGCTGGCGCTACCACTAATTCAGACTCCGGCGTTACCTCCATAGAGAAAATATATGGCGCACTAGAGGCTATGCAAAAGCACAATATGCCCCTGCTTATTCACGGTGAAGTGACCGATGCGGCTATCGACATTTTTGACCGCGAAGCAACGTTTATTGCGCGCACGCTTATACCGCTAATCGCACGGTTTCCCGCACTGAAGGTTGTGTTGGAGCACATAACAACACAAGAAGCAGTAGACTTTGTTAGCGGTGCGGGCCCTGCAGTGGCGGCAACCATTACCGCGCACCACCTGCTGTACAATCGCAACCATATGCTCGCCGGAGGCATTCGTCCCCACCTATACTGCCTACCCATACTTAAGCGAGGCAAACATCAAAGCGCATTAATTAGTGCCGCCACCAGCGGCAATCCAAAATTTTTCTTAGGCACCGATTCTGCCCCACATGCGCGCAGTAAAAAAGAAGCCGCCTGCGGCTGCGCTGGCAGTTATACCGCGTTTGCCGCGCTCGCTTTCTACGCACAGGTATTTGAGCAGGCCGACGCACTGGACAAACTTGAAGCCTTTGCCAGTTTTTACGGGCCAGACTTCTACCAGCTAGAACGCAACACCTCTCAAGTTACCCTGCAAAGGAAGGCCTGGCAGGTGCCCACTTCCTTCGATTTTGGCGACGATGTAATCGTGCCTGTACATGCAGGTGAAGCATTGCAATGGAGTGTAAGACACCCCTAAGGCAGTCGAGATTAGCGCAAGAAAAATATAGAGCAAGCAAACATTTACTAATGCCGAGACATTTCGGCTGGAATTCATTGTGCAACAAAAAAATGACACACTTACACCAACAAAAGCCCCTATCGCTCAGCGCTTTCGAGGCTTTTTACCCGTTATTATCGACGTAGAAACCGGCGGCTTTAATTGCGCCACCGACGCCATGCTGGAAATTGCAGCAGTGACTGTAAGAATGAACGATCAGGGCTTGTTAGTACGGGACAAAACCTACGATTTTCACGTAGATCCATTCGAAGGAGCCAACATAGAGCAGTCGGCGCTAGACTTTACTGGCATCGACCTCGAAGACGAAGCTCGCCAGTCGGTTCCAGAACTTCACGCTATGAGCGAAATTTTTCAAGCCATCCGTAAAGAAATAAAAGAACACAGTTGCAATCGCGCTGTTTTGGTAGGCCACAACGCCCATTTCGATTTGGGGTTTATCAACGCCGCTGTTGCCCGCTGCGACATCAAGCGCAACCCCTTCCACCCCTTCTCCTGCTTCGATACGGCCACTCTATCCGGGCTCGCGTTCGGCCACACAGTGCTCGCACGCACCTGTCAAATTGCCGGCTTCGATTTCTGTAATAAAGCGGCTCACTCAGCCGCCTATGATGCAGAAAAGACCGCCGACTTATTTTGCGTTATCGTAAATCGCTGGCAAGAGCTGGGAGGCTGGCCGCTGCCGCCGGTAGAAGCCGAAGAGACCTCAACCAGCGCACCCGACAGTGATAAATAAATGCTAAAACACTAAAAAGCCCCGTTTGCTTGCACAAACGGGGCTTTTTATTTGCTCTCGCCCTAGGCAGGGAAGAGATATAAACACACCAATTAAAGCTGATCGGCATTCTCTGACAGGTACTTGGCAACACCAGCGGGTGATGCGTCCATACCTTTGTCACCATCTTTCCAGCCTGCAGGGCACACTTCACCGTGCTCTTGATGGAAGGCCAAGGCATCGACCATACGTAACATTTCATCGACATTGCGCCCGAGAGGTAGGTCATTGACCACTTGATGACGCACCAAACCTTCTTCGTCGATCAAGAAAGAGCCGCGATACGCTACACCACCTTCCGATTCAACATCGTAGGCCTTACATATGGCGTGAGTCATATCGGCTACCAAGGTATAGTTTACTGGACCTATGCCGCCGTCATTAATGGCGGTGTTGCGCCAAGCATTGTGAGAAAAATGCGAATCGATAGAGACGCCCAATACCACGGTGTTACGCTTTTCAAACTCGGCAATACGGTGATCAAAGGCCAACAACTCGCTAGGGCATACAAAAGTGAAGTCTAAAGGGTAGAAAAAAACTACCGCCTTTTTGCCTTTTGTTGCCTCGGCAAAGTTAAATTCATCTACGATTTCACCATTGCCTAAAACAGCTGGTGCGGTAAAGTCTGGAGCTGGTTTTCCAACTAATACGCCCATAATATCTCCTCTCAATTAAGTAGTTTCAACAAAAAAAATGTTAGGTTCGAACGCTATATCTCACTTGTGCCTCAACGGCCTTAACCGACCCAGAAAAGCGTTCTTCGCTTCAATCCAAATCACAATGGCACATTGACCAAGATAAATCGCCACGAACTCGGCGAGAGTATCATACCCCCCCCCTTTACTGAACCCCATTGATTTTGCACATAAGGCTTATAGCTTTTCTTAAAGTACCACCTAGGTTTCACAATAAAACACTTTAACCTGAACAAATAACAATCAAAAACCTTAAATATAATTGACAATCATTCGTATTTGCATTAACTTTAACATATCAAACCATAACACTTTTGAGCTTTAGAACCATGTACGTATGTCTATGTAAAGGCATTACCGATTCGCAAATTCGCGATGCTGTAAATTCTGGAGCCGAGAGCCTGCGGGCAGTGCGCGAAGAATTGGGCGTGGGCACCCAGTGCGGAAAATGCAATTGCGATACCCGCGACCTTATCAAGGCTACACTTGAAGATACCTCCAGAGCTGGATTGTTTTTCGAAGTCGCCTAGGCGCTACCTTCCCTTTCTTTAATCCTAATAAATTAAGCCGATTTCTTTACTAGCGCTAATTTCAGTCACAAGTGCACCGCTGTGCGTCTTTCTTTGCCTCAAGCACCAAATTCCAAACATCGCTAATTGACAGCCCCAGGCCTACGGGCCAGAATCCCCCCATTCGGTCGTATGCAGCATTCGGCCCCGCAAGCAATTACTTTCCCCGGGAGAAACGCATGAAAGGTGACGCAAAGGTCATTGAATTTTTAAACACGGTATTGGCCAATGAGCTGGTCGCCATCAATCAATATTTTTTGCACTCGCGCATGTACAAAGATTGGGGGCTAAAAGAACTTGCCGATTATGAGCACAAAGAATCCATCGAAGAAATGCAGCATGCCGATATGCTAATTGAGCGCATTTTGTTTCTCGAAGGACTGCCAAACCTACAACACCTTGGCAAACTGCACATTGGCGAAAATACCAAAGAAATGCTCCAATGCGACCTGAAGCTGGAACTAATCGCCATACCCGACTTAAGAGACGCCATCGAATACTGCGAGAGTGTGCGCGACTATGTTTCCCGAGACTTGTTCCAAAAAATTCTCGACAATGAAGAAGAACACGTGGACTGGATTGAAACTCAGATTGGCTTAATCGACAAAGTTGGCCTGGAAAATTACCTACAGTCTAAAATGAACGCTTAGGGTTTAGTTGCCCTGGTGTGTATTGCAAACCTGTGATTGTAAAAAAGGCGACTCTTATAGTCGCCTTTTTTACAATCAAACATTACCAGCAAGTTCTTAGGCTTCACTCCAAAATAGCAAAGGCGCCCAGAGGGTAGGAACGCTTGTCTTTTTCCCACTTGAATGACGATGGATCAATCATCGCCCCTAGCGGTAAACTTCTCTGTAAGTACAACTTATTGCCCGTACCGCTATCGAAGCTGACTTTTACAGAAGTACTAAAATCGTAGCCGATAACATCTTTTTCTTCCACGCCTACAGGGTTGGAAAAACGCTCACGTTGCTCCCCGGCATCTTCAATTTCGATAAGTGGGCTCTGCCAAATCACTAAATAGCGGTCACCCACCGGACGCATCACACTAACCGTTAGCCCTGTTGGCGCTATAAAAAAACCGCCCACACCAATAAGCGCGCCTCGCCGCGGGATGGGACGAGCAAAGTCCACCAAAAGTGCCGCTTCGTCATCGGACTCTGCACGGGCAAATAACTCACCTCCAATATAGTCGAGTAGATCGCCCTCCACCAGAAACTCTTTAAGGCTGTCTATTTGCGCTTGGATAATGTGCGAATGCGCAAGCGAAGCTCGGACGATTCTTCAACTCGCGATGTTTTTTTCGGCACCCAGAATGGCCATAACACGTTTTAATTCGGCGTTATCTGCGGCCAAAGCTTGCTTTTCAGCCCGTAAATCACTGGCATTTACGGTAGCGGTAAACAGTTGGGCATCCAGTGCCCCCTTTTCATTTTCTAGCTGCTTGATATCTGGCGGACCCTGACATGCTGCTAAAATTACGCAAGCACTGGCAACAATGATTTTTAGTCGCATGGATAAACCTATTTTAAACTTGAATGAATAGGCACTAATTAGCGCCTTTAACATTAAATACTAACGAACGCAAAGTTTCTTGCCCTAAGCGTAATTCAATGGTGTAGCTGCCAACAGAAAAGCCCTCTACCGGTCTATCTATTTGAAAGATAGATAAACCCTGCTGCCCTTCCACCACCACCGGCACCTGTGCAATTTGTAACTGTCCGGCACCATCTAATAATACTGCCTGAACAACGGTTGTTGTACTTTGAAAGTTTTTGTAGCGAAATCCAATATAAATACTACGATCTGCAGAAAATGGTGTTACCTCGTCCACTACCACATCAGCAATAGCGTCGCCTTTTACAACCATAGCGCCAATGCGCGGTTGTAGATCGAGAACTTTTTCCCCAATCACTTCGTCTAAGGCCAACGACAACGAATGCACTCGCGGGTGCTCGGGCAGCTCGGCAAGTGGTGCCTGCATAAATTCTTTAGCCTGCAAAAACTGCTCTGCCGAAACCAACTGCCATACCTTTGACGATAAGGCGTCTACTACTCGATCAACTCCCTCTTTTGCACGGGTATTATTGGGCTCTAGCGCAAGCACCTGCTGATAATCGTAATAGGCCGCCAACTTTCTGGGCGTAAAAAGCTGGCCGCGATCAATTTTTTGGTTAGCGCCACTTATTAACTCACGTATTTTTTTTTGTTGTGCCGTAGCTCTACTAATTTTGTTTTTTAAAGCCTGCGCCTGTTCGTTTTGCGGATAAAGCTCCAATGCTTTGTCCAGTGTTTGCAAGGCACCTTGCCGATCGTTTCGCTGCTGCTTTTTAAGCGCCAACTGATATAATTTTTCAGCTATTGCTTGCAAACCCGCCAAGGCTTCAATATTTTCCGAATCGAGCGCTAATACTTTTTGATAGCTGGCAAATGCATTTCTTTGTGCTGGCTGGGTAAGGTTATTTTGTAGTAAATATGCCTGCGCCTCCAGATTCAAATTGAGAATTTTTTTAAGCCTTTTTCCTGCCGCTACAATGTTATCGTAAACCTCTTGTTCCACCTCAGGGAACAACATATGCAGTTGCTCAAAGCGACTTTCAAACGAATGCGTACCGCCACTTTTTTCTCCAAGGGCTAAAGCTTGGCCAAATTCTTCTTCGCGCAACGAAACAAACGCCACGTGCGCAGGGTGTTCGGCTGGCGCGATAACCATAACTTCACGATAAGTCGCCACCAATTCGGCCAGGTGTATAGAATCCAAGGCATAGGCGTCTTGCAAACGTGAAAATTTTTTCAATAATCCAGTGAGTAGTTTTGCCGATTCAGGGTCGAGGGTCGAACCAATTTGTTGCGCTGTCAGTTTAGCAGTACGCGCATCTGAAACGGTTTCGGAGGGGCTAACAAAGGAGCCATCGAAAGAGCTATCAGATGCAGGTAATTGCTGTGTTTGCGCCCCTACGCTGACATCACCGGGCTGTTTGGGTTCATCGCCAGCAGATAGACCCGCGCCGTTAGTTTCGTCATTCTGAATTTCAATAGATTTTTTATCGCCACGGGCATCGATAAAATGTTGGATTTTTTCTTGCATCTCTCCTATGCCATGTTTTGCTTTTTCCAACCAAGGTGAAGCCAATTGAGGGTTTTTAATGTGGATAAAACTGACAAACACAGCGACAACAAAGCTCATGGCAAGGAACCAAGGCAATACCGGTGTGCGCTCTCGAATATGAGTATCTTCGTCTTCATAGAGAGGGAATTGATCGAGGCTTGGGCATTCGTCTTCACCCAACTCGAACTCCTCTGCATGCACATCGCCTACATGACTCAACAATGCGGGAGTTTCAGTGCCAGCGGCGTGCTGCTGCCTAGTCTGTTGTTTGGCAATGTCTATCGTATGCTCTAAAAGCGTGACATCGAGGTCGCCTAAATCTCTAATCAAGTCTTTTGCCGTTTGATAGCGATTTTTTACATCTTTTGCGAGCATGGTATCGAGAATTGGCTGCAAGCCCTCAAAACCATTTGGCAATAAGGGCGGCAGCTCGGTGATATGTTTAATGCCTATGGCCACGGCCGATTCGCCATCAAAAGGTACTTTTCCAGCGAGTAAAAAATAGAATACAACACCGAGGCTATATATATCCGAACGATTATCTACAGCCCGACCTTTAGCTTGTTCCGGGCTCATATAGTGAGGGGTTCCGATGGCCGTACCCACTTGGGTCACCGAGGTATCGGATTCGACGGCGCGCGCAATACCGAAATCCATCAATACAGCTCGACCATCAGAGCTGTGCAACATGATGTTTTCTGGTTTTATATCGCGATGGACATACCCTTTTGAACCAGCGTAATCGAGTGCTTTAGCAACGTCTCGCACGGCGCAAATTTTTTGCCTGAGGTTTAGGCTGGGATGAACATATTTTAAATCCCTGCCATCGATGTATTCCATTGAAAGATAGAGATGACCATCGTGCTTGCCTACGTCGTGAACAGTGACAATATTGGGGTGAACAAGCTTGCTGACTATGCGCGCCTCGCGAAAAAATCGCTGACCAAAATTTGAATCTTCGTCAAGCACTCTCGACATAACCTTGAGCGCAATCTCGCGTTCAAAAACATCTTGCTCCGCCAGATACACGGTCGCCATTCCACCTTTTCCAAGAATGCGAATGATCTTGTATCCAGGAATTTCTACCGACATTAACACCTACCAAATATGTGCAGAAACTAGAGAACGATTATTCTAAAAACAAGAGGCGACTACGTGATCGTCGTCGACATTCAATAGCTTGCCATGTAAATAATACACGCTGCAACGATTGACTGCTGGATTGCTTACTGGATCTACTACTAGATTCACTACTAGATAGCCTGACAATCCGTTAGGGAATATAACAACACATGCACGTGAGCAAATCAAAACACGCGGAATGATAGCCCAAATAAGGGCTTGATGAGTAGTGTACGGTAAAAGAAGATACCTTATCTTTTGCTGTTACGAGATAGCTTGAACCACATATACACGCCAGTGGCAGCCATTATTATAAAAATAATGGCGAACACATCCAAAACAAGCGGTCCCAAAGAACCCATAAACCGCCCCGAATGAATATCTAGCACTACTTTTTCCCATGTAATTACGCGACTGGCGACATTATAAGCGATTGCTTTGCGAATATGTTCTGGTGCATATTCAGGTGTGAGCCAAGTAATCGGTTGAGCGCTTTCAAATACAGCGTTGAGGTCATACTGCTGCCAGTGCAGAGTATCCAAATTTATTTGAAAAATCTCTCGCTCGGTCTTTAAACACAACTTTGCATCACAGATTCCCACATTGAGCACAGGAGAAATAAGTTCGGGAGCGCGCTCAATTTTTTCTATTAATTGGCCTTCATTGGTGAAAAGGTAAATATACTCCTGACACACTGTCGCCCAATAGGAGGCAAACGCCACGGCACCCAAAAAATGGCCCTTGCACTCACCAACCGCCACTGTGTCAAAAAAAATGCTGGCCGATGCCACCGTTACCCAGCGCTCCCCCAATGGCATTGAAGAGGGTAACGTTGATGTACTCGCTTCAACGTTGTAAAAATCCAATACCCAAGGGTTGCTGACGTAGGTCTCACCCAATTGCAATCGATAGGTATGATTAAGCAGCATGCCGGTGGCGGCAAGTAAGACGACAAAAATGGCGCTAGTAATACCCAGTCGCTTGTGCCAACGCACTATGTGACGCCTTAGACTAGTTTTTGCCATAGCTAATTTTTGTCATTGACGGAAGTGCGACTTAGGCTGGTGATAGTCGGCGTGGTTGCAGCATGTTGAGAATAGGGCGTCAACTTATGTAAATACAGCGCTAGTGTTGCTACTTTTTTAACTGCCCGCACAGAGAGCGTGGCGCCCGTAATACCGTCGATTGATTGATTTAAGCGGAGATTGTTTTTGTTTTTTTTCAGTTGCAGCGACTTAAATTGATCGGTAAAAAAGTTGTATTTTACTTCAGCACCTCGGCTCTCGCGGTATTCGAGAATTTCAACGGCAGTAATACTGTTGCCGTCCACTACCACGCCTATAGTGATGGGTTGCTCTTTGCCCACCTCGTCAAGTATCCATGCTGTGCGACTTCCCTGACCCCAATAGCGAACGCGCAATTGAGAAAAACGGTAATCAAGATTTTTAAAAGCGCTCTGTCGCAGCTCGTCGTCTACCCACAGCGTACCCATTATTGAAGTTTGAGCATCTTCGGTAAAGTAAGATCGCAGGAAATCGTTGCGACTTTTCAGCGTTTCAGCGTGAGTCGAAGCAGACAGCGTGAATACTGAGATAAACATCAGAAATATGTGTAAGGGTAAAAAAAAATTCACGGGCATTTCACTTTTACTAGCACGTTAAGCCCACATTCTGAGGTCGACGATACGACGTGATTCAGTACCAGAAAGCCCACCACCAGGACGGGCTTTCTTTCCAGGCTTATTAAATAGGCACAAGATTAATACTGACTTGAGCCTTCGAAGATTAAAAAGACCAACCGACACCTAGATTATAACTGTTGTTGTCGTTGTAGTCGCTGGCGTCTTGATAATCAGCCTTGAACACTACTTCGGGGGTTAGCCAATAATTAAAGCCAATATCGACAACCTGGTTTTTACTGTCAGCTCCGCCTACCGAATTATCCCACTCGCTGTAGCGGGCAAAAAAGCCTATTTTCTCAAACGGTTTTATCGTTGGCTCAACATACCAGCCCGTCTGTTCATCGCGCGATATCGACTTTGCATAATCACCACTTACATTCCAGCTAGTATAGAGTGCACGCACCCCAAACATCCCCGCGTGGTAAATTACATGAGTTTCAAGCAGCGTGGCGGGGGAGGCCGTGTCAGAAACTTCCGATCCTATTCCCAGCCCCTGAGTAATATCTTCTTGGTATTGAACCGTGGCGGCCAACTCTAGCCCGGCAATGCCGGTATATTTAATTCGGCCCGTGTAGGCGAGGTCGTTGGCGGTCGCTTCAGATGACTTTTGACGGCCGCTGCGAATACTCAAATCATACTCTTCTGATTCATTCAATACAGACCCACTCAACCCGCTGTGCAAGGCCACATCGTAGCTTAGGCCTGGGGCCAATTCTCCCTTAAACATCAACCCCGATTCCCACCACGTTACAGGAATGATCTTTTTTTCGACCAAATTGCGTTCAACGCCATAAAACGTATTGGGCTCATGGGTTTCGTTGAGGATACCGACGGGTACCAAGTACAGACCGGCCACCAAGGCGTGTTTGTTGGCGTAACTCCATTCAATGTAAGCCTGCTCTAGCTCCACTTCGCCCTTTTTTCCGTCTGCCGCAATGCTGTGCTCCAGCTCAAACTCAGAAAACATACGCACACTATCGGAGAACTCATGCCCCATGAAAAACACAAATCTATGGGCGTCAATCTCATTATCAGCATTGTCAAAGTTATTGTAGTGTATTTCGGCGTAACCGCCGATTTTGGTCTTTTCGGCCCACTCTAATTTTTTAGAAGATACGGCTGTAGCGCCGGTGGATTCGAGCACATCCGCAGTAGCCTCTACCTTTTTGTCAGTTTCCGCCACCGCATTCGAGGTGTTTTGCTGTTCCTGCTTCAGCTGCTCAATTTCAGCCTGTTGCTTTTGTATGATTTCCCACATTTGTTCGCTTGTAGGTGCCGAAAATGCCGTGAGTGGCGCGCAAAGTAGGCCTGCCAGGGCCAAGCAAGATGTAAAACCAAAAGAGTGCTTCATGGGATCCTCATAATTAGATTTAGATTTAGATTTACTCTGGGCCGCACAACTAGTAATGGCGCGCCCCAGCGACTTTTCTCAGCTAAGGACTGCACCTTACTCTAAATGATAATGATTATCAACTACCATATAGCAATCATTTGTATCTGGAGATTTTACAGCATAAAGTCATCGACCAACAAATGGCCGACGACTAAATAGAGAAGGAAAACCGAGAGGAGCCTATAGACACTGGACCTGTCTACAGAAGATAAAGTGGCGGAGTGCGTTTATTCGGCAGGCGGAACGGAGGCTTCGATTAAGGTTTTTAGCTCTCCCTTTTCGTGCATATCAGCAATGATATCGCAGCCACCGACAAGTTCCCCGCCAACCCACAACTGAGGAAACGTGGGCCAATTAGCATATTTGGGAAGATTTGTGCGAATTTCAGGGTTAGTCAGAATATCGACAAAGGCAAAGCGCTGGCCACAGGCCATTACCGCTTGCGATGCTCGCTGAGAGAAGCCACACTGCGGGGCATTGGGGGAGCCTTTCATATAAAGGATAACGGTGTTGTCTTCGATTTGTTTTTTGATCGTGTCCACGATGTCCATGGTTGTGTCTACCTCGAATGCTTTATTACGGTGATAATGGTTAAAAAAATGAAAAGTTGGCTTGTACAGCAGAGCTTAATGACTCAATACCAGCTAAAACCCAGCAAATTAGTCAGGCATTCTGCATTGTACCGCAGTTAAAGCGCTAGGATAAGTAGATGTCTTTTTTAAGACTAGTACTTTTATAAAATACTTTTTATTTATAGAATGAGACACAACTAGGCAGCAATTCGCTGCCTAGTTGTATTTTGGGGCGAGCAATACCTCTCTGCATTTATTTTTGATGCTCACCTTTTTTAAACCTTATTTTTTAAGACCCACCTTGGGAGCATATTAGCGCAATGACGGGTTCACCAATTATGAATACATACGGAACCAGAGATATTACTCTTGTTAAGGGCGAAGGCGTGTACGTGTGGGATTCTGAAGGTCGCCGCTATATCGATGGTATTTCAGGTATTGCCGTATGCGGTCTAGGTTACAGCCACCCAGCCGTTACCAAGGCGATCTGCGACCAAGCGCATACCTTAATACACTGCTCGAACCTGTACATGATTGAGCCCCAATTCAAGCTGGGGCAGGCACTGATTGATGTCTCCGGCATGGACAAAGTGTTTTTTTCCAATTCAGGCGCCGAGGCCAATGAAGCGGCACTAAAAATTGCGCGCAAATATGGCCAGCAAAAGGGCATCACCTCGCCCGAAGTTATTACCGCCGACAAGAGCTTCCACGGCCGCACCATGGCAACGCTTTCAGCTACCGGCAACGACAAGGTCAAGCAGGGCTTTTTCCCACTGTTATCGGGGTTTAGCCACGCAGCGTTCAACAGTATTGACGCAATCAAAGAAGCCGCCACAGACAATACAGTGGCCATTATGGTGGAACCTATTCAGGGTGAAGGAGGCGTCAACGTGCCCTCGCCGGAGTATCTTAGCCAACTGCGCCAGCTCTGCGATGAACACGACTGGCTGCTAATACTCGATGAGATTCAGACGGGCAACGGTCGCACAGGCAAATACTTTGCCTACCAACACTATGGACTATTGCCCGACGTGGTCACCACAGCTAAAGGCTTAGGTAACGGTGTACCTATTGGCGCATGTTTGGCGCGCGGCAAAGCGGCCGAAGTTCTGCAACAGGGCAATCACGGCTCAACATTTGGCGGCAACCCGCTCGCCACCAATGCAGGTTTAGCCGTAGTTAACGAATTGCGAAGCAGCGGAATTATCGATAGAGCCGGTCTGCTGGGTAAGGATATGCTGCTAGGGCTTAAAAATGCATTGGCAGATCACCCCTCGGTGACCGATATTCGTGGCATGGGTTTGATGATCGGCATAGAGCTGGATCGCCCTTGTGGTGAGCTGGTCTCTATCGCCACATCCAAGGGCTTATTGATCAACGTTACGGCGGGAAACACTATTCGCTTACTACCTCCCTTTATTCTTGACGACAACCAGGCCGCGGAAATTGTAAGCATTGTGAGCGCCATTGTTAATGAATTTTTATGGGAATGACGCGACGGTATTTTTTGGCTTAGATTATGACGCAACCACACCCTACGTTTGCAATACGTCTGCACATTATTGGCGCAGACTGAATTCACTCAACGGCTATACCATTATGAAAAAACGAGATTTTTTAACCCTGCTGGACTTATCGCCGGGCGAATTGAACAACGTGATTGACGAAGCCATACGCATTAAACGCGAGCTAAAAGCGGGCAATACACCAGAGCTATTGCGCCACAAGGTGCTAGGAAAGATCTTCGAAAAACCCTCCACTCGCACACGCGTTTCGTTTGAAGTGGGCATGTTGCAATTGGGCGGCGGCTCTATATTCTTGTCTCCGCGCGACACGCAGCTAGGTAGAGGCGAACCGGTAGAAGACTCTGCACGCGTGCTGTCGCGCATGGTGGATTTAATTATGATTCGCACCTTTCATCACTCGGTTGTTGAACGCTTTGCCGAGTACTCGAAAGTGCCCGTCATCAACGCACTCACCGATAGCTATCACCCCTGCCAACTGCTTGCCGACGTACAAACCTACGTAGAGTTACGGGGCAGCCCACAGGGTAAAACGGTGACTTGGGTGGGCGACGGCAACAATATGTGCAACTCCTACATTAATGCCGCCCGCCAATGGGATTTTGAACTTAAAATAGCCTGCCCGAAAGGCTTTGAACCCGATGAGGCCCTACTAAAAGCCAATAAAGATAGGGTTCAACTATTCCACCAGCCCCAAGATGCTGTAAAAGATGCGGACTGGATTGCCACTGATGTTTGGGCCAGCATGGGCCAGGAAGACGAACAAAAAGAGCGTCTCAACAAATTTTCAGGTTTTGAGGTGAATCACGAGCTGATGACCTACGCTCACCGCGATGCGCTGTTTATGCACTGCCTACCCGCCCACCGAGGCGAAGAAGTAAGCGCCGACCTGCTCGAAGACGAAAACCGTTCAGTAGCGTGGGAAGAAGCTGAAAATCGTTTGCATGCGCAAAAAGCGCTGCTGATATTTTTGGCCAATAGCTAGGCCCATAAATGGCTCGTCGTAAAGGGAAATAGAAATGGACAGATTTACATCACAAGATACAGGCGTTTGTTTACTGCAAACAACTGCATCTAGTGATGTAGAGATGGCTGCTTAAACTGCACCCAGTAGATTCCTATTTATGGATCAGCGCTAGCTAGTTCACGCCCGCAAACGGGCGCCAACTTCAATACAAGTAACCGAGGTAAAGAGAGTAAGGTGTAAAACCGATGACGGTAAGTTGTTGAACTGGCTCTGAAAATGAAATCTCAACTATATTTGCAAATCCAGAAAATGCGCAGAATGCGCGTTTTACTGAGACAGCACTCCGCGGCCAATTCCACATTAGGGATGCAACCGAGCTAGAACCCTACCTAAATCGTAGATAACTGCCAAGCGAATAACACCAAAAACGTGACGCCAAAAACTGCTTAGGGTCGCCACAGAGCTCCACAACCCACCCCCTTCGTACCACATTCTACGCACCAGGCGGCATATTAAAGTTAACTTTTTCGCTCTAAAACTAGCCCCGAGACATAATAAAATA